>DXIF01000174.1 GCA_019113025.1 Candidatus Anaerobiospirillum stercoravium | reverse complement strand
GGCTAGGCGCTGCGCGGCATCGAGCTCGGCACCATCGGGGTCAAACTCAGGATCTAAGTTTGGTTGGCGATTGGCCGGATTGAGGTGCGGATTTTGCGCCGCCTGTGCATCCACATGCGCGGCCAGCTCTTCAGCAAAATCAGGCTTAGGCGCCATCGCCGCCATATTCTGGGCGATGCGCTCGGACATGCCCAGGATGTCGCGCGGTGGGATGAGCTGCTTTTTAGGCGTCTCATCAAAGTCAGGGGCACCTGAGATCACTTCCTTGCGCGCGGAATTAACCGCATCGGACGAGCCGGTTAAGAATTCGCTGATCAAGGCGTCGATACGATCGTCAATGCGCCACTGCACCGAGCTAATCTTGGTGTTAACCGTGATGTCACCATCTTGCATGGTTTCATCCGGCTGCATGTCCCAGCCTTGAGAGTTCATGTAGTCACGGCCAATAGCGGCGACCATCAAGGCGTAGTCGTTTTCGCTTAAACGAATCTCGGCCCCATGCTTGGCCTCAGGTAGCAAGGTATAGCACTGCTCAATGCAGCGCTTTAAATACTCCACATCCCCCTTGAGCTCGCGCTTTAAGATCACGCGCGCCAAGCGCGAAATGATATACACGATCTCATCGGTGACGTTCTCATCAATCTCGCGAATCGGGTTAGCGAGCATATCGGCTAAATGGCGGAAGCGATCCGCTTGGGTGGTGACCATATCGCTGCCTGCGGTAAGGCCCGCCTCTTGGCCCTTGGCAAAGCCCTCATCGCGCCCTTGGCGGAAGCCGTCTTGATAGCCCTCGGCGGCACCATCCTTTTTGCCTTGATTGAAGCCGTCATACTTACCTTGTTCTACGCCCTTAGCATAGCCCTCCGCATGGCCTTGGTTTAAGCCCTCGGTGTAACCTTCGTTACGTGCGGTATTGCGAATGGCCTCAAGCTCTTCAACCGAAATCGGATCAGAGGCAGCTTCTTCTTGCGGGGCAGGGGTGGGCTCAGGCTCAAAGCCTGCCGCGGCATTGGCGGCGGCGACCACGGCCTGATCGGACTCCGCGCGCTCAATTTCGGCGATGCGCTCAGCCTCTTCCTTGGCCATCTTCAAGGCTTCCTCATGGCGCTTGAAGTAGCCGCCGACCGGATAGCCTAAGGCATTAGTGGTAATAGGCTTACCGTCGTCAAACAACGGCCATTGCATCGCCGCAAAGTTCTGAGCTTCAGTACCGCTAATGATGCTGACCTCTTTGAACTCTTGAGCATGGATGTTATCTTTAATCGATTCGATGACACGGCTTGGATCGACCTTGCCCGCCATGCTTCCAAAGGGATGGTCACTGTAGGCCATTGCTCACAACTCCTAAAACCACACAGCGCCCCGACGCGCCGCATCCGATCAGCGGTGCAACAGCTGGGCCAAAATCCCAGCGCCCTGCGCGCCGCTGCCGCTTTGCGGATGCGGCACGTCAAGGCGCGTTACGACCGTGCGGGGCCGCCAAAGTTCATGTACGCTCGCGCTCTACCCTTGCCACCGCCCTAAAAACAACAACACCCCAGAACGGCAGCTCCGTCCTGAGGTGAAAGGCCCCGCCCCCAACCTAGGTGAGGCAACCTAGGGGTGGCACTGGGGGGTGGCAACCTAGAGGTGGCCCCGAGGTCAGGCAACCTAAGGGCGGGCCCGGGGTCAGGCAAGTAGTTGGCGCCGTTACTCGATGAAGTCGTCGGCGGCACCACCGCGCGAGAGCACAATCTGGCCGGCGTCGGCGAGCTTGTGCGCAATCGCAAGGATTTCCTTTTGCGCAGCTTCGACGTCGGAGATCTTGGTCGGGCCCATCGACTCGAGGTCTTCCTTTAAGGCCTCACGAGCACGGGAGGACATGTTCTGGTAGAACTTCTCGCGTAAGTTCTCATCAGCGCCCTTCAAGGCCTTCTCTAAGACATCGTTTGGAATATCACGCAGCAAGGTCTGAATCGAGCGATCGTCGACCGTACCCAAGTTCTCGAAGACGAACATGAGGTCTTGAATCTGTTGCCCCATTTCCTTGTCTTGAGCCTGGATCGCATCCATGAGTTGAGTCTCAGTGGTGTTATCCAGATAGTTCATGATATTGGCCGCTGACTTCAAGCCACCAATCTTGGCCGATTGGGTACCAGCAGAACCGGCAAACTGCTTCTCCATGATTTCGTTTAACTCTTGGAGCGCCGCTGGTTGCACCTCTTCTAAGGTGGCGATACGCATGATGAGGTCTAAGCGTACTGTCTCCGGGAACTGACTTAAAATCTGAGCTGATTGCTCTGGATCTAAGTAGGAGAGCACGATGGTCTGAATCTGCGGGTGCTCGTTTTGGATGATGGTCGCAACCTGACGGGCATCCATCCACTTGAGTGAATCTAAGCCATGGCTGCCTGAGCCCATCGAAATCTGATCGACTAAGTTGTTGGCCTTATCCTCACCTAAGGCGGCCACCAGCGCATTCTTCACGAAGTCAGACGAGCCTAAGCCAATGTTGGAGTGCTTGGTGATATTGGTCAGGAAGGTCTTATGGACGGCGTTGACGCTATCTTGCGTGAAATCCTCGAGCTCAGCCATGCGAATACCGAGCTTTTGCACCTGCTTAGGCTGCAAATTGCGGAAGAGCGCGGCGGCATCTTCCTCGGATAAGGACAACATCAAGATGGCGGCCTTATCGATGCCCGAGAGGCGCTCTAAGGCCATCTTCTCATCATCAGAGAGCTCCAAGCCATTATTGGATGGGGTCACAGGATAATTCATCTGCTGCCCACCTTGGCGTACGAGTGCGCGATCTGACATAGCAAACCTCTTAGATTCCTCTTAGATCCCTCTTAGATTAAGGGCGAAACAAAAAGACGCGGTACCTAACAACAAAGCCCCAAAAAAACAAAGGCTTCAGGGGTTAAGTCCGGGGCATGCGCCCCCGGCCTTACCCCTGAAGCCTAGAGAAAACAGCTTACAGACCGTTGTTTTGGTTCTTATTAGCCTTCTTCTTATCCTTCTTGTCGCGCATATCGGAGTTAATCCACTCACGCAGCACTTCAGCCGATAACTGAGGCTCGTTGGAGACCAAGGTCCGAACGGCGTTGAGCAGATCTTCATCCCGGTGCAAGTTAGGCAGTTCAATGCCACCTTGCTGGTTGATGTTGTAGATCTGATCGTTGAGCTCATTTTGCGCAGCAATGAGGTTGAGATCGTCTTCACCACCCAAGGCTGAGCCATTGTCCATCTCGAGTTGACGCTCCAGCTCGAGGTCCTCGGCCGAACGGCCGCGCAGCAAGCGGTTGATCATTGGACGGACAACAAAGACCACTAAGACTAAGATAATGAGGACAGCGCCACCGATACGCAGGATGCGTAAGAAGGCCTCTTGCTGCCACCAAGGCAGGGCCGGCTGAACATCATCATGAGGGAAGGCCACGCTCTCAACTGCGACGAAATCACCGCGACGCTCATCTAAGCCTAAACCACCGCGAATCAAGTCGGCGATCTTGTCCAGCTCCTCTTGCGGCCGTGGGGCATAGCTCACGGCACCATCATCGGAGGTGATGCGCATATGATCGACTGCCACCGAAACCGTTAAGCGCATTACACGATTGGTCGGGTGCACAGTGTGACGAATGGTGGTATCAACTTCGTAGTTGCGTACTGCCTCACGGCTCTCATCGGTCGCCGTTTGGCTATCGCTTTCTTGAGCGGTACCAGTACGCAACTGCTGTGGAATCGTGGCGTTGGCCGGAGGCTGGTTCGATAGCGAGCCCGGAACCCCATATGGAGAACCCTCTTCCTGCGGCGAGCGGGCCTCACGTAAGGTCTCGGAGCGGACCGCCTGATTTTCTGGATTGAAGAATTGGCGCGTCTCTTCTTCGATCGTGGTGTCTAAGGTGACATCGACCTCAGCCGAGTAATTGCCATAGCCCAGCATTGGACGCAAGATGCTATCTAACTTATCGCGGTACTGCGCCTCGCGTAAGGTCCGCATCTCAAATTCTTTTTGCAGGCGATCGTCGGCGGTATTCTGGGTCGACTCGGCGCTCAATAAGGTGCCGTTTTGATCGGTAACGGTAACGTCCTTGACCAGTAAGTTATGAACCGAGGAGGCAACAGTATAGCGAATCGAATTGACGTTATCTGGGGTTAAATACGAACCGCGCTGTAAGGTCACAACCACCGCTGCCGAGGGGCGCTGCTGAGAGCGCGCAAAAACGTTATCCCGCGGAATGGCTAAGAGTACGGTAGCGTGCTCAACGCCCTTGATGCGCTCAATGGCCTGCGCCAGCTGCATTTCGCGGCTGTGCTTAATACGCTCACTCTCAAGGCGCTGCGAGACACCAAAACCGTTATCGCGCATGATCAAGGCGTCTTGCTCCGCGATACGGTTAACCGCCACGCCATTGCGCAACATCGCCTCGCGCACCGTGTTGTAATCGGCCACATCCACCAAGATGTTGTCGCCGTTTAAGGTGTAGTTATAGCCTTGCAGGGATAAGAAATCTAAGACCGGGCCCATTTCCTCGGGGCTATAACGGCCTAAAGAGCGCAGGGACTGGCTTTGCGTTGAGGATTGAAGCGAGAGCAGACCGAAGATGGCGCCGGTTAAAAACAGCACCAAAAAGCCCATAATGATGAGCTTACGTAAGATCTCGCCATTGTGCAGGAACTCGTTGACGCGGCCTTTCAAATTGTTATTGGCAGCTGGCGCAGCATTCATGGTGCTCCCGACGGTACCGCCGATGCGGTTATCGTCTGCGCCTAACTCAGGAATAGCTTCGTCAGCGGCTTGAGCCACCGTCTGCGCGGGAGCGGTGGTGGCAGGATCGACAAGAGCCGTAGCATTGGGGTCTTGTTGATTGCCGCCCGCGGCCACTGGAAACGAATTGTCTGACATTTTCTATCCTTTAACCCAATGACTAAATCTGCATCTGCATGATCGATTGATAGGCATCAACCAGCTTATTGCGGATTTGTAAGGTAGCTTCAAACGCTAAGCTTGACTTATTGGAGGCAATCATAACGTCGGCTAGGGAGATCGAACGGTCGCCAACATCAAACCGGGCTTGCATCGAGCTGGAAGTGTGTTGCAAGCGGTTAACGTTCTCAATGGCATCGGTTAACAGCTGCTTAAACTCGCCTACGGTTTCACCGGCGCTGCCTGCTGGGCCATAGCCAGAGGCGGCGCCTGGCGCAGCCGCATCGGAAGGGGCTATAGGCTGATCGCGCAAGGCGGCAGCCGCGGTCATACCGGAAAAGAATTCGCTTTGACCAGAGAGAGCCACAGGATGATTGGCGTTGCCCACGAGGTTATTTGGGGCCTGCACGTGCTCAGACAGAGCCTGTCCGCGCTGTGCCATTGCATTCATGCGTGCACTCATGTGCTCAAACTGGCTCATAACCGCGCTTGAGCTGATGCTATCAACGCCCACCATGTCCTAACTCCTGTCAGAGAAATGACGAATAAAAATCAAGCTGAGAGCATCCAAGTCAAAAAGCATGCCATAGGCCACAAAACCAGCGGCCCCGCACGCGCACTCTCAACCCAGCAAATAAGGCCGCACGCTCCCCGGCGCACCTGATCACAGCCTAGCGCCCAGGCAAGTTCAAACCTAGTTCCAACGCAAGCACCAGCGCAAGCATAAAGCCCCACGCTGCGCGGCAAAGTCCCCCACAAGAGGCGACACGAACCGCTTATTATAGCCAAAGCGTCCCGCTTTTGCATCCGCGCTGCCGCGCCCTCAGAGTGCTGCCGCGCAGCGCCACGCCCGCGCGCACGCGGGCGCTGACGCGCGGCCAGGAGCAAAAAAGCACCCGACCCCCCACGCAAACGTGGGGGCCGTGGTGCTTTTGTGCGCTCAGGCTGAGGCGCACGCGCCTTCGCCTGCTGCGGCGCTCTTAGGCGCGCTTAGTGGTTAAGCATTAAGCGGAAGATGCGCAGCTTCATGGCCTTGCGGTGATCGGTGTAGCTGACATAGAGCAAGTGATGGCGGCGATCAACCTGCAAGCATGGCGAGGTGAAGACGCCCTGCGGATCTTCCTCTAAGGTGAAGATCTTGGTGAAGCTCTTGCCATCGTGCGACATGAACAAGGAGAGCGGCGCGCCACGGGTAAAGTCGCACTTGTCCGGGTCGGTCACGAGCTTACCTAGGCACAGTAAGCGGTTTTGATAGGAGATGACGTCGATCCCCATATTGCAGTTGTAAAGATCAATCGGGTAAGGCTTCCCAAAGGTAGCGCCACCATCAGCGCTATCGGCCACAAAGAGCTGGGAGGCGCTGGCGCTTAACATCATGTGAACCTTAGCGGCCTTGGCATCGTCCTCTGGGGTAATCGGATCGTTGGCCGCCGAGCCCTTGCGGTGAACCCCCAAGTCCTCAAACAGGGCCGACAGTACGACGCCGTGCGCGGCAAAGCTCTTGGCCGCTGCGACCTTTTGGCTCTCATCGGGAGTGACCGCATTGCTTTGGGCAATAGTACGCAAGTCATCGTCACTGAAGTCAGCGAAGACTAAGCCGTCCTTGCTCTCAACCGAGCATGGTAACAGGATACGACCGGCATAAGGGCCCTTGCGCATCAAGAACGGCTTGGTGCGCACTGGACCGCGCCCGGAGTTCGGGGCATGCTCAACTAAGACGCGCGGGGTGGTAAAGGCACGGCCTTCATCAAAGCTCAAGGAGACATAGCTGACCGAATCCGCGTCCTTAGGGGCGGCCTTGTAAATCAAGGCGATGGTCTTGTCATCATCAGGATGATTGGCCTTATCGACGATGTCTTGAATCGAGGTCTTAAACTCCCCAGTAACCACTGGGGCATGAGGGGTGACCGTCTCATGCGCCCCTAAATCTAAAGAGTGGCGCAGACGGCGCGCTTCCCCCTGATTTAAGTAGAACAGCACTGGGGTGCAATTGGCCTTTTGATTGAGCTGCGGGCAATCGAGTTTATTGACCAGCGAGTGGCTGCCATCAAGTTCCACCCGCATGACATAAACGCAGCTGTCGCCAAAGCCGCGGTCAGCTTGACCGGACTTGGGACCGGCGTAAAAAGCGCACAGAATTGGGCTAAATGGGATAAAGGAGTCACGGTCGTGCTCATGCTTTAAAGGCAGGATCGAACCTGCGTGGACAATGCGTACCGCATTAGTGTCGCTCTCCCCCTCAGGGCAAGCGCCCTCGGCACAACGATTGGCACGTTCAACCTCATCGAGCGTGATCGAGGTACTGAAAACCTCATGAATATCAACCATAGTATGATTCCTCCAAACTGCCCTACGAACCGGGCGCCCGCACACGCAACCAAAGCATACGCCCAAGCCAAACAGGCGCTGCCGCGGGCTTAAGGTTCCATCCCCACAAGCTCAGGGGCGGGCTGGCATTTTCACCCGAATGCGCAAGCATTGTACCAACCTGGGCGCGAGCGGGCTGTGATCTAAGATCAAAACCCAGCCACGGCGCCCCCGGCGGGCCGGAGCGCGCCGCGGCGTAGCGCCGCCATGGCGCGCCACCGCCCCCACCGCGCGCCACCGTGCCGCCGTTCCCACGTGCCGCCGATACAGGTC
>DXIF01000173.1 GCA_019113025.1 Candidatus Anaerobiospirillum stercoravium | reverse complement strand
GGGCTGAAGAGATTGTGACCACGCAGCGGGCTCAGAGCGCGGCACTGACCGAACACGCCTATGAGGCCTATCGGCGCAAGTGTAAGCACAAGAGCAAGCAGCAGCGCTCACGCAAGTCACACTAACACAGCGCCCACTGCGCGCAGCTGGCCTTAATCGACGCGCCCGCGCTCCGCGCTGTCTGGAAGCGCGCAAGCGACGTAAATCCGCTTAAGCTTAATAAGCTTAGTCCGCCGGGCGCAGCGCCTTGGGAGCAAAATGCTCTTGTAAAGCCGTGCAGATACGATAGTGAGTATCAAACTCGCAGCTGGTTGGATTGTTCTCAAGCTTGGAGATGGTCGCTTGGCGCACCTTAGCCATTTGCGCCAACTCCACTTGCGTTAAATGCAGCGCCTTACGCTCGCGGCGCAAAATGCGCCCAAAGGCGGGCGTGCCGATTTTCTCAAATAACTCTTGCACCTTAGCCTCCTGCACCTTAGTCTCCCTCTTGTCTTATGACCTAATGTGCATTTTAGCCCAAAGCACAGCTCCCAAGTAAGGCCGCAGGCCGCACCAGTGGCCGCTTCCGGCGTTTTTACCTCGGCTTTGCCGTGCGCGCACGGTAAGCTCCCGTGCGCTCAGACCCTAGCCTAAAGCGCGGTGACTTTTGCGGTATTGCTCGTGCTCCCAATGGCGTGTTGGGGGCGCCCGCGCCCGCATGCGCCCAGATGCGACGGCCCCGGCATGCGTGCATGCCGGGGCCGTTTCCACCTACTCCTGAATAGCTTGAGGCCTACGGTCTAAAGCTACCGCTTAAGCAGAACCTGAGAGCGCCTCTTGCACGATGTGGTAATTGACACCATCGTCATCGCGCACAAAGGTCAAGCGGTGATTGATGCCCGCCGGAGCATCTTCCTCATGGTGCGAGACAAAGAGAATCGAGGTCTTGCCGCGCTCAATGATATAGGTGATAAAGGATCGTACTAAAGCGCGGCCGTAGGCGTCGAGGCCTTGCAGCGGTTCATCTAAAATGAGCAAAGGGGGCTGCTTGACCAAGGCACGCACAATTAAGAGCATGCGCTGCTGGCCAAAGGACAGGGCCTTAAAGGACTTGAGCTCATCGTGCTCAAGGCCCACCAGCTTAAGCCATTCCCGCGCAACTGCCAGCTCATGATCCCCCGGTTGCTGATACAGGCCAATCGAGTCATAAAAGCCCGAGAGCACCACGTGCAAAACCGGCGAGCTGACGCGGTAATCTAAGTGCAAGGCGCCTGAGACATAGCCATAGCACTTTTTGATGTCCCAAATCGATTCGCCGGAGCCACGTTTGTAACCAAAAACGGTAACGTCGTTGACGTAGACCAGCGGATTGTCGCCGGTAATAAGCGAAAGCAAGGTCGACTTGCCCGCGCCATTGGGGCCCACAATCTGCCAATGGTCGCCCGGATTGACAGTAAAGGTCAGATCCTTGAGCACCGGACGCTCATAGGTGATATTAACCTTATTTAAAGCCACAATCGGCGCGGCTGGGTCAGCCAAGGTAATGGCAAATTGTGCCGGGGGCTCGGGCAGCGCTACCGGCGGCAAGGTGCCGCAATACAGCAGCGCCTTCGCCTCAGGGTCTTGCAACAGCGCCTCCCGGGTGTCGATCTTGGTCAGCCGCAAGTCCGAGATTAAGCCCAGCGCGGTAAGGTCGCTCGGGATTTCATCGGGGCGATTGACGATGAGCACAATTGGCTCACGGTAGAACTTATGAATATAGCCGATGATCTCGAGCAATTGCTGGCGGCTCTCAACATCGAGCGCGTCAAAGGGGCAGTCAAAGATGAGCAAGTCAGGCTTAGCACCTAAGGCCCGCGCTAGCAAGAGCTTGCGCCCCTCGCCCCCCGAAAGGGTACGAATCGGGCGTGATAAAAGTTCCGCGATATTAAGCGCTACCACCGCCTCATGCACGCTCTTAGGATCTAAGCCCTCCAGCAAGTCCTCACCTAATAAGCCTTGCTCTTCTTTAGCGGTGGTCGCATCGCTATTGCGCAAATTGTAGTCGGCCTCAAACAGTGCCTGTTGGCCCTCAAAGGATACGAGCTGCGCCCGATAGCCCAAGGCGTTGACCGGACCCGTGCCGGGCTCACTCTCAAGCGGCGGCTCAGCCGTGACTGTGCCTGCGCTAAGCGGCAACTCACCATTTAACGCCTTGGCTAGGGCCGTCTTGCCCGAGCCATTGTGCCCAAGCAAGACCAAGAGGTCGTGATCGGCCAATTGCAGCGCGTCAATCGCCACAGTCAGTTCATCGGACAAGCGAAACTTAGCATTACTAAAAGTGAGCATTACCCAGCCTCTTCACCAAAAACACGACCACCGATGGCAGCAGCAGCGACGATCACAGCATCGCAGCACATCGCAGCGCCGCACCGCACAGCGCCGCCACCGCGCAGCGCCGCACCGCGCAACGCCGCCACCGTTCCGCCCAAGCGGGCGCTAAAGGGCCGCCGGGCGCGGAATGGCCGCATTATAGGCGTACCGCCGCATCCGGCCTTGGTTCAGCCTATTTTGCCCCACGACGGCGCATCGCGTCCCCAGCGCTCGCCCTTTTGCCCCATAACAAGGCACAACAAGGCCTGCCATCACAAAACTGCCGCCGCACAAATGCCTAAGCCCAGTCACGTCTGGGCGTGACTGGGCTTAGGTCAGGATTAATCGGAGTAAGGGCGTTACCCGCTGGGCGCGCTCTTAGTCCTGCTGCTGGCAGCACTTAGGTGGTACTAAGTACTTGTTCTTATCCTCTGGGGTAATCTTACGCAGTACACGGCATGGGTTGCCCACGGCGACGACGCCATCAGGGATGTCCTTATTGACTAAGGAACCGGCGCCAATTACGACGTTAGAGCCGATGGTGACGCCGGGCAAAATGCAGACATTGGAGCCAATCCAGACGCTATCGCCGATGGTGACCGGGTAGGCGTACTCAATGCCGCTATTACGAGTCTCAGCGTCGATGGGGTGCCCGGCAGTGGTGATATTGACGTTGGAGGCGATAAAGACGTTATTGCCAATGCGCACCTTGGCCGGATCTAACACGCACAGATTGTGGTTAGCAAAAAAGTTGTCACCCACTTCGATGTTGTAGCCGTAGTCGCAGAAGAAAGGAGCCAAGATCGCGGTGTTCTTGCCATGTTTGCCTAAAAGCTGATCCATGATCTCGCCTTGGCGCTTGCTATCAGACGGACGGGTCTGGTAGTTGTACTCAAAGCACAAATCCTTGGCCTTGGTGCGCTCGGCCGCCAACTCCGGCTCATCGGCGGTGCCATCATAGAGGTAACCGGCGTCACGTAATTCCCGAACCTTGCTCATAACAATCTCCTAACACTCAAACCTAAACAAAGCCCTCTGGGGCATGGGCTCAGTTTAGCAAAAAGGTTAATCCTGTCCACTAATCAGCCCTTTTAAGGTCATTTTCCGGCACTAAAAAGATAATCCAGTACACTCAAGCGCGAAAAAGGACGGCCCTCGGCCCGATCCTAGCCCGGTCCTAGCCCGGCTCTACGCTCTGCCCCGTTGCGGAACGTTAGCCCCGCGGGCTTTGACAAGGCGGGGCAAGATGCGTAGCTTTAACCTCGCACATTATCCTTTTTCCTTTAGTTGCTTGTCAGAGGTAATCATGGCAAAAGAAGTCATCAGCTCGGTTAATGCCCCTAAGGCCATCGGCCCTTACAGCTCGGCGATCAAGGTCGGCAATATGCTCTTTGTCTCAGGCCAAATCCCAGTTAACCCGGCCACGGGCGAGGTGCCAGCCGACATCGCCCAGCAGGCGCACCAAAGCCTGCGCAATTTAAAGGCCTTAGTTGAGGAGGCTGGTTTGAGCTTAGCTGATGTCGTTAAGACCACGGTCTTCTTAGCCGACATCAACGACTTTGCCGCGATCAATGAGGTCTATGCCTCCTACTTTGCCCAGCCGTTTCCAACCCGCTCTTGCGTAGCCGTCAAGGACTTACCAAAGGGCGTTGGCATCGAGATCGAGTGCATCGCCGTTAAGGACTAAGCCGCGGCGCCAAGCGCAAAACCGCGCGCAGCGCCTTGGGCGCGGCCAAAGCCCAGCACCGTCACGGCCCGTCTACGGGCCCGTGCACGGCGCTGGGCTTTTGTTTACAATACGGTGGGAATTGTCTCTTAACCCTTTCTTTTCGATCTAGGAAGCATCATGCTCGATTTTACTCAAGTCATTGAGCGCCGTGGTACTGATAGCTACAAGTGGGATGGCTCCGACCGCCAACTGGGCAATCAAGATTGCTTGCAAATGGGCTGCGCCGACATGGATTTTGAGTCGGCCCCAGAATTGGTTGACGCCTTACGGCAGGTGGTAGAGCGCAAGGTCTATGGTTATGCGACCTTAAGCCCAGAGTTTGCTCAGGGCGTGGTCTCGTGGTACCAGACGCGGCACCACGTCAGCTTAAAGCCTGAGTGGGTCTTGCACTCCCCACGCATTGTGGTCAGCGCCAGCATCGTGGTGCGCACCTTAAGTCAGGCCGGGGACAAGGTGATCTTACACACCCCTTACTACCCACCGCTTGATTGTGCCACTCAGTCTCAAGGCCGTATCGCCCTTGAGCCGCCCTTAGTTGAGCGCGACGGCCGCTTCGTCATGGACTTTGAGCAATTAGAGCAAATGGTGGATGAGAGCACCAAGCTCATGATCTTCGTCTCGCCGCACAATCCGACCACTCGCGTCTGGACCCGTGCAGAGTTAGAGCAGCTGGCAGCTTTCTGCGTCAAGCACGACCTCTATCTCTTCGTGGACGAAATTCACTGCGACTTTACCGCCCCGGGCCATGAGTTCATCTCGATGCTCGACCTCAAGGGCCCAATTCAAGACCGTTTAATCGTGGTCAATAGCGCCGCCAAGAGCTTTAACATCATGGGCTGCGCTATCTCCTATGTGATCATTCCCAACGATGAACTGCGCGCCACCATCGAAAACGGCTTTGTCCAAGCAGGCGAGGAAGATACCAACATCTTTGGTAACGCCTTAATGCAGGTCGCCTACCAAAAGTGCGGCTACTACGTCGATGAAGTAAATCAGGTGATCGACGCCAACGATGCATATGTCCAAGCTGAGCTGCCGACCATCTTCCCTAAAGCCCGCATCATCCCGCGTGAGGGCTCGTACCTTATGTGGATTGACTTAAGATCCGAGTTTGAAAGCGAGTCGGCGATGCAGGACTTCCTCATCAATAAGGCCAAGATCTTCTGGCTGGAGGGCTCGCACTTTGGCCCCCACTTTGAGGGTTACGCCCGCGTCAACATCGGTTGCCCCCGTGCCACCTTAGAGGAAATGATGCGCCGCTTACGCGCAGCTCGGGCTCAAGCCTAACCACCCCCAAGAAAAGAGGAGAACCGCGCCATGACCAAGGTCGGAATCATCCGCTGCCAGCAAACTGAAGACTTATGCCCGGCGACCACGTGCTTAGTCTGCGCGGCGCACGGCCAAGGCAGTTTTGCGCAGTTAGGTGAGTGCCAAGTAGTAGGCGTGGTCAGTTGCGGCGGCTGCCCGGGCAAGCGCGCGGTGATGCGCGCCCAAAAGCTGGTGGAAAAGGGCGCAGAGGCCATTGCCCTCGCCTCCTGCATCAGCAAGGGCGTGCCCCTAAACTTCCCGTGCCCGCACTATGAGCAGATGGCCTCAGCGATCAAGGCCAAAATCGGTGACGTGCCGCTGCTTGACCACACTCACTAACGGGAGCTGCACGCAGGGCGCGCTCCTCCCACTGCTCTGGGCTAACCCGAATCCAAAAAGCCATTGGGGCCGTCGGCTCCAATGGCTTTGTTAGCACTTAAGCTCAGAGCTTAGGCTTGCAGCGGCTGCGCGCTGTTGGCGTCCGTGATGAAGTGCTTTTCGGCATGGGCGATGATTTCGACCATGCGGTAGGCATCGTGACACTCACGGATATGCTTGACATTCTCCGGATCGTTGAGGATGAGCCCTAAACGGCCGATGACGTTGAGGTGGGCGTTGCCGTCGTTGACGCTGGCCAATAAGAAGACCAAGTCGCACGGCTTGCCGTCCGGGGCGGCAAAATCAAGGCCGTGAGCCAACTTGGCGATGACCAAGGCCGACTCACCAATGCAGTCGCACTTAGCATGCGGCAGAGCAATGCCGTCGGCGATGCCAGTTGGGCCTTGCGCTTCGCGCGCCTGAATAGCCTGCAGCAACGTGGCCTCGTCCTCAGCCTTGAGCTTGCCGGTCGTGACCAAGTTATGCACCATGAGCGCTAAGAGCTCGTCCTTGGAGCTGCACTGTACGTCAAGCAAGATCGACTGCTCGTCTAAGGCGGCGCGGACAAAGCGGGTGCTGGCACGCTTGGCCTTGGCCTGATCACGCGAGACTTGCAGGGCCGAGAGCATGTTCTTGTAGAAGTCGCCATTGAGCTTGTAGTACTTGATGTAGAGCAAGAGCATGACGAGCAGGATAATCGAGGAGACCACGAACATGACTACTCTGAGGCCGAGCAAGGTGCCCTCGGACTGCTGGACGTTTGGTACGTAGCCGACCAAGGTCAGGGTTAAGCCCGATAAGAAACCGGCTAAGGCAGTACCGAACTTGACGGTCATGGTCTGCATCGAGAACACGATCGACTCAGCACGGGTGCCTAATTTGTACTCGCCGTAGTCGACGGTATCGGCCAACATTACCGTGGTGGAAACCAGCGATAAGGCCACGCCGAGCGAGGCGACGCAGTAGGCGCCACAGGCAAGGTAGATTCCGGCGCCCTCACCGCCTAAGAGGAACATGCCCAAGTAGCCGACGATCATCAACAGGCCCGAACCGATGTACACGAAGCGACGCGAGGTCTTCTCGACCAACTTCGGGAAGGTCACGAAGGCGACGAATTGGGCGATGGCACCGGCGGCCATGAAGTAAGGATAGGAGTCCTCGCTGATGAGCACGTACTTGAAGTAGTAGAGGATGGTGCCGTTGACCAAGTTCTGGCCGATCTGCTGGATGATGGTCAAAACGATGATGACCAAGAGCTGATCGTTCTTGAACAGGATGTTGAGCATGCCCTTGATCGTGATCTTCTGGCGCAGCGGCGTCTGGACGTGCTCGTGGATGTTGGTCACGCAGATGAGCTCTAAGGCGATGAAGACGACGCAGACGAAGATCAGATAGCGCTGGAAGCCCTCCGAGTCGGCCGAGCCGCCGGTGACGCCGAGCCAAGTGATCATGCTCAGGCCAAAGATGGTGACGAACTGACCGCCGATCATGGCGCCGGTACGCGGGATCACCGACATCACGTCACGCACCTTCGAGTCACTGGAGAAGGCCGGAATAAAGGACCAATATGGGATGTCCATAATGGTGTAGCTCATGCCCCACAGGATGTAGAACACGGCGCAATAGGCCATGGCCTGCCCCATCGAGAGATCGAAGAAGTGCACCGGGTTGGTAAACAGCAAGATGGCGATGATGGAGTTGACCAGAGTACCGATCAAAATCCACGGGCGGAACTTGCCCCAGCGGCTCTTGGTGTTATCAACGATCCACCCCATGATCGGGTCATTGAAAGCGTCCCACAACCGCGCAAATAAGAAGACCACGCCGACAAAGGCCGCGCTCACGCCCACGACGTCGGTAAAGTACATCATGAGGTACACGGCCATGGCCGCATAGGCCATGTCTTTGCCTACAGCGCCGAGGCCAAACGAGACCTTCTCTTTGAGTGTCACTGGACTTTCAGCCATAACTACTTCTCCTGTTGAGCGCACCACGGCGCCAGCAGACGCAACGCGCCGGTATAAGACGCAGCGCGTCGGCCCCCTGCTTGTAGCACGCAGCCGTACCGCGCTCACAGCGCAGCACGCATTTGACACACAAACTTCCGTTCGGGGCGCCGCACCCACCAAAACACACAAAACGGCACGCCTTAAGGCCCACCGCTGATAGGCGCCCGAAACGAAAGTAACCTCCATTGCAGGGCACCCCCTGCGCAAGAAACGGTGACAGCCAGCGCCCGCACATGGGCTCCGTAAAACTGTAAGACGCGGCTTGTTTTGATATGAACCTTCGGTAAGAGCAAAACTCAATGATTGCGTTATTTGAGCTGTTCTTGTGGTTGACCTACATATATGACATTAGGCGCCAAATGCAAATTTACGGAGCCCATG
>DXIF01000172.1 GCA_019113025.1 Candidatus Anaerobiospirillum stercoravium | reverse complement strand
GCGCAACCTGCGGCGGGGCCGCCGTAAGGCCTTGGGGCTCAGCTGGGAGCGCACCCTCGGCTTGCGCCAGCTCATTCATCTCTTGCATGGCCTGTTGGCGGATAATCGCAACCTTTTGGGACATGTCATTTAAGCTGCGACGGCACGCGACTGCGAGCTTCATGCCCTGCGAGTACTTTTCGATTGCGTCATCAATGCTCAAATTGCCCGTCTCGAGCTCTTTGACCAAGGCCTCGAGTTCCAGCAAGCTTTGATCTAAATTCTTTAAGCCATCTTGTGCCATAACCACCTCACACGTTCCGAGGCCACCCTCCCGATGCGCCCGATGCGCCCGAGGCTCAATCCTCTCGGGGCACACCGCCCCCTGTTATTATCGCAAGGGCACCGGAGAAAAAGGTGCACCGATGTTCCAATTGGTGATCTTTACCCGGCTCCGGGCAAAAGCGCTGGGCGCAAACTCGCGTCCTCCCATACCGTGCCCCAAGGGCACGCCGGGGCGCGACCTTGCACCCAGCACTCTTAAGCGGGGCCGCCACGCGGCCCCCAGCGTCGGCCCCTTAGCTCAGGGCCGACGCATGCGCCCTTACTGACGTAAGGTCGCGTCAAACTTGGTCTTGACCGCCTCTAAGATCTGAGCGACGACCGCCTCAACCTCAGCATCTTCTAAGGTGTGGCTGTTGTCATGCAGCGTTACGCCTAAGGCAATCGAGCGCTTGTCGCCCAAGCTCTCGCTTGAGAAGACGTCAAAGATGGTGACCTCGCTGACCAGGGCACCGCCGGCCTGCTTAATGGCTGCCTGCAGCTCGTCGGCGTGATACTTCTGATCTAAGACGAAGGCAAAGTCACGACGCACCGCTGGGAACTTGGAGATCTCATGGCTTTGTGGGATGACGCGGGTGGCTAAGGCAGCACGCTCAATTTCAAATACCGCGACCTGCTGCTTAAAGCCTAAGGCCTTTTGGGCCGTAGGATGGAGCATGCCCACGACACCGACCTTACGGCCGTCTAAGTAGAGATCGGCCCCCTGACCTGGGTGTAAGAATGGGCAGGTGGTAACGTGCCACGAGTAAGCCTGTGGGCGCGCGGTTAAGGCAAGCAGCGCCTCAACGTCACCCTTGATGTCAAAAAAGTCGACCGGACGGCTTGGTTGGGCCCAGCTCTCGGCCTCGGCGTCACCTAAGGCAATACCTGCGATCATCGGCTCTTGGCGAATGCCAAACTCCGCCCCTTCCTCTGGGATGTAGCTCAAGCCCAGCTCAAATAAACGCACCCGCTTTTGCTGGCGGTTGACGTTGTACTTGGCCGCAAGCGCCAGGCCCGCGAGCAAGCTGGTACGCATCGCCGACATTTCAGTGGAGATTGGGTTGGCGAGCACCATCGGCTCCTTGGAGCTGAACACCTGTAAGACCTTAGGCTCGGTAAAGGAGTACGTGATAGCCTCTTGATAGCCTGACTGCACTAAGCTGTGGCGCAGGGCGCGCTCGGCTAACACCTCTTCTTTAGGCGCACTCATGATCATGGTGGCGGTAGGCAAGGTGTTAGGAATTTGATTGTAGCCGTAGATACGGGCGACTTCCTCGATTAAGTCCTCTTCGATCTCAAGATCAAAGCGGAACGATGGCGCGCTAGTGCGGTAACCGGTCTCAGTCTTCACTGGGTTTAAGCCCAAGGTAGCTAAGATGTGCTCTACTTCCGCAACCGGCACCTCACAGCCTAAGACCTTAGCTAAGCGCTCTAAGCGTAAGTTGATCTGGTGCTCAGCCTTGAGCTCCGACTCAGCGGCAACCTCAACGATGGGACCGGCCTGACCGCCACCAATTTGCAGCAAGAGCTCGGTCGCGCGCTCCATGGCCTGACGCTGAAGCTGTGGGTCGACGCCGCGCTCAAAGCGGTGCGACGCATCGGTCTTTAAGCCGTAGTGACGGGCACGGCCCTTGATGGCTAACGGCGAGAAGAAGGCCGCCTCTAACAGCACATCGCAGGTCTCATCGTTGATGCCTGAGTTCTCACCGCCAAAGATACCAGCTAAGGCGATCGGGCCGGTGCTATCGGTGATAACTAAGGTGTTCGTGGTGAGGTCGACCTTTTCGCCAGAGAGCAGCACTAAGCTCTCACCTTCCTTGGCAAAACGGACCACGATGCCATCGTGCAGGCGGTTTAAGTCAAAGGAGTGCAGCGGCTGACCTAACTCCAACATCACGTAGTTGGTGACATCGACAATCGGCGAGACCGAGCGAATGCCGCAGCGGCGCAGCTTCTCGGTCATCCACAAAGGCGAGACCGCCTTTTGGTTAACCCCGCGGATGACGCGGCCGAGGTAACGAGGGCAGGCCGCGCCATCTTCCACTGCGATCGGGAAGGTGTCCGCGATCGTGGCCGGGATTGCCTTGAACTCAGGCTCCGTAACCTTGCCGTGCGTTAAGACCGCGACCTCACGGGCGATACCGCGGATGCTTAAGCAATCTGGGCGATTGGTGGTCAAGTCGACATCGATGGTGCTGTCGTTAAGCTGCAGGTACTCATGTAAGTCCATGCCAATCGGGGCATCTGCAGGCAGCTCCATAATGCCATTGTGATCCTCGGACATGCCCAGCTCGCGATAGGAACAGAGCATACCACAGGACTCAACGCCGCGCAGCTTAGCCTTCTTGATGGCTAAATCGCCAATTTGGGCGCCCACTAAGGCACAAGCGACCTTAAGGCCGGCCCGGCAGTTCGGAGCACCGCACACGATTTGCAGCGGCTCGCCTAAACCTGCGTCAACCTTGGTGACATGTAAGTGATCGGAGTCGGGGTGATCCCAGCACTCTAAGACCGAGGCGACCACGACCTTGCTAAACTCACCGCAGACCGGCTCGCAGGTATCAACCTCTAAACCAGCCATGGTAATGGCATCACTGAGCTCTTGGGCGCTTAAGCTATTAGCAACCCACTCATCAACCCAACTTTTATTGAACTTCATAAACCACAAACCTCTAGCCTAACCTGCTCTTACGCCCGAGGCCCCCCGGGGGGCACTTCTCTTGATGCTGGCAGTTAGGTCGAGCAAAATCGGATGGACAAAAACTACCCTGCGCGCTGCGCCCGAGGCTGAGGCCAAGGGCGCTTAAGCCAATTGCACTTAAACTAACTTAGGCTCAGTACGCTTAGGCTAACTTAGGCCAAGTACACTTAAGCAAATTGCTTTAAGAAGCGCAGATCGTTTTCGAAGAAGGCGCGCAGGTCGTTGACGCCATAGCGCAGCATGGTCAGACGCTCGATGCCCATGCCAAAGGCAAAGCCGGTGAACTCCTCAGGATCGATGCCAACATTGCGCAGCACGTTCGGGTGCACCATGCCGCAGCCTAAGACCTCGAGCCACTTGCCGCCCTTACGACGGACGTCCACTTCAGCTGACGGCTCAGTAAATGGGAAGTAGGATGGGCGGAAGCGCACCTCGAGCTCTTCTTCAAAGAACTTGAGCAAGAACTCATAGAGCACCCCCTTTAAGTCGGCAAAGGAGACGTTGCGGTCAACGTACAGGCCTTCGATCTGATGGAACATTGGGGTGTGAGTCATATCGTAGTCATTACGATAGACGCGGCCCGGCGACACAATGCGCAGCGGCGGAGCCTTCTTTTCCATGGTACGAATCTGCACCGAGGAGGTCTGCGAGCGCAGCAACAGGCCATTAGGGAACATAAAGGTGTCATGGCTGTCGCGGGCCGGGTGATGCGGCGGCAGATTTAAGGCATCGAAGTTGTGGTAATCGTCTTCGATCTCAGGGCCTGAGACCACCTCAAAGCCCATCGAGCCAAAGAGCTCGGTTAAGCGCTCAATGGTGCGGGTGACCGGGTGTAAGGTGCCCACGTCGCGATGGCGGCTCGGCAAGGTGATATCAACGCGCTCAGAGGCCAGCTTAGCGTCTAACACGGCCTGTTCTAATTCAGCGCGACGCTGCTCGATGGCGGCGATCACCTCTTGCTTGGCGGCGTTGATGATGGCGCCTTGGGCCGGACGCGCGGCGGCATCCAGCTGAGCTAAGCCCTTCATAAACTCAGCAAATAAGCCCTTCTTGCCCAAGTAAGTTACGCGAACATTGTCTAACTCTTGCAAAGTTAGAGCGCTGTGAGCGGCGGCTATGCCTTCTTGTTTGCCCTGAATTAGCTTATCCATTGATCAAAAAACCAAACCATGAAACATGCAGCGGCAGGTTACGTGCGTGCAGCCTTGCGCTACCCGAGCACCGCAGTGCTCGGCGCAGCCGCGCCAAGTCGGCCCAGCCGCGCCCGAGCGCGTCCGGCCCCGACCGAGCGCGTCCGGCCACGCCCGAGCGCGCCGCCCCCAGCCTAACAAGCTTGACTGGACTGACGGGACTGACGAGACTGACCAGACTGACGGGCCCGACTCCCTGCCCACCCTAGGCCCCAAAAAACTAATTTTGGCCCATAAAATCAAGCAATTATCGCACGGGTCGCCCCAAAGCGCAAAAAAGCACCAAAGGCGCAGCCCCGCAACAGGACGCGCCTTTGGTGCTTTTTTACCCATAAGCTCGGGCGCCCGCCTGAGGCGGCAGCGCCGCCTCGGGTCTGCTTAGCCCTGATAGAGCATCCCGGCCTTAACCTGAGCTAAAGTTGCCTCTGGCACTAAGACCGAAAGGCAAGCTAAGCCAAAGTCAATGGCTAAGGCTGGGCCCTTGCCGGTGACGATCTTGTGCTCAGGGTCGATGGTGGTACCAGCCCCGGTGTAGTGCTTGATGTTATCGCTGCAGCCGGGGTAACCGGTGGCCTGCGCCGCACCGATTAAGCCGTGGTGCTCTAAGACAAAGCCCGGGGCGGCACAGATCGCGGCGATATAGCGTCCGGCGGCTTTTTGCTCCTTGAGCAGCTGGGTTAATACGGGGCAGCTGGCGCAATTCTTCGAGCCCTCAAGGCCGCCTGGGATCACGATGAGATCGTAGGTCTCACCTTGGCACTGCGCGATATTGACCTCGCACAGGGTACGCTGGCCGTGCGAGAGCACGATTTCCTTGCCCTCAGGGACGATGGCCGCCCGGACCACCTCAACTCCGCCTCGGCTCAAAATCGAGGCGACGGCGGTAACTTCCAGATCCTCCGAACCATTGGCATAAGCCACTAATGCTTTAGGCATAGATATCTCCCTACAAGTTCAGTTCTTTAGCCGGGGCAATGCGTGCCGCCTTAAAGGCCGGGTACAGCGCCGCCAGCCAGCTCATGATTAAGGAAATGGCCAGCACCAAGACAACATCCCCAAGCTCCAAACGGCACGGGATGAAGTTGATGAAGTAGACCTCTTCGTTTAAGAGCTCAAAGCCAAACCAGTCCTTAAAGGACTGGGTGACCGGGGTTAACGACAGCGCGGTAATCACGCCCAAGACGAGGCCAATGAGCGCACCATAGCCCCCGCTGATAAGCGCCATGACCGAGAAGGTCGTAATCACTTGGCTTGGTTTCATGCCCATGGTCAGCAAAATCGCAATTTCGCGGCGCTTCTCGCCCACCAACATCATGAGATTGGACACGATATTAAAGCACGCCACGGCCAGCACCAAGAACATGGAGATAAACATTATCTGGCGAATCATCTGGATGTCATGATAGAGCTTGCCCTGCGAGTTCATCCAAGTGACGAGATAGGCATTTTCCTTGATTTTGCCACTGGTAGCAGCAAAGACGATTTCGTTTGTCAGCGACTGATTGTTGGTGCGAATGTGGATGCTATTCGGCCCCTGCAAGTTAGCGATAAGGCGCAAATCCTCATAGTTCATCAAGGAGATGACGGAATCAAGCTGACCGCCAATATGAATAATGCCAATCACCACCGCCTTGTGGCGCTGCGGCGTCTTCAAGGAGCGCTTGAAGCTCCCGGCGCTTAGCGCCGCCGCGCCCGGCGCGGCGGCATCAGCGGCGCTTGGCGCGTCCTCCCCCTCGCGGCTATCCAAGGTCACGACGTTGATCTCCGAGCCCACACTGACCCCCAGCTTCTTGGCCACGCCTGAGCCCAAAATAATGCGCGGCAACGCGCTGACCTCACTTAAGCTCATGGTGGGCTCAGAATCACTGAACGGATTAGCGGCACGACTATAGGCCGCCGAGCCTGCGCTGTGCGCCCGGCGCGCCGCGATATCCTCTAAGGTCGCGGGGTCGAGCTCCAGCTCATCGTCGCCGCCTGAGGCGGCGCGCTCTTGGGCCTGCAAGTAAGCCAGCACCTTAGCTTGGTCGGTTTCGGTGGCATAGCCCATGATATTAGCCTCATCAAGGGCGCTGCCTTCATCAAGGGCGCTGCCTAAATTGTTATCCCTTAAAGAGGTACGGGCATTGGAGCTGGTAAGGGAGCACTGCTCCGTTAAGGTCGGATAGCGCTCATTGTTCAAGCAATCAAGATCGATGCTGACAAAGCGCTGAATCGCGATCACGCCCTTTTCCTGCTCGCTTTTGATGCCCGAAATCATCAAGGGAGCAAAGGCGCGATGGGCCGAGACAATGGCGCGCTGCTCAATGGCCGGTGCGGTCGCGACAATGCCCGGGCTTTGGGCAAGGACCTGCTGTAAGTCGTCCGGGTCTTTAAAGTAAGGCCCCGAGGAGTTGAGCTGAGCTGAGGGAATGATCGAGAGCACGCGATGCTCTAACTCATACTCAAAGCCATTCATGGCCGAAAAGCCCACAATCGCCGCAAACACGCCAATAGCGATACCGCAGGTGGATGCAAAGGAGATAAAGCGCGTCAGCGCTCCTTTGCGCCGCGAGCGCACAAAGCGCAGGGCTAACTTCAGCTTCAACATCAGGCTTAACCTCTCCTCACCGCTCTCGCCGTTTTTGCTGGCAGCACCTAGTGTCAGCACCTAGTGCTGCTGGGGATCAAAAATCACCGCTTTCACCGTACCCTTGGTCCCGGACAGCGCGGTGACATTGGGCAGTGGCGCCTCCAGCGGGGCGCTGGGCTGGGCGCTCGGCTGCGCCTGCGGCGCTGCCGCCCCCGTCGCCGCGTCCGCATCCTCTGCGCGCTGAGCCTCTGCCTCCTTGTAGTCGGGAATATTAGAGGCCATCACGGCCGCAGCGCCCCCGCGCGCCACATCCGCGCTCGCGGCGCTCACCGGCGCGCCATCGTCGTCCAACACCGCGGCATCAGCTGCCGGGGCGGCCCCGGCGCTGTCTGCAACTTTGGACTTAGCGGCCCAATGCTTAGGCGCGATGTTACGCGCCCCTAGGTTATTGAGTACCCCAGTGCGGGTCATGGTGACGCCATCGTCGAAGGTGGCATGGGCAATGGTGCCGTTGACGATTTCAAAGCAGTGATCGCACTTTTGGGCCAAGGAGCGATCATGGGTCACCATCACCACTGCCGAGCCCTCATCGCGCACCAACTCCTGAAAGAGGTTGAACACGATATTAGCGTTGTGCTCATCAAGGTTGCCGGTCGGCTCGTCGGCCAAAATTAAATCCGGGGAGTAAACCAAGGCGCGCGCAATGGCCACGCGCTGGCGCTCGCCGCCCGACATTTCGCTCGGCAGATGGCGCATTACGCCTGCAAGGCCCACCCGCTCCAGTAAATAGGCCGCGCGAGCTTTAGCCAGCGACGGACGCACCTTATCAATCAAGAGCGGCAGCATTACGTTCTCTAAGGCGCTGAAGTCGCCCAGCAGATGGTGAAACTGGTAGACAAAGCCCAAGTGGCGATTGCGAAAGCGCGCCTTTTCGCGCGCGCTTAAGGTCAAGATATTGGTGTCTTGGAAGTAAATGAGGCCATTATCAGGCGTATCTAAGGTGCCCAAGATGTGCAACAGCGTGCTCTTACCTGAACCTGATTTGCCCACAATGGCGGTCATGACCGAGGCTTCGATGTCGATATCGACGCCCTTGAGCACCGGCGTCTTAATCTTGCCCTCTTGGTACGAGTGCTCGATGGCGCGGCCCTTTAATAAGATTTTGTGCATCGAATCCACCTCTTTAGCAATGCTTAAGCAAGCTGAAGCTCGCTTGAACCCGCTGAAGCTTGCTTGAGTCAAGCTTGAGCTCACTTTAGTCAAGCTTGAGCTTACTTTAGCTATGCACTAAGTGCTCAACCGGATCGGCCTTGCTGGCGTAGTAGGCCGGATAGAAGGTGCACAGCAGTGACACTACTTGGCACATGACCACAATGATGACGATATTGCCGAGATCAAGCTCAATCGGCAGCTCGCCTTGCACAATGCTGACCCCAAAGAAACTCAAAATATCTTGGGCGTTAAGGGCAAAAGGAATGCCTAAGCCCAGACCCAAGAGCGAGCCGATAAAGCTCGCGCTCATTCCTACCAAGATAAATACGGCCAAGAGCGCCCGCCGACTTAAGCCAATCGTCTTTAAGATCGCAATTTCGCCCACGCGCGAGCTGACCACCATGGTCAGCGACGAGAGGATATTAAAGGCGGCCACCAGCACGATTAAGCACAGCATCAACGACATGGTAACCTTCTCTAAGCCCACGGCCTTAAAGAAATCGCCATAGCGTGCGCGCCAATCGGTGTAATTGTACCGGCCCTCCAGGAACGAAACGACCTGTTCGACCACGAACGGATCGGTCAAATACAGGCGGTAATAGGTGTTATTAGGCGTCAGGCGCAGAAAGCGGCGCACATCGTCGTAATTGCCGATCACCGTCGGAGCTGCGGACTTATCAATAGAATTGATCACCGCCGTCACTTTAAAGTTACGCTGCACCGGGGTCAGACCAAACGGGGTATAACGCGCGTTTTGGGTCGAGATTAAACGCACCTTATCGCCCTGCGCGAGGTCAATGCGGTACTGCATGATCGTGGCGTAATTGAGCGCCAGCTCATACGAGCCCGGGGTAAACGGGAAAATCGAGCCGTACTGATAACCTAAGCGGTCAACGCTGGGCATCTTCACCACCGCTTGCAAGGGCTGGCCTTGCTTTTCCGACTTATAGGTGAAGGTATCGACCTTACGCGAGCTTAAGCCAAAGGTCGCGGCGTACTTAGGGCTGACAAAGAGATTGTTGCTGTCGGTTGCCTGCAAGGTCACCATGGTGATGTCCTCCCCATGCTGGAGCATCGCCTCGCCCTCAACATAGGGCGCCAAGGTCAAGACCTGGGGCAAACTCAGCAAATAAGGGATATCGCGCTGCTGAGCTTGGACCACGACATGGGCACAGTCCGTCAGGATATTGGCCTTAAGGCGCTCTTGTAGGCCCTGCATAATCGAGCTGACGACAATCAGCGCGCCCACGCCGATAGCGATACCCAAGGTCGCCAGCAAAGCCACCAAGGACGCAAAGCGCTGCTTTTTTGAGCCCTTGATATAGCGCATTGCAATAAAGAGCACCGCGTGATTAATAAAGCCCAACGCCCACCTGCCTTATCACTTGCTCCAAGACCAGCACGCCCCTTTCCAGCCAAACGCGCCCGTGCCGCAGCCGTCTGCCTTATGAACACCAAAGTACCTAATTTTAGCCCTGAGTGCAAATCAGGACCCATAGCCCCCAAAATACGTACCCCGCCACAGGCGGCGCCCGTTGCGCTGACCTAGGCCCCAGCATAAAACCGCAAACTTAGCTAGAGCCCCGGCCGCCCCCAAGTTACGGCGCGGTCACGCCCAAGTTACGGCAGGGTCACACCCAAGTTACAGCGAGGTCGCACCTACGGCGCGCTCGCGCCCTCACTGAGCTTGAGCTCAGTGAGCGCCTCGACAAACTTCGGATCGTGGTGATTGCAAAAGAGGCTACGGCGCCGATCTAAGTTGCGAATCAGCTCAAGCTCAGCTGGAGTCAGCTCAAAATCGAAGATCTCGATATTTTGCTCCATATGCGGCCGCGAGCTCGATTTTGGGATAGCGACAATGCCACTTTGCACTAAAAAGCGCAGCGCCACTTGGGCGACGTTCTTATGGTGCTTAGCCCCGATTTTCTTGAGCACGGGCTGGTTAAAGAAATCGTTTTTGCCCTCCGCCAAGGGTCCCCACGATTGCAGCTGTACCTTGTACTTATCAAGATACGGGCGCAGCGCCACCTGTTGCTGGAAGACATGGGTCTCCATTTGGTTGACCTGCGGCTTGATCTCAAAGAAGTTACACAAATCGACCAAGCGATCGGCAAAGAAGTTGGAGACGCCGATGGCGCGACACTTACCCTCTTTTAAGGCGCGCTCCAGCGCCCGATAGGTACCGTAATAATCGCCAAAGGGCTGGTGGATAAGCATGAGGTCAAGATAGTCGGTGTCTAGGCGCTTGAGCGAGGCCTCAATTGAGGCCATGGCCTTGCTCTCACCGGAGTTGGAGACCCAGACCTTGGAGGTCAAAAAGACCTCCGAGCGCGGCACCGCGCTTTTTTTGAGCGCCCGCCCCACCGCTTCCTCGTTATCGTAGGCTTGTGCCGTATCAATCAGGCGATAGCCCACGCTTAAAGCTTGGGTCACGACGCGCTCGCACTCCAAGTGATCGGGGATTTGGAACACACCAAAGCCCAGCACCGGAATACGCACTCCGTTGTTTAACACCAAATGTTGCATCGCTCCCCCTTGCTTGTGCTCAGCTCACCACAGATCTCCCGCCCGCTGCGGCCTTGCAGCGCGCCCTTACGGCGCGCCTCCTCACTCCATTATAGGGAAGCGAGCGCAAAGCTCTATCCACGTGGATCGAAATTGCAAGCCTTAACGAAAAATGCCCCAGCGTGGCGTCGCTCCAGCAAGATGCCGCCCCAGCAAGATGCTGCCGCAACGCCGCCGCAACGCCGCGCCACAACGCCACCGCAGCGGCCACGCCGCAACACGCGCCGCAGGCGCCCCTACTCTGGGCGGTAGATCTTGACGTTGTGGTAGCCGCGCTCCTTGAGCTCACGCGCCTGCATCGTGCTCATCACGCCCTGATCGCAGAACAAGGCATAGGTCTTGAGCTCATCGAGCTTATCAAACTCAGCGGCGACCTTGTAAAACGGCAGTGCGATGACCTCGTGGCCTTCGACCACTAACGGTACCTTTTGGGCGTCATCGGGGGAGCGCACGTCGATCACCACGTCATTTAAGCCTAAGGTCGCGACCGTTTCCACCTCAACCTCGAGCTTAGAGGTGTTCTCCGGAATCTCCTTGATATCAAGGAAGGCGGCATGAGCGACAGCATCATCGACTAAATCAGCGTCCATCTTGGCCTCTTCTTCCTCGACAAAGGAACGAGTTGGGCAGACGTTCGGGTGATCGGAGATGACGCCGCAGTACTCAGGCATGCTCTCCGCAAAACCGGCGGTGCCGATCTCCCAGGCTTTATCTACGATGTCCTGCTTATCCTCCATGACTAAAGGACGCAGCACCACCACATCCGAGGCTGCGTCGATGTGGTTTAAGTTGGTAACCGTCTGCGAGGACACTTGCCCCACGCTTTCACCGGTGATTAAGGCCTCGGCCTTGATACGATGGGCAATCTTCGCGCCCACGCGCATCATCATGCGCTTTAAGATCACGCCGCGCACGCCGTGGTGGGTGCGCTCGAGAATTTGGCCCACGATGCGCTCAAAGGGAATGGTGATGAACTTGACCTTGTGGGAAGCGGCGTAGCGATCCCAAATGAAGTAGGCCTCTTGCTTGACCCCCAGCTCATGGGCGGTACCACCCATATTGAAGAAGAGGTAGCTCACCTTCATGCCGCGGTGAATCGCCTTATAGGTCGACACGCCGCTATCAAAGCCGCCTGAAATCAAGGACAGCGCGGCGCCCTGCGAGCCCACAGGATAGCCGCCCATGCCTTGGTATTTATTGGTGATGACAAAGGCGCGGTTTTGATCGATCTCAATATCGATCTGAACCTCAGGATGATTGAGCGAGACGCCATTATTAGGGTAATGGGCCTTAAACATGCCGCCGACCATGCGCTCAACCTCTTGCGAGGTAAAGCTGTGGTTGCCGCGACGGCGCACCCGCACCGCAAAGGTCTTGCCCGCAAGGGCCGGACCGTAAATTGGACCAGCCACCGCGAAGATGTCCTCGAAGGTGCTGAACTCAAACTCCTTGACCTCTAAAAAGGAGTGAATACCCGGCACCCGCGCCAGCTCACGCACGGCTAAGGCTTGGGTCTTGTCCGACTCATCATCGCCCGCGACCTTAACAATGAGCTTATCCCACTGGGCCTGGACCTTAATGTCAAAGCCATGGTGCTGCGCCACATTAAAGAGGTTTTGCATCAGCACCTTAATCAGGCGATTGCGCACGGGGCGGCTTTTGATCGAGATTTCTGGGAAGAGGCGGAGAATGAATTTCATAACAAACACCCACGGAACAAAATGAAAGCGGCCCATCTTACAACAAAGCGCACAAATAAGCGAAAAGACGCAACATATCGCTATATTGCGTCTTCTCTGAGCGCAGCGCGCCGCCTTCAAGCGGCAGCGCCTAACCTTGCCTTACTCAGCGTCGTGCTTGTGCTTACCGCAGCAGCAGTGGTGCTCACCCTCATCGCCGTCATAGTGATGGTGGTGATGCCCGCAGCAATGGCCCTCACCCTCTTCGCCGTCGTGGTGATGGTGGTGATGCCCGCAGCAGTGGCCCTCGCCCTCTTCACCGTCATGGTGATGGTGGTGATGCCCGCAGCA
>DXIF01000171.1 GCA_019113025.1 Candidatus Anaerobiospirillum stercoravium | reverse complement strand
GCGCCTTAGCTGCGCCAGCCACCTTAGCTGCACCAGTGCCTTAGCTGCGCGAAGTCGCCCAGCTGAGCGCTAGCACCTCCGGCACCGCTTAGATCGTCACGCTTCTTAATCGCCGAACGGACGGCGATGGGTCAGAGAGCTGGCGAGCGTCTTTTGATCGACATTGTCGATGCCGCCGCCTACCGGCACCCCCGAGGCGATCTTGGAGATGTTTTTGATCGCGTGCTTTTGCGCCAGCGCGGCAATAAAGGACGCGGTGGCATCACCTTCAATCGTGGGGTTAGTCGCAAGAATGATTTCGTCAAATGGTTCGCGCGTCAGCAACTCATCTAACTGCGGCAACCCCAGCTCATTGGGGCCAACCCCATCAATGGGCGAGAGATGCCCATGGAGCACAAAGTACAGGCCAAAGTAATTGTTGCTCTGCTCGATCGCCTCAACATCCGATGGGCTTTCGACAATGCACAGCTGGCGGGCCTGATGGCGCTCCGGCTTCTGGCAAATCGTGCAGATCTCGTGATCGCAATAATTGCGGCAGCAGGTACACAACTTGATGTTGCGCATGGCGCTGATCAAGATTTGCCCCAGCTCCATCGCATCGGGGCGGCGGCGCTCAAGCAAATGGTAGGCAATGCGCGTAGCGGAGCGTAAGCCAATGCCTGGCTGAATCTGTAACGCTCTAATTAACTTATCAAGCTCATGCGATGAAGACATTGTGCCGCCCCTCTTTTCGTCACTATGGCCTAAAAACACCAAACCCAGCCTAGTACCACCTATCAGGCACCATTAAGCTGGGTTAGGTCAAAGTTACTGTGAAAATGAAGTTCGCCTGAGGCAATCGCCTTAGAATGGCAGCTTCATGCCTGGAGGTAATGGGAGACCTGCAGTCACCTCAGCCATCTTGGCCTTGCTTTGCTCTTCGACGCGACGACCGGCATCATTGCACGCAGCAGCGATTAAGTCCTCGAGCATTTCCTTGTCATCAGCTAATAAGGACTGATCGATCTCAACACGACGCACTTCATGCTTGCCGTTAACCGTGACCTTGACTAAACCGGCACCCGCTTCGCCCGTGCACTCCAGCTGAGCAATTTCCTCTTGAACCTTGGCCATGCGCTCTTGAAGCATTTGGGCTTGCTTCATCATATTGCCCATGTTGAACATGGTGACATCCTCTATCAACAACAGAAATGATGGTGACTTAGCTTAGCGCACAAGTCAGCCCCAAAGCCGCCGCATGCCCCAAGCAAAAGCTTATTCTAGACTATTTTGCCGCGCTTTCACAACGAAAATCGCCCCGCGCACGGCCCCGCGCCTGCCCGGCGCCTGCCCCCAGCCTGCCCTGCGCCCAGCTCCGCAGCGCGGCCCTTCAGGCTAGGCTGGGCATTGCTCTTAGCGCAGCTGTAAGGATACCGCGCCTGAAGGCGCGCCCAAATGAACAAGGCAGTACCAAGGTGCGGCCTTAGTACTGCCTTAAGTTCAGGGTTGCAAGGCTGCGTAGCCTTGCGCTAAACGATGCAGGTGTTAAATCTGCTTGACCGGGATATTGATGCTAGTGCGCTGCTTGCGCTCTGGACGCAGTACTAAGTACAAAGCCACAGCTACTACGACCAAGGCGATAATGGTGCCCGGACCAAAGGCCACTTCGCCCACGAGCAAGCCCCCTAACTCATAGATGATTAAGGCCAAAGCGTAGGCAAAACCTAAGAGGTAGACCACGGCAAAGGCAAAGAGGCGCTTGTTGTTGAGCTGACGCTTCATTGCACCTAAGGCGGCGATGCATGGGGTCGAGAACAGATTGAAGGCTAAGAACGCTAAAGCCGCCGACGAGGTAGTGAACTCAGCATTTAAGGCTGCCCCTAAACTGGCGTCATCCTCGGCGACCTCACCTAGGCCTAACAGCACCGCTAAAGTACCAACTACATTTTCTTTGGCGAGCAGACCGGTAATGATAGCAACTGAAGCCTGCCACGAAGCAAAACCCAGCGGAATGAAGATGAAGGCAATGGCCGAACCCACCGCCGCTAAGATACTGTCGTTAACCTCGACCATAGCGAGGCCGCCGTCCACGAAGTTGAAGTTCGATAAGAACCAGATCGCGACCACGGTGGTGAAGATGACCGTACCAGCCTTAATCACAAAGGCGCGGCAGCGCTCATAGGTGGAACGCACGACATTGCGCAGCTTCGGCATGGTGTAGTTAGGCATCTCCAAGACAAAAGGCGAAACCTCCTCCTTAAAAGCGCTATCCTTTTTGAGAATATAGGAGCTAAAGGCAATCGAGAAGATGGCAAGGAAGTAAATCGCTGGAGCCACCAAGGTCGACTCAGGGAAGAAGGCCGCGGCAATCATGGCTAAGATTGGGAGTTTGGCCGAGCACGGCATCATGGTGGTGGTAATGATGGTGATGCGCTTCTCGTTGATATTGTCGATGGCATTAGTGGCCATGACCGCAGGCACGCCACAACCGGTGGCCACCACCATCGGGATGATGCAGCGTCCCGATAAACCAAAGTGGCGGAATAAGCGGTCGAGGATAAAGGCAACGCGGGTCATGTAACCGCTTTGCTCTAAGAGCGACAAGATGACAAAGAGCACGATCATCTGCGGCACAAAGCCTAAGACGGCGCCGACACCACCGATAATGCCGTCCACGACTAAGCCCGAGAGCCAAGCCGGGGCGGCAATACTCTCCATTAACGAGGTCGCGGCATTAGTGGCGTATTCACCAAAGAGTACGTCGTTAGCGTAATCCGTACCCCAAGTACCAATGGTGCTGACCGCTAAGTAGTAAGTGCAGTAAACGATCAAAACAAAAAGCGGGATGCCTAAGTAGCGGTTGGTCGCCAAGCGATCGATGCGCTCTGAGAGGCTGTGGTACTTAGCCCGCTGCTTAGTCACGACCTGACTGACTAAGCCGTCGATAAAGGCGTAACGCTCTTGAGCAATCAAGCCCTCAACATCGGTCTTGAAGTGTTCCTCTAAGGCGGCAATCTCGCGAGTGACTGCGGTCATCACCTGCTCATCAGTGTGATAGCTCGCAAGGTATGCCTTGTCTTGCTGTAACAGCGATAACGCCACAAAGGCCAAATTGCCTTGCGCGGCGTAACTGGTAAGCTCCATCCCAGAAGGAGCTTGCATCTGGCGCTGCTTGAGAACCGCCATGACGTTAGCGATGGCGGAGGTCAGCTTCTCATCGTAGCAGCGCAAAATCTTTCCTAAGGCTAAATCAGAAAGCACCTCGCCCGGGGCCACTTGAGCCGCAGCGCGCCCGGCGGCCGCATTAGCAGCAGCATTAGCCGCGACCTCTTTAATCGCATCCAGCAACTGGGGCACACCGTCACCGGTGGCGGCAGAAATAGCCACGGTCTTGACCCCTAAGCGCGCCTCTAACGCTGCCAGATCTAAGCTGATCTCTTGCTTTTGGGCCAAGTCCATCATATTGACCGCCAAGACCATCGGGCGGTTAAAAGCCATCAACTCACAGGTCAAGGATAGGCTGCGCTCTAAATGAGTCGCGTCCATGATGTTGACTAGGACATCATAGTTGCCGCCTAACAAGAAGTTGCGCGAGACAATTTCCTCGGGCGAATAAGGCGAAAGCGAATACAGACCAGGTAAGTCCACCACCTTGAAATCATGGCTTGCGACGTAACCACAGGCCTTATCTAAGGTTACGCCCGGCCAATTACCGACGTATTGATTGGAGCCGGTAATGTAGTTGAACAAGGTGGTCTTGCCGCAGTTTTGATTACCGATTAAAGCAATTGTTTGGCTCATAAGAGGAGCATCCTTGCAGGGGCAGCTTAAGCAATCTCAATTAACTTGGCGTCATCTTTGCGCATGGTCAGGGCATAGCCGCGCACCATGATTTCCATCGGATCGCCCAGGGGCGCGTAGCGCAGCACCTCAAGCTCGGTGCCTGGGGTCAGGCCCATATCTAACAGGCGGCGGCGCAGCGAGGTGTGCTGACCGCTTAAGGTCACCACCGTGCCCTTGTCCCCTACCTTTAAGGTATCTAAGGTCTTAGTCATCGCATATCGGTATCAAGCCCCAACCACAATGAGCTTGGACTCAACACCGTCTCCTACATCAAACAGGGCTGCTCGCCACCAAACCATCAGCAGCAGTTAAGTAGCAGTAAGCAGCATAGCCGTGAAAGCAGCATCTTGGCCACCAAGGCCGAAAGGCGGGGCGAAGTCAAGCTGGGTGCCACTCCTGCTGCGAGCAGCCGCTTAAACGCTGTTACCCGCTGTGCGCGCATGGAGCGCGTTGCGCGTATGGAGCGCGTTGCGCGCATTAAGCGCATGCAGTGACACTGAGCTCGGTTAGGCCGAAATCAAAATGGGGCAGCGACCTTGGTGGAAAGAGCTTAGTTCTAAAGTTACCTCTAGCTAACTGAAGTTAGTCTAGCGCCACCAAAGTCCCGATTCAATACTTTTTTGCAATTGGTCACATTTTTTTCTAAAAAGTTTGATGACGCTAACAAAGTTAGCTTGGGCTAACCAAGATCAAAGCCGATATTTATCGCATTGAGCACGCGCGCCGCGTTGCCTTCGCGGCGGGGCAGCCGCGCCACAGGCGCGGTGGGCGCTCATGGTGCAAGCAAGCGGGCGTTTCCTCGTGAACGCTTACGAAAGTGCCGACGCCAGCGTGGCACAAGCGGCGTACGGACGCAGTTGCGTGCCGTTTGTGCGCGCGCGGAGCAAGCTAAATGCGGGGGCAAAATTGGTGCAGCGTAGCCCCAGTTACGCCATTTAGGGCTACATCTGATCAATAAGCGCGCTTCCTTGCGTTAAATCCTCAAAATAATGCGAGCGCGGGCCCACTTTATAAGGCGGCTAGGCCGATCTTAGCTTGAGCTTGGCTACAATACGCTCAAAGTTGCAAAGGTTGGCATGAGACCTAAGGGGAACGCTTAGGCCCAAAGAGGTGTTGTGGTGCATGCCAACTGGTGGGACTTTAGGGGAGCAAGCCATCAAGGGTAACTTGCGCCAACTGCCACTGCGCTTACTGCGCTCACCGCGCTGGGGGCGCGGGGCGACGCAAGCCTAATTGCACGCATGGAGCTAAGGAGCCAAAGATTTAGCCGCTCCTACGCGCAACCTTCTGACATGTTCCTGATGTGTTGTGTGAGACCAAGGAGTCACCATGCCTCGTTATATGTGGTTTATCCTAGCCACAATCGGCCTGATCGTTGGCTACATCATCTATGGCAAGATCGTAGAAAAGATCTTTGTCATTGACCCCAACCGTAAAACCCCAGCTATTACCAAGTATGATGGCGTAGACTACGTCACCATGCCTAAGTGGAAGCTGTGGTTAATTCAGCTTCTGAACATCGCCGGTGTCGGTCCTGTGTTCGGCCCAATCATGGGCTGCTTATACGGCCCTCAGGCCCTGCTGTGGATTGTGTTTGGTTCCATCTTCGCCGGTGCCGTTCACGACTACTTCTCGGGCATGATCTCGGTTCGTTACCAAGGTGCTAACGTTCCTCAGATCGTAGGTTACAACCTGGGCAACATCGCCAAGCAGATCATGCGCGTTTTTGCCGTGCTCCTGCTGTTATTAGTCGGTGTCGTCTTCGCGACCTCGCCTGCTAATCTGTTAGCCCAATTAACCCCAGAGTCCTTAGACTTCTTGTTCTGGCTAGCTGTAATCTTCATTTACTACTTCTTAGCCACCTTAATCCCGATCGACAAGTTGATCGGCCGCATTTACCCAGTCTTTGGCGCCTTACTCATCATCATGGCGGTAGGTATCACCTTATCCCTGTTCATTGAGATGCCCGAGAACTTCTACGCTTGGGCCGAGTGGGGCGTTAACCAGCACCCAGCTGACCTGCCATTATGGCCGTTAATGTTCATCACCATTGCCTGCGGTGCCCTGTCGGGTTTCCACGCCACACAGTCGCCATTAATGGCCCGCTGCATGGCAAATGAGCGCGAAGGTCGCAGCGTCTTCTACGGTAGCATGATTGCCGAGGGCTTCATTGGCCTCGTTTGGTGCACCGTTGGTATGACCTTCTACCAAGATCCAGAGAGCTTAAGCGCCTCGATCAACGCTGGTACCGCTTCGCAGGTCGTTTACGAGTCCTCGATTGCCTTAATGGGCTCCTTTGGTGGTCTGCTGGCCATCTTAGGTGTTATCGTCTTACCTATCACCTCCGGTGACACTGCTTTCCGTGCCGCTCGTATCACCATTGCTGAGTTCATCGGCCTTGATCAGAGCCAGCCGATCAAGCGCTTATACATTGCCATCCCAATTTTTGCAGTCGGCATTGCTTTATCCTTCATTGACTTCAACATCATCTGGAGATACTTCGGCTGGTCGAACCAGACCTTAGCTGCGATCATGCTGTGGGCTAGCGCCGCTTACCTCTATCGTCGTAACAAGCTGCACTATGTCTGCTCCATCCCAGCTACCTTCATCACCGCCGCTTGCATCACCTATATCCTGTACGAGCCTAACATGGGCTTTGGTGTCGACATCTTCATTTCGCAAGTGGTCGGTGCCGTAGTCGCGGTCGGCTGCTTCATTTGGTTCATCGTTGCCGGCAAGAAGGAAATTGTAGGCGCTCCAATGGACTGCTAAGTCCAACTAACCGTAGATCTGTAACCAGATCCTCAAGCTAGCGCGCCGCCTTCAATGCTATCACCTCCATAATAATAGGTCGGCGCGGTAACAATTAACCCCAAGCGTGTGGTCGCTCCCACCACCTACTAGTTTTCCTGGTAGGTTTCGCCGGAGCGGCCACACGTTTTTTATGAATGCCTCACAATAATATTAACGTACTCAAAAACTCGCGCGCTCTAACCGCCCGCAGAGAGCGCCCCCAAGCGGCCCACCAACGCTCCCCCAAAGTGACCCTAAAGCACCGATGTGACCAGCCCGGGCCCGACGCTCAAGGCCCCGGCCCAGCGCCCGGCTCTGCCCAGAACCAGCAGCGCTCTGCACGCTGCGAAGTCCGAGCTGAGCGTGGAACGCGGCGTAAACGCCGCGCTGTCTGCCCGCAAGCAAGCCCCGCTAAAAAAGCCCAACGTCAAGGCCATACCGCGGTGCGCCTGCGGCACTTGCTCTGTTGGTACGCCTGCGGCACTAACCCTATTAGCTCTTGGGGCTACGCTAACGAATAGCGCCAGCGCTCACTTAGACTGCAGTCGAAGCAAGCGCTGGCGCTGTTAAACAGTGGCTCGGCCCAGCAGTGAATCAGCCAATTGGCAGCCGCGGCGACCTTGAGGCTCACCTTAGGCTCAAGTACCAAGGTATGGTAGCAGCAGGCGGCGCAAAGCGGCAATGACGGCCGGGGCTGGCGCAGGGTGGTTTGAGTGGCTCTTAGTTAGAAGACTAAGGAGCCGCGCAGATAGCCACCGTAGGTTGGGTCGGTCTCAAAGGAATCCTGCTCGTCGCCGGCGTGGTTGTACAGCTTGAACTCGCGATCGAAATAGGAGAACAGACCGAGGCTTACCTGGAAGTGGGTCAGTGGGTTGAGGGTGACACCAACGCCTACGCCATACGACTCCTCACGGATGTAACCATCCTTGAGGGTGCCACGCTCGTTGTCATCGTCTAAGTGGAAGGTGTCACGTACGGTGAGGAAGGTACCGTCTACCGCCCAGAAGTTGTTGAAGCGGTATTGGACGCGCGTTGCAGGGTAAGCAATCGAGCCCGACCAACCGTGATCGCTCTCATCGCCTAACTTGAGGCCAATGATCGGCAGATAGACGTTATCGGCGCCGTTGAAATTAACGTAGGCACCTAAGAAGCCGGTTAAGCCATTGGTGAAACGATAACCTAAGATGGCGCGTGGGGACACGGCGTAGCTGTCGCCCAAGTCAAAGTCGTCCTCATAGAGGGCACCGACCATTAAGCCCACGCTGTAGCTTAAGTTGTTGGAGAAATCACCGTTGTAGTGGGCATCGGCATAGATGGTATTGCCAGAATCAAAACCATAGTCATTAATGCCCGAAAAGTCGTAATCGGTGCGGCGCGCGCCCACGGAGAAATAGGTGGTATCAACACTGACGCCATAGGCCTGAGTGTTTAACTCACCATTTTGGCTGTCCTTGACGTCGCTGTCGGCGCTGCCAAAGAAGTCAGCATTAATCTTGACCATTGCTGAAGCTTCAGTACTAAGCGCCCCCATGCCGAAAAGCGTCATGCCTAAAGCCAGTGCAGCGGCTCCTACCTTGGTCGACTGAAACTTTGCTGCCATCTATCACTCCTGAGCTCAATGAAATCTAAACACCTAACCAAGCAGCATGAGCTGACCTCATGATCTGACCTCATGCGCTGATGCTAGGGGAACCATCGGCGGGCCATTATAGTCACCTCCCAGCCCACCACCTAGACAAAGTAGCAATAGTTGACAGTTTAAGCGGCACGCCGTCCAGCCTCGCCGTGCCCCATCCCAGTGAAACATGGCTCAAAACTAGATTGCACGCAACAGAGCACGCTCTACTCATTAGAGCGCGCCTGCTCCCGCACGCCCCGTGCTCCAACCTAGTGCAAACCAAGGTAGGAGCACCATCCTGGGCAGCCACCGTCTTACGACATGGCACTATCTCTTACGACATGGCACTATCCTTGCCCTCAAAACAGCTTGCAGGCACCAAACCCTGCGCCCCAGCCCCTAATCCCACTTGAGGGCATTAAGCTGCGTCCCACAGCTACTACCGTCCCAAGCGGTACTGGTCTAGTTCCAAGCGGGCTATCTAGCCTCAAGCAGCGCATCGGAGCGCAGCAATGCGCTCTGGAAAAGCAGGACGAGATAGCGCGAGCTAGGACAAGCTTTAGGGATGCCCTTAGTGCTCTAATCGGGGCTAACTGGTATCATGCTGATGGTTGGATGCAAGGATAGATAAACTGATTGACTAAGCCCGCAGTACGGCACCCCACAAGCCTTTGCGCTGATGGCGTAGGCTGTCATACTGTAGTATTATCCTGACGGCACGCACCACTTAGATATCCAATAACTAGCTCAAAGAAAGCGACCGCTCCCTCCAAATGAACTAAATGCGGGCAAGTAAGCCTAAGCTGCGAGCGGATCGTTCCCTTACGACTTACGACTTACGTGGCGTGGAGAAATTCTCATGACCATTAATGTACTTGCGGTCACACTGGGACGCGTGTTAGCGCGTGGTGCGGCCGTTACCTTGACGATCAGCACCCTGACCTTGGGCGCTCTGACTTTAAGCGCCTGCTCCGATGATAACGCAGTAAGTCAGAACCAGCTTACTACCGTAAGTACCGACCCAGCACCGGTCAAGGCGCAAGTGGTGCTCAAGGTGGGCTATGAGAATAAGCCGGGCGAGCCTTTTGATTTTGGCATGCAGCGCTGGAAGGAGGAGTTAGAGCAGCGCTCCGGCGGCACCATGACCTTGGAGCTCTACCCGAACTCAGCCTTAGGCACCAAGAACCAGATCATCGATCGCATGCGTCAAGGTGAGCCGGTGGTGACCTTAGCTGACGGCGCGGTCTACTACAACTATGGTGCCTACGATATGGGCATCATCTTTGGCCCCTTCTTATTTAAGAACTGGGACGAAGCCTTCCACTTGGTCAACAGCAAGTGGTTTAATGGGTTAAGCGACAAGATGGCCCAAGAACAAGGCATTCGCATCATCTCGTCTAACTGGGCCTATGGTCTGCGCCACATCTTAAGCAAGAAGCCGATCAACACCCCCGAAGACTTAAAGGGCATGCGCATACGTGTCCCGGGCAATGCCATTCAGACCAACTCCTTTAAGATCTACGGTGCTATTCCGGTCAATATGGAGTTAAACCAAGTCAATGCCGCGCTGCAAAACAATGAGATTGACGCTTTAGAAAACCCAATCCCTACCTTGCAAGCCGGGGGTTTCCACAAGTATGCGCCCTACCTGACCTTAACCGGGCACGTCTACACCATGACCAACCTCATCATGTCCGAGCGCATCTGGAATGGTCTCAGTACCAGCCAGCAGCAAATGCTGCGTGATTCCTGCAACCGCGCCGCTAAGTTTGCCAACATCGTGCAAGCGGCTTTTGAGTACAGCAAGCTCCAGCAGATGATTGCTGAAGGCACCCATGTTGTTGAGCCCAGCCCTAAGCTCTTAAACAGCTTAATCAGCACCTCGCGCAGCTTCTACATGTTACCTGAGTTCGACGCCAAGTGGACCCCGGGCCTGTACTTTAAGGTGCTCTCAGCCAAGTCTATCCCGATTAGCTTCTACTCCAACTCGCCGCACCAAAAGCGCATTCAACAGCGCTTACAAGCCGCGCGCGAAGCGCAGCAAGCCCAGTAGGCTGGCCTAGCCGCGGCCACCCCCAGCTAAGCTAAGCCAAGCTAAGCTCACGCCCGCATAAGCTTGCGGCATCAGCCCAGCTCCAACGGCGAGCGCGCCGTACCCCAATCGCACGCCCCCTCACTCCGAGGGGGCGTACTGTTTGGGCAGAACCTCAAGGCCTCAAGGACGGCGCGCAACGGCGCTGTCCAGCGCGCGGTGCGGCGCGGCAGGCACTAAAAAGGCCACCTTACGGTGACCTTGGAATATTCGATGTGTATGTGTGAAGCGGCACGCTTCAGCGTTACCGCAGTTGAGGTGAAAGGGGGTGCGCCTGGTTTAACCTAAGTACTTGACCAAGGTAGCACGGACAGCGCCTGGGCCGACCATCATCTCCTTGAGCAGACCTTCGATCTTAGTGCCTAAACCAATCTCATAGAGGTCGACGCCAAATAAGGTGGCGTTGGAGAGAATTGGCTTTAACTTATCGCCCACACTCTCAGGCTTACCAAACTCGATCCCGGCCATCTTAGCCTGTAAATCAGGAATCAATGGGTCGTCGGATAAGGTGAAGGCCTCACCCTTATCGGTGATAGCTAACAGGTAGCGCAGCCAACCTGCGATCGCAAGTGGTAGCGCGATGAGCTGGGTCGCATCTAAGCCCTTCTTGTGATAATTCTTTAAGGTCTCACCAAAGCGCACCGTAACCTTCTGCGAGGTGTCGGTGGCAATACGCTGCGGCGAATCAGGCAAGCACTTGTTGGTCAGACGCTGCTCAATGACCTCGGTTAAGAAGTCACGTGGGTTCAAGATCTTAGGATCGTCGACGACCTTTAAGCCCTCGTCGTAGCCTAACTTCTTAACCAGAGCAACTAATTGCGGATCGTCCATCTCAGCGGCGATACGCTCATAGCCTAAGACACAGCCGTACACAGCTAAGGCGGTGTGCAGTGGGTTCAAGCAGGTGGTGACCTTCATGCGCTCGCACAGGTCGACCCCGGCGCCATCGGTGAATAAGACCCCCGCCTTCTCAAGTGGCGGACGCCCGTTGGGGAAGATGTCCTCAACGATTAAGTACTGCGGCTTCTCGGCGTTGACGAACGGAGCGATAAAGGAGCCACGGGCGGTCTTGATCGGATCCATGTCCTCGATACCCCGGGACTTTAACAGCTGCGCAATGCTATCGTCAGGGCGTGGGGTGATCTTATCGATCATGGTCCAAGGGAAGGAGACCTTGCTCTTATCTTGCAGATAAGCTAAGAAGTCCGCGCCGACCAAGCCCTTCTTCTCCCAGGCGCTAGCAATTTCAACTACCGCGGCCTTGAGCTTATCGCCGTTGTGCGAGCAATTGTCCATCGAAACCATGGCAATTGGCAGGGCACCGGCCTTGAAGCGCTCAAACAGTAAGGCGGCCGTCCACGACATGGCGTGACCAACCTTGGCTGGGCCATTTTCTAAATCAGCCTTAACTTGAGGTAAGTAGTCACCATCGATGCCGCGAATCGCGTAGCCCTTCTCGGTGATGGTGTAGGAAACCAGCTGCACCGAAGGCTTGACCATCAAGGCCTTAACCTCAGCCTCATCGGCTGGAGCCGAGCCATTGAGCTTGTAGCCATGGACGACCGAGCCAATAACCTTGAGCTCGACGTTGGTGTCAGGCAGTAAGGTGACCTCTAAGGTTAACTTATCGTGGGGACCAAAGACGTCATCAATGATGGCCCCATCGTAAACTGACAGGGTTTGAATACCCGACTGTTGTAAACCCTCATCCAAGAGAGTTTGCTGGAGCGAGGCGACAAAGCCCCGGAAAATATTACCAGCACCAAAGTGCAACCATACCGGCTCCTCGCGGCTGTGGGCCTGAACCTGAGCTACATCAAACTTAGGCAGGGTGACCCCAGCAGCGGCAAAAGCAGCCTGATCCTTAATCCCCTCTAACGTAACTTTCATTGACAAACCTCGAACAAAGAAAAGAAAGCAACCACCGTCTATTTAAGTCAAAGCCGCCAGACCTCAAGGCACGGGCGGCTTTAACGGGCGCTGCGCCAGCGCGCAGCACCAAGCCCTACAGAACTAAGCGTGAGCGAGCGCGCTAACAGCGAGCCAACAGCGAGCAAGCTAACAGTTAGCAAGCTAGCAGCGAGCACCTAACTTAGTTCCAAGGAGCGGTGACGGAGTTGATGTTGTCAGGGTATGGCATGCCCTTGGACTTGCGGATCGCTTCCTCCAGGCCAATTAAGTAATTGGAGCCTAAGGCACGGTCGTATAAGCCGTAGCCTGGGCGAGCAATCTCGTCCCAAATCTCGCGGCCGTGGTCTGGGCGAATTAAGCCGTTGAAGCCGACCTCTACTAAGGCCTTCATGATCTCATAGAGATCTAAGCTGCCCGTGTGCGAAACGTGCGAGGACTCGTGGAACTGGTGATCACCGGTGTGCAGCACGTTACGAACGTGAGCAAAGTGAATGCGCTTGCCAATGATTGGGTTGCGGATGATCTTAGGCAGATTGTTAGCTGGGTTAGAGCCTAAGGAGCCCGTGCACAGGCTAAAGCCGTTTAATGGGCAATCGTTGAGCTGAGCAATCTTGACTAAGTCCTCTTCGCACTTGGTGATGCGAGGGATGCCAAACAGATCGTAGGATGGATCATCTGGGTGGACGCCCATCTTGATGTTGTACTTTTGGCAGGTTGGCATGATGGCATCGAGGAAGTATTTGAAGTTAGCACGCAGCTCATCGCCGGTCATGCCTTCAAACTTCTTGATTTGAGCGGTGATCTCATCGCGGCGGTTTAACTCCCAGCCTGGCATCTCAAAGCCATTGGAGTTATTAGCGATGCGGTCGAACATCTGCTCAGCGGTTAAGCCCTCGATGTCCTTGCCGTCATAAGCTAAAGCGGTAGAACCATCCGGTAATGGCAGCGCTAAGTCAGTACGGGTCCAGTCAAATACTGGCATGAAGTTGTAGCAAACGAGGTGGATATCGTTCTTGCCGACTGCCTCTAAGGACTTGATGTAATTCTCGATGTACTGATCGCGAGTGGAGGCACCATACTTGATGTCCTCGTGCACATTGATGGACTCAATGCCCATGAGCTTAAGTCCGGCCTTCTCGACGATCGCCTTACGCTCTCTGACCTTGTCCTCAGGCCAAGGTTCGCCCGCTGGAATCTCGTGTAAAGCAGTGATCACGCCTTCCATACCAGGAATCTGGCGAATCTGCTTTAAGGTAATGCTATCCATGTCTGGGCCGTACCAGCGCAAAGTCATGTGCATCATAGCGCTCAATCTCCTTTCCACAATGGGCCTACCTACCAGCAAGCCAAGACCAAAATCCATCGGCACCGCGCTGCTCTGCGCTGCTCAACAACAACAAAAAGCAGCGTCCTACTACAGCGCTAATGGTCGCTCAGCGTGACTTAGTTTCAGGCAGGTCAAACAACTCACTGCCACATAGTATAAGCCTTGCCGCCATTGCATACTAGTA
>DXIF01000170.1 GCA_019113025.1 Candidatus Anaerobiospirillum stercoravium | reverse complement strand
CCATTAGCTGTTGCGAGCTTACGCTCATTAAGGTGCGGCTTCGTCCGTGGTGTTAATATCATCAGCAATAATGGAAACTATATGCTGAATTACGAAGGTATGGGCGCTGGCCCACATTAGGTCGGTTTGTTTGGTCAGTGAGGGATCGATGGTTTGCAAATGGATCCAGATGTCATCTGGAATATAACTACGCAGCAGCAAATAGCTAAAGGCAACATAGACGGTCCACCGCATTTTTTCAGGATCCTGGCGAATTGCGTCGAAACATTGAGACAAGCTCTCTTCGCTGCTGCTGAACTGGCTCAGACACTGGACCACTTTGTCATCGAACTGATATTGGATACTGAGGGCAAAACAATGGCACAGTGAAGCGCCGAGGTTTGGGGCTGAGCGCCGTAAAATCTGGTCATTGAGGCATAGTTTCACGCCGTCGCTTAGACCATGGAAATTCTTGGCGCTTAACAAGCCAATAACGGAGCGCAGGGGCTTGAGCTGTTTGTAGGTCTCAGGAGCGGTGGCGCGTATCGCCTTGTAGAGTTTGCGCACCTTATTGGCGCGCGGGGCCGGTATATTTAGGTCAAAGCCCTGCGCTTCGTCGTTAAAGAACTTAATCATCGTGGCGCGGTGCTCCTCGAAGTCAGGACTGTCGAGTTCATCTTGGAGCAGGGCGTGCGCCTCATAAGCTGCATGGTCAATGTTGAGTTGAGGGGAGAATGGTGGTTTCATAGATTATCCTAGGTAATTAGGTGCAGCTACCTCCCTGCTTTTGGTGCTATGAGGGAGCGCCGGTTGCTGCAAGCTACGTGCGCTCTTGAGGCAACAGGCTGGGCTATGGGATTGCTGCGTTTAAGGTCAGGCGGGCGCCTAATTGCCCCACCGCTTTAGCGGCGAGTTTGCTGCCATAGATGATGCCCTCATCAATGGTTTGGCCTTGCACTAAGGCGGCAATCATGCCCGCGCTGTGGGCATCACCCGCGCCGGTGGCATCAACTACGGGCACGGCTTTGGTCGGATAGTGCTTGAGGACAAAGCCGTGGGCGGGCGCTTGGGCCATGGCCTGATGGAAGATGTTTTTGTAGCTGGGCTTTAAGGCCTGCTCTTGATCGTTGCTGCTGGCTTGGCCAAAGGCAGGCAGTGCGCCCTTGGTGCGGCGTGCAGCGCCATGGGCCACTCGTCCTAAGCGCTGGGCAAGGAGGCAGCCTTGATCTGCCAAGGTGACCACGACTGGGCTTTGAGTCTTAGTGGTGAGCAGCGCAACGCCTTGGGTGAGATCCTTGGTGCCGGTTAACAGCTCCAGTTCCAGCTGGTTGAGATGCAAAATGGGGTTGAGGCTAAAGAGCAAGGCGCGCGCTTCGGCGGTGATGAAGTCAACGCGGGCCCCAGCATCAAAGTACACCGCGCAGTCGGGACGCTTGCGCGCCGCAATCTCTTGCAAGTAGACCATGCCATTGTCCTCGGTCAGGTCAAAGCCTGAGAGGTAAATCAAATCGCAAGAGGCAAAGTCGACTGACTCCAGCCACTGCGCCTTGATATTGTTTTCTAGGCCCGGCACCACAATAAAGGTGCGCTCGCGCTGGGCATCCAGCAAGCACAGGCAATAGCCGCAGTCTTGGACGGTACTATCAGTGGGGCGGTACGGCTTGATAAAGGAGGCGTCATCGTAGCCGTCGGCTTTAAGCTGCGCCTCAATAATGGCGGTATTGGGCCCAATTCCTAAGGGCACCTTGAGGCTGTGCGGCAACTCAAGTTGGCGGAGAATATGGGCTACGTTTAAGGCGCAGCCTCCCACGCCGGTGAAGAGCTCTTGGGCGTAGGAGTCACCGCCCACCGGCGGCAGACGTCGTAAGCTTAAGGTCTTATCAACAAAGGCTCCGCCTAAGATCAGGACCTTACCCGGCGCGGCGGGCGATAGTTGATCATGCGTCGCAAGTCTAAAGCTGGTCATCGCAACGCTAGCGGCTAAGACCGATTCTGTTTTTAAGCTGGAGTCAGCACGGGAAGTCATGGCACACATACCTTAGGTCGAGCAAAGAACAAGCGACAACCAAACAAATCCAAACCAGAACAGAGCAGAGCAGGCCGCGCTGCGCCCTGGGCGCAGCGCATCGCACCTACACACCGCACCTACACACCGCACGCCGGGCGCTGCCTACCGCACACCGCCCCACCAACCCATAGCCCTATAGCCTCGGAGCCCGCCGCCAGCAATCTCACGTCCGTTACAGTGCGTGCACCGGCGCAAGGGCGAACCGGGGCGCTTGGGCGTTTGGGGCGCGGCACACCCAGCGGCTACGGTTTCGTGGGCGGCGCGCCTAGGAACGGGGCTGGGGGGACGCACCGTGCGTGCAAGCTGCTATGGTGCGGTTAGGGTGAGGGTTTGCGGGACGAGCGCTCCCCGCTGCTATCCCTGCTCGTATCCCGGCTGTTATCCCCGCAGGTGCCCCTGCTGGTATCTGCGCTGGTATCTTCGCCGTTAGGTGGGGCTGGGGTGGACGCTCGCGCTTAGTGAGACTTAAGTTTAGCGCACTTTACCCTCAGATCAGCGGGACTGGCGAGGCCGCAGTGCAGGTGCAAGCGCGGGCACTAATGAGATATGCACGATAAAAGTGCAAACTAGGTCAGAGCTTGCTGCTGTTGCGCTTTAATGGTGCTGGTTGCGCCATTGGAGGGCAAAGTATGCCCGATTGCGGCGAGCGTTGCAAGCTGGGGGCACGCCGCTTAAGGGGCGGCGGCTTGCGGTCTGAGCCCCATAGTTATGGGCGCGAGCGGCCCCAAGCGCCCGCATTGAGGGGCGCTGCTTTGGGATGGGGCGCAGCAGCGGCGCTTAAGTTTGTCAGTTCAACTATCTATAATGGGTGCACCTTACAGTTGGGTGGGGCTAACTTGCCCCCAACACAGAACAAAGGGTAGTAAGAGAAAGGGTTTATGCATCTTCACGAATACCAGTCCAAAGAGCTGCTTAGGGCCTATGGTTTGCCAATTGGCGATTTTCGCGTCAGCACCAAGGCTTTAGGTATCGGTAAATTTGCCTATGAATTGGCCCCGGGCCCATTTGTGTGCAAGTGCCAAGTGCACGCCGGTGCTCGCGGTAAGGCCGGTGGCGTCGCCGTAGTCCAAAGTCCGGCGGAGGCCGAGGCTTTTGCCGCTAAGTGGCTGGGTTCGCGCTTAGTGACGAGTCAAACCGGCCCTGAGGGCAAGCTGGTATCGCGCATCTTAATTGAGCGTGCCACCGAGTCGGTGCGTGAGCTCTATGTCGGTGCCACCATCGATCGCACCACCTCCAATCTGACCATTATGGCCAGTGAGGCCGGCGGTATGTCCATTGAGGAGCTTGCTGCCAAGGACAGCTCCAAGATCTTAAAGTGCAATATCGACATGCTGACCGGCCCCCAGCCCTACCAAGGGCGTGCCCTTGCTTACCAATTAGGCCTAAAGGGTAAGCAGGTCAACGAGTTTGCCAAGATCTTCATGGGTATTGCACGCTGCTTTATTGAAAAGGACTTGTCCTTAGTTGAGATCAATCCGTTGGCGGTCACGACCGAAGGCTCGCTCTTGTGCTTGGATGCCAAGATCAACTTGGACTCCTACGCCTTATATCGGCACCCTGATTTAGTTGAGCTCGATGACCCTTCGCAAGAAGATCCGCGTATTGCGCGCGCCGTCGCCTCGAACTTCTCCTATGTGCCGTTAACGGGCACCATTGGTTGCTTGGTCAATGGCGCAGGCCTTGCCATGGGCACCATGGATATCATCAAAGCCAGTGGCGGTGAACCAGCTAACTTCCTTGATGTCGGCGGTACCGCGACTAAAGAGCGCGTGATGGAGGCCTTTAAGATCATCTTGGAAGATCCTAATGTTAAGTGCATCTTGGTCAACATCTTCGGTGGTATCGTGCGCTGCGACTTGATTGCCGAAGGTATCTTAGGTGCGGTCCACGATGTGGGGACCAAGGTACCGGTGGTGGTACGCCTTGAGGGTAACCATGCCTTAGATGGAGCGCGGATTCTCCATGACAGCGGCCTTGATATCACCGCCGCCCATGGCTTGCGTGAGGCCGCCTTATTGGCGGTGCAAAAGGCTTCCGCCTAGAAGGCTGCCGCTTAGAAGGCTAGCTCCTAGGCGGCGAGCACGCGCCACCTTACGTGGTTCCTGTCATTGCAGCACAAGATTTCTTCCTATGAGTATTCTGATTAACAAAGATACCAAGATCATCTGCCAAGGCATCACCGGCTCGCAGGGTACGGTGCACTCGGAGCAATGTCTGGCTTACTACGACACCAAGCTCGTGGGCGGTGTTACCCCCGGCCGCGGCGGTTCGACCCACCTAGGGCTGCCGGTCTTCAATACGGTACGCGAGGCGGTGGATGTGACCCACGCCACTTGCTCCATGATTTTCGTGCCGCCTCCTTTTGCCGCCGATTCGATTTTCGAGGCGATTGATGCGGGCTTAGAGCTGATCGTCTGCATCACTGAGGGCATTCCGGTAATGGATATGCTGCGCGTTAAAGCGCGTCTGCGCGAGTCGCACTCGATGTTGATTGGCCCGAACTGCCCGGGGGTGGTCACTCCCGGTGAGTGCAAGGTCGGCATTATGCCAGGTTCGATCCACTCCAAGGGCAAGGTTGGTATTGTCTCGCGTTCGGGTACCTTAACCTACGAGGCGGTCAAGCAGACCACCGACGCCGGTTTTGGTCAGTCCACCTGCGTGGGCATCGGCGGTGATCCAGTGCAGGGCTCCAACTTCGTTGACATGCTCAAGCTCTTTGAGGAAGATCCTCAAACTGAGGCCGTGGTCATGGTGGGCGAAATCGGTGGTACCTCTGAGCAAGAGGCCGCCGCTTGGATTAAGGAGCATATGACCAAGCCCGTCGTTTCCTATATCGCCGGTGCTGCCGCACCTAAGGGCCAGCGCATGGGCCATGCCGGTGCCATTATCTCAGGAGGCCAAGGCACGGCGGCGGCCAAGCAGCAAGCGCTGCGCGCCGCGGGCGTCACGGTTGTCCCAACGGCTGCGGACATCGCCGACGGTCTGCGTGAGGCCACCGGCTGGAACTAACCAAATAAGCCGCCGCTGCCACGTCCCGCGCCCGGGAGCGCTCATACCTAGTATGGGCTCTCCCGGGCGCGTTGCTTTGGGGGCAATTCGTGCTCAGAGCTCATCTGCGTCAGCCTTATGGGGCTTTAGGAGCCTAGCAGGTCTTGCGACCAGTCATCTAGGCTGGAAGCAGGAGTCCTTTCACATGCACTGTCTGAACGTGATACGACTGGGTTAACATCGTGTTCTCTGATGAAGTTTTGGGCTTGTTGCACAGATGCTGAGCGTCAGCGGCGAACGCGCAAGCGTGTAGAGGAGCGCTGCGATGAAGGCGTAGGGCCGCTTGAAAGCACCAAGGCCCAACTACCTGCTGGCAGTTGAGCCTTGATGGAGCGCCGCAACTGAACAGCGGAGCTAACGTCAGAACGCGCTTGCGCGCTTGCGCGCGGGCGCAAAACTAGTCGCGGGCTCGGATCGAGCTTAACGAGCCGCGCAAGGGCAGTGAAGGCCTAGGCGCCTAGTTGCGACTCGGCCTGGGAGCGAGCTCGAGACGATTGAGCGCAGCGTACGGCATACCGTGCGCTGCGCTCAAGCGTCTCAGTGCACTGGGTCTTGATTTCCCTGGGCGCACCAAGAACAAAAGCGCCAGTGACCTTACGGCCGCTGACGCTTGGATTAACTTGCTGCGGCTCGGGACATCCTGTCCCGGACCGCCGCATGGTGCCGCACGCTCAGCGCGCGGCACCTGAGGTGCTGGCTCTGAGGATGTGGGGAAAACTGTCAAACCCTGCATCCCAAAGTCAGCTTGGAGCTGGCCTCAGCTTAGAAAGTGAAGCGAGCGTTCGCAGTAGCGCTAAACTCGTCGGTGTTCACCGAGCCGGTGTAGCCTAAGCCCAGACCTGCGCTGAAGCTGCCAGTCTTCGCAGCAACACCTAAGGTGGCACCGTAGGTGAAGTTGTCTAAGAACTCCGCAGTGTAGGTCGACTGCCAAGCGACGCCATCCCATTGCGCGTTGCTGTCGAGCTCGTCATCACCGAAGTTGCCTTGTAAGGTTACGTCAAAGCTTGGCTTAACGGTCCAAGTATCAAAAGCAAACTCCTTGGCGACGGTGACACCAACTGGAATCGAGAAGACGTTGACGTCATCAAGCTCCGAGTGGCCGCCATTGTCGTAGCCACCGGCGGCAAAGGTCGAGTCATCAAAGCTCAGGGCGCTGTAGCGTAAGCCCGCGTGTGGGGTGATCTGAGCGCCACCCAGGACAAACTCGTACTGGCCGGTGACACCTACCGAGATGTTGTCGGTGTCAAAGGAGCTCTTGATCGAACCAACCTGAGTAGCAGCATCGATGTCCGAGTCCACGACCGTGTAGGAGACATCACCAACGAGTGAGAACTGACCTAAGGTGTAGCCTGCATAGAGACCAACGCCGTAGTAGTCAAAGTCGTTGGAGACGCCACCTGCTTGGCCATTGCCATCGGCATCACCGCTACCAACGTTGAAGAAGGCACCGACGCGTAAGCCATTGGACAGGGTGTAATCACCACCTAAGGCGACGCCATACAGGTCGATGTCAACCCCGTAATCCTTGTTGGAAACGGCAAAGCCATCGGAGTCCTGCGAGACGTAGATTGGAGCGACCCACAGACCAGCACCTTGGCCGTTGTCAGCAAAGGTCAGCGCGCTCTTGGTGGCACCGACCCCGGTGCGACCAGCAACGGCATCTTGCGAGGTGCGCGCGGCTAACAGGGCAGCCTGAGCGGCACCACCAAAGACACCTTGCAGGGCAGCACCGTCGGCTGCGGCACCATTGGTGTCACGGACAATGCGCTCTAACAGGTCGTTGTAAGCACGGTGGTAAACCTCAGCGGTGGTTTTGCCCTCGCCATCAGTGTGCTCGATGACAACAAAGTCCGACTCTTGGTAGCCTGCGTCTTGAGCTGCTTGCGACAGCTGGAAGCGATTGGTCGAATTGGTCGGATCGTAAGTGTAGAGGTGGCTCGAGGCGGCAGCGCCATGGAGCTGCTCACGCTGAACCTTGGTCTCGTCACTGTCAAGCTTGTCTAAGTTAGCCTCAGCAAAGTACTCGTCCCAGTTGGCGGTCTGCGAAGCATAAGCAAAGAGCAGGTCGCGCGATACGTCGGTGGCACCTAAGAAGGCGGTATCGATCTTGGTGGTATCAAGATTTAAGGTGCCGCCCGAGATCTCCTCACCGGCGCGCAGCATAAAGTACATGACGCCGTTTAAGGTCTCAACGCGGATGTCCTGATCGCCTAAGATCTTGACGCCAGTTTTAGTCTCATTGCCCGTACCATTGCCATTATCGGTGAACAGGGTGACCTGACGCGAGTCTAAGAAGCCGTTACCGTCTAACACGATCTTGGCAGCATCGCTGCTATCCTTGACACTCTGGGCCATGATGGCGGCATCGGTTTTATCAAAGTGGATGGCAGCGCCTTGGCTTAAGATGTTGTCGCTGACCGCCATGATGGTATTCTGGCCTAGGTACAGGTCAGCCTTACGGGCCTTGATCTCAGTGCCGAATTTACCCCAGTAAGTCGAGCCATCTTTGATCAAGGCAGAAGCGGTGCTGGTGTCATCAAAGACCTGAGTCTTAGTGTGCTGCGAGTCTAAGATGAGCTGGCTGCCATCAGCAGCGGTTAACTTACCATCTAAGTACAGGACCGAGCCGACTTGATCTTGGATCAAGGCGCCTTGGCTGTTCTGGTACTGCT
>DXIF01000169.1 GCA_019113025.1 Candidatus Anaerobiospirillum stercoravium | reverse complement strand
GGCGAGAATTGTCATGCACATTCATATTCTTGGTATTTGTGGCACCTTTATGGGCGGTATCGCCTTGATTGCACAGCAGGCGGGGCACAAGGTCACCGGCAGCGATCAAAATGTCTATCCGCCGATGAGCGATGAGCTCAAGGCCGCGGGCATTGAAATTTACCAAGGCTATGGCGCAGAACAATTGGACTGTAAGCCTGACCTCATCGTGGTGGGCAATGTCATGAAGCGCGGCATGCCCGTGATTGAGCGCATGTTAGATGAGCGCATGAACTATGTCTCCGGCCCACAGTTCTTAGAAGACCTCTATTTGCGTACCAAGACCGTGCTTGCCGTCTCCGGTACCCACGGCAAGACCACCACCACCGCGATGCTGACCTGGATTTTAGAGGCCAATGGCCGTAACCCGAGTTTCTTAGTGGGCGGTATCCCCGAGAACTTTGGCTACTCGGCGCGTGCCACTGACAGCGAGTATTTTGTAATTGAGGCTGACGAGTACGACAGCGCCTTCTTTGATAAGCGCTCCAAGTTCGTCCACTATCACCCGAATATCGCCATCATCAACAATATCGAGTTTGACCATGCCGATATCTTCAATAGCATCGAGGATATCAAGAAGCAGTTCCACCAGATGGTGCGCATCATCCCTAGCACAGGCACGGTGATTTACCCGGCGCACGATGCCAATGCCGTGGCCACCATCAATCAGGGCCTGTGGTCGCACGGTTTAGCGGTCGGTGCTGAGGATTGTCCATATTTTATGGAGCTTAATCAGGCTGATGGCTCAGCCTTTAGCGTGTTTGAGCGCGCCTCAGGTCAAAAGCTGTGCGCGGTTGAGTTAGCTGCCACCGGTGTGCACAATGCCCACAATGCCTTTATGGCGCTGCTGGCAGCCCACGCGATCGGCATTGACTTGCCCGAGGGCGCGGCGGCTTTGGCTACCTTTAAGATGCCCAAGCGGCGCATGGAGCTGGTGGGCACCATTGGTGACATCAAGGTCTACGACGACTTTGCGCACCACCCCACTGCCATTGCCACCACCTTAGAGGGCTTACGCCAAAGTGTAGGCCCTGAGCGGCGCATCGTCTGCGTCTTTGAGCCGCGCTCCAACTCAATGAAGATGGGCGCCAACCGTGAGTTCTTAGGCGCCTCCTTTGCCGCAGCCGATGAGGTCTTTGTCTACCACAACGAAGCGGTCCATTGGGACATGTCGATCTTAGAGCGCGATTGCCCTAAGCCGTTACACATCGTGGCGACCAATACTCAGGACTTAATCGACGCCGTAGTTAAAGCCACCGATGAGCACACCACGGTCGTGGTCATGAGTAACGGTGGCTTTGAGAACGTCAAAGGCCGCTTAGTTACGGCCTTGCAGGAGCGCTCAGCGTAGTGATAAGCGCCCGCGCTTAGCGGCGTACCGCGCGTATGCAAGCGGCGCGAGTGCTGGGAGCTTACTTAGTCTTGTGGGGCGTGGATCAGGGCGCGGCATAGCTCTTGGAGCAAGCGTTGCTCTAATAGCTCAGCGTCGACCGTAAGGGGCTGATCTGTCGGAGCAGCTTGGGCTTTGGTGAGCACCACTTGAACTAAAGCCGGGAGTTTCTGCGCTAGCGCTTTAGCATCAAGCTCTAGCGCGCGCATTTCCTCATAGGTCAGCAACAGGCCCTCGATTAAGAAGTCTGGGTTAAGCGTGATGGGATGCTGAGGGGTAATGGCAGCTAGCTTCAGCTCCAATTGCAATGCCAGCTTGAGTGCCATGGGAGCACTAGTGTCATGGTTCTGAGCGCTTGGTGCGGGCGCACTGGCATTGGCACTAGTGGCTGCGGTAGTGCTTGCAGCGCTTACGTCAGCGTCAGGCTTTAGCGGCTTGCACCAATCATTGCCTAGTACTTGGTACTGAGAATGAGCGTGGTCGCAGCTCATTAAGCGCCAATAAGCAATTTGCCGCGTTTGCGCCGAGAGCACCAGGACTAAGCCCCAGCACTTTTGGTAGTGTGGAACTTGCCAGGTCGCCAAGTTATGGCCATAAATCCGATCTTGGATCTGGTATTGGGCTTGATCGGCTAGGGTGAGGCAAGCTTGCTTGCCAGCGTTCTTGGGCAAGAGCTTGAGCTCGATGACGTAGAGATTGCCCGCGATTTCTACCTCAAGATCGGAGCGTCCCCGGGTGTTAAAGGTCTCTTCTCGGATGCGATCGTAGCTTTGACTAAAGAGTAAGGACCAACAAATAAAGGTACGAAATTCGGCTTCATGAGCTTTGGCCGAAACATCGTACGGCAGGGCGCACAAAAATTCATTAAGAGCCTCAGTTGCGCTTGCCATGTTCTGCTCCAGCAGTGCTGTTTTCAGCTGGGTACTGGTGTGGGTAAACCAAGCCTCATCATTGTTTTTAGTGGTGATATAGCGTAAGAAGTCACCGGCGTAGTCCGCTTCTACTTCAAGATTGGGAAAGCCGCAGATAAAGCTACGCTTATTGGTGTAGTTATCAGGATCAATGACCTCTTTGATCGTAAGATAGCCCGACTGCACCAGTAAGGGTTCAAACTTCACACTGTTAAAGGTGTCACAATGGGTCAGATCGCCTTCGGTCAGTATGAGGCCTTGTTCCTTAACCTTGGTTAAGAATGAGAGGTCGGGTTGGTAGGCTTCAAGGAAGCTGCGTATTGCGCGTGGGGCATTGCCACTATCAGACCAGTAGTGCCGAAATTGGGGCTTATTAGTCGGGTTAGATTGAATTTGTTTAAAGAATTTGTTGATCGCCCATGGGCAATATACTTTGACCTGAGCATTGCGTTCAAAGCAGAAACCATTGTATTGCTGTTTGAGCTGGTCCAAGAAATCGTCCTCACTGAGCTCTAAGAGCGCAGCGGCCTTGGTAATATACGGGGCAAAGTAGGTTTCGACTTCAGCTTGGGTATAGCCCAGTAGGTCACCATATAGCGGTTCAAAGCTAATATCGGTGATATCTTGACCGCTCAAGGTGGCAGTGTCTTGGTACCTACCAATGCCGGTTACCAAGATGAAGCGGGTATTGGTAAGAAGGCGCACCCAGCGGAAAAAAGTATTTAACACTTGTAGATTGGCGTCAAACGCGATTCGATCGTTGAGCGTGGCCGAGAGCGGAAAGTCCCACTCATCGATCAGCAACACGATCGTTTGGCCTTGGATTAGGCTGTCAAGATAGACTAAGAGCTCTGACAGCGTTGTAGCATCAGGTGCAATCTTTAAGGCCTGACGAAATCCTGCTTTATTAAATTGCTCGCGCAAGTGGGTGCACAGCTCACTTTCAAAAGTTTGCGGGTTTCTTAAGTTATAAAAGGAGAGTGCGATCACTGGGTATTGGGACTCATGCCACAGCTGATGCACCGCAAGACCAGCAAAATTAACGGTACCATGAGTGAAAAGCTCTTTGAGCGTGGATATGAGTGTGGTCTTGCCAAAACGGCGCGGACGAGACAAGAACACTTTATCTTCATCAACGAGCTGTGCGAGCTTGGCGGTCTTGTCGACCAACAAGTTATTATGCTTGCGCATATTTATAAACTCGGGAGTGCCGGTAGCTATTTTTTGCAGTGCGCTCCCTGGTTGGCCCATAGAAGCTAGAGCCGGTGATTGGTGCTCGGTTTCTGACATGTCACTCCTCCGCATGAAAAGCTTATATAGGCTAAAGTTACGAAGTTATATCACAGATCAGCCCCATTACTAGCACGGCAAGGCACTGCAAGTAACCGCCAGAGCGCTGTTAGGCGCTGTTAGTAGGGCCATGCGCTGGGGCGGCACAGCTAGAAAGCAGTTCGCTTAGTCCGGTGGGGTAAGGCTCAGGGAGCGGCTCAGCTCTTGGAGCAAGCGTTGCTCTAATAGCTCAGCGTCGACCGTAAGGGGCTGATCCGTCGGGGCGGCTTGGGCTTTGGCCAGCACCACTTGGACTAAAGCCGGTAGTTTCTGCGCAAGCGCTGCAGCATCAAGTTCTAGCGTGCGCATTTCATCATAGGTCAGCAATAGCCCCTCGATTAAGAAGTCGGGGTCAAGAGTGATGGGATGCTGAGGGGTAATGGCAGCTAACTTCAGCTCCAATTGCAATGCCAGCTTGAGTGCCATGGGATCACTAGTGTCCTGGATCTGAGCGCTCGGTGCAGGTGTACTGTTGTTGGTTTTGGCATTAGCTTTAGTGGTGGTACGCTTGGTACGTTTGCTACTCTTGGTACTCTTGTTACTCTTGGTGCTTTTGGTATCAGTCTTAAGCGGCTTGCACCAAGCATCACCCAGTACTTGGTACTGAGAGTGGTCATGATCGCAGCTGATGAAGCGCCAATAAGCAATTTGCCGCGTTTGCGCCGAGAGCACCAGTACTAAGCCCCAGCACTGTTGGTAGCGTGGAATTTGCCACGTTGCCAAGTTATGGCCATAAATCCGATCTTGGATCTGGTCTTGGGCTTGATCGGCTAGGGTGAGGCCTGCTTGTTTACCCTCTTTCTTGGGCAAGAGTTTGAGCTCAATGACGTAGAGATGGCCCGCGATTTCTACTTCAAGATCGGAGCGCCCCCGGGTGTTAAATGTCTCTTCCCGGATGCGATCGTAGCTTTGACTAAAGAGTAAGGACCAACAAATAAAGGTGCGAAACTCGGCTTCATGAGCTTTGACGGAAACATCGTACGGCAGAGCACCAAGAAATTCATTGAGCGCCGCAGTGGCTGCCGCCATGTCTTGCATGTGCATCGCTGTTTTCAGCTGCGAACTGGTACGGTTAAACCAAGCTTCATCCTTGTTTTGGGTCGTGATGTGGTGTAATAAGCGCTTGGCACAAAATGCTTTCGTTTCCAGATTAGGAAAGGAGCACCGATAGCTGCGGGAGTCATCGCAGATGTCGGGATCGATTACCTGTTTGAGCGTTAAATATCCGGTTTGCACCAAAAGCCCTTGCAGGTCAATTTGGTTGAATACTATGGGCAAGGCAAAGGAATGTTCTGGAATGGCAATTCCTTGATCTTCAACCTGATCTAAAAAAGTTAAATCAGGCTGGAGCCACTTAAGATAGGAGTCGAGCGCTTTAGGTGATAAGGCGCTGTCTTGCCAAAACAGTCTGAAGGTGGGGGGCACCGTAGGATTGAGCGCAACTTGCTGGAAGAAGCTGTTAATGGACCAAGGGTTGTACAAGGTGATCTGGGCGTTGCGCTCAAAGCAAAAGCCGTCGTAATACTGCTTGAGCTTAGCTAACAAGTCGGGGATCGTGAGGCCTAAGAGTTGCGCTGCTTGCGCAATGTGGGGGGCAAAGAAGGTCTCAACCTCCGCTTGGGTATAGCCCACTAAATCAGCAAACTCGGGCTCGAGACTAATGTCCACGATATCGTGCCCACTAAAGAGCGAGTTAGAGCGGTAACGGCCAATTCCGGTCACCAAGAGAAAGCGCAGATTTTTGAGCGAGCGCACCCAAATAAATAGATAGTTGATGATCTCACGATTGTGGTTAAAGGCCTTCGGATCATCGAGGTGAGATGATAGCGGGAAATCCCACTCATCGATCAAAAGTACCACTCGGGTGCCTGGGGTTAAGAAATTGCTCAGGAGTGGTAATAACAAATTGACTTGAGTCAGGTTAGGCTCAATGGTTAAGGCTTGGGGAAAGCCGGCGTGGTTAAAGGCATTACGTAAGGTAGCGCAGAGATCGCGCTCAAAGTTAGCTGGGTTTTGGAGCCCAAACAAAGAAAACGAGAGCACCGTATAGCACTGAGTTTCAGGCCATTGCTGAGCTACCGCTAAACCCTCAAACTTTGCGGTACCATGACGAAATAGCTCTTCGAGCATGGAGATGAGCATGGTCTTGCCGAAACGGCGGGGACGGGAGAAAAAGACCTTTTTGCGGCGTACCAGCTGAGCTAATTTGCCTGTCTTGTCGACAAATACGGAGCCCTCAAGCCGTGCGTCGGCAAAATCAGCATTGCCCACGTTGATCGCTGGGAGCTGCGGCACGCTATGGGCCGCAGCTTCAGTCTGGGTGGGATGAGTCATAATTGCCTCCTCTTATATGACAGGCGCTGAGCAAAATACTTCAGAACGCTTGGACAAGACCCCAAATAAGATATTGCCTCCACCGGTTGCAGTGCCGTGCAGCGCTTACGCTCGCAGCTTAAGCTCAGCTTCCATCTTACCCCAGATTGGTTGTGGCTACCAAGGTGAGCGCGCCGCGCTTCCTCCGCCTAAGCTCGCGCGCCCCGCGCGAGCTTATGGGGCGCAGCTTAAAGCTAAGTTAAGAAGACTAAGCTAGAGCTGGGATAGGGCCTGCTCTAAGTCGGCAATGAGGTCGCCTACCGCCTCAAGGCCCACCGAGAGGCGAATGAGAGTCGGGCTGACCCCGGCGGCGGCAAGCTGCTCAGCGCTCAGCTGGCGATGGCTGGTGCTCGCCGGGTGCATCACGATGCTCTTAATGTCGGCCACATGAACCTTGAGCGCAATCAGCTGAAGCCGGTCGATGACCCGCGCGGCTAAGGCGCGGCCCGCTTCAGGGGCCTGGGCGGTTGCCGCCGCGGCCTTCAAGGTAAAGGACAGAACGCCTGAGCAGCCACGAGGTAGGTACTTTTGAGCCCGCTGCTGCTCAGGGCTGCAGGCAAGGCCCGGATAGAACACTTGATCAACCTTAGGGTGCTGGGCTAAGAACTGCGCGACCGCTTGAGCATTTTGGCAGTATTGCGGCATGCGCAAAGCTAAGGTCTCAAGGCCTTGGTTGAGGTAGAAGGCGTTGTGAGGACTTTGCAGGCAGCCTAAGTCGCGGATGAGCTGGGCGCGGGCTTTGACGATGTAGGCGGCCGGTCCAAAGGCCTCGGTGTAGACGCAGCCGTGATAGGATTCATCGGGCTCACTAAACTCGGGGAACTTGTCTTGGTGGGCGCTCCAGTTAAACTTCCCTGAGTCAACGATTGCGCCCCCTAAGCCTAAGGCATGGCCATCGAGGTATTTGGAAGTTGAGTGCACCACGATATCAGCGCCAAACTCGATCGGACGGCACAGATAGGGGGTTGCAAAGGTGTTGTCAACTATAAGCGGCACGCCGTGGGCGTGCGCCAAGTCGGCCATGCGCGTGAGATCTAAGACCTGGGCTGAGGGATTGGCGATGGTCTCGGCATAGAGCGCCTTGGTGTTGGGACGAAAATACGAACTTAGCTCGTCGTTGCTGAGGTTTTGATCAACCAAGGTCACTTCAATGCCAAAGCGCTTCATGGTGACTGCAATGAGATTGATCACGCCGCCGTAGATGGTGGCGCTCGCCACGATGTGGTCACCGGCACGGCATAGGTTCATGAGAGCAATAAAGCTCGCCGCTTGGCCTGAGCTGGTTAAGATGGCGCCTACTCCGCCTTCTAACGCGGCAAGCTTACGCTCAACCGCGTCGACGGTCGGGTTCGCAAGACGCGAGTAAAAGAAGCCGTTCGCCTTGAGATCAAAGAGGGCCGCGACTTCAGCGGTGCTGTCGTATTTGAAGGTAGTGCTTTGGACAAGCGGCAGGGCGCCAGGCTCACCATTTTTCGGCTCATAACCGGCGTGCAGGCATTGGGTGGCAAATTCCATCATGACCTCCTCTTATCTGTGCTAAATCAGTTCCCCGGGTTAGCGCAGCGCAGTTATGCGCCGCAAGCGCAGCGTAACGCGCTGGTAGGGCGCGCTGGCGCGGGGAAAGCGCCTATCTTAGCTGGTACTAGGGGTAAGCTGCGGCCTGTCTTACCTTGGGGAGGAGGGTGCACTAAGCTGGAAAGCCGAGCGCTATAACTAGGCGGTGCCTTTGTGCAAATCTTGCCGTGGTGGGCGGACACGGCTTAGCCCGCTGGGGGCACGCTCTTACGTCCTTGCTTATTCTTGTGCGCTCTGACGGCACCTTGGGTGCTGAGAGCGCTTGATATTTGCCCCAAAAGCAAGCACCCCCAAAGTCGGTAACTTTGGGGGTGCGGGCGCCTTGCCGCCAGTGGGCAGCGGTGCGCTAATAGGCTTGAGTTAGGCCGAAATTAAGCCTGAGCTAAGGCTTGCTCGAGGTCGGCTAAGGTGTCCTTAACGTCCTCAAGACCGACCGACAGACGAACTGAACCGGCGTCGATACCGGCAGCCTTTAATTGCTCGTCGGTGAGCTGGCGGTGGGTTGAGCTGGCTGGGTGCAGCACACAAGACTTGATGTCAGCTACGTGCACCTCAAGGCTGATCATCTTGAGGCTGTCGATGAAGCGCACGCCCGCCTCACGGCCGCCCTTTAAGACAAAGGAGATAACGCCCGAGCTACCCAGTGGCAGGTACTTTTGAGCGCGCTCGTGGTCTGGGCTGTCAGCAAGACCTGGGTAGGCTACTTGAGCTACCTTTGGATGCTGGGCTAAGTACTCAGCCACGGTCTGGGCGTTCTTGCAGTACTGCTGCATGCGCAGAGGTAAGGTCTCTAAGCCTAAGTTGATGTAGAAGGCGTTTTGTGGGCTTTGCAGGCAGCCTAAGTCACGGATTAACTGGGCCCGAGCCTTGACGATGTAAGCGGCCTTACCGAAAGCCTCGGTGTAGACGCAGCCGTGATAGGACTCGTCTGGCTCGCTAAACTCTGGGAACTTGTCCTTGTGCGCCGTCCAGTCAAAGTTGCCCGAGTCGACCAAGACACCACCCACGCCTAAGGCGTGACCGTCTAAGTACTTGGTGGTCGAGTGCATGACGATATCAGCGCCAAACTCGATTGGACGGCATAAGTATGGGGTGGCAAAGGTGTTGTCGATGATGAGTGGCACGCCTTGGCTGTGGGCTAAATCAGCGATGCGCGCGATGTCTAAGACATCGGTCGATGGGTTAGCAATGGTCTCACCAAACACGGCCTTGGTGTTCGGGCGGAAGTATTTGACCAGCTCTTCGTTTGGTAAGCGTTGATCGACAAAGGTGATCTCAACACCAAAGCGCTTCATGGTGACCGCTAACAGATTGATGGTGCCACCATAGAGGTTGGAGCAAGCGACTACATGGTCACCGGCGCGGCATAAATTCATGAGCGAGATAAAGCACGCTGCTTGACCCGAGCTGGTGCAAATGGCGCCGACACCGCCTTCTAAGGCGGCAATCTTCTTTTCGACATGGTCTACGGTTGGGTTGGCCAGGCGCGAGTAGAAGAAGCCCGCAGCCTTGAGGTCAAACAGAGCTGCGACGTCAGCGGTGCTGTCGTACTTGAAGGTGGTGCTTTGGATAATCGGCAGGGCACCAGGCTCGCCATTTTTAGGCTCATAGCCACCGTGCAGGCACTTGGAGGCAAATTCCATCAGAAGATTCCCCTTATCAAACTGGGCAACTAAACCAAAACTTAATCTGCGGTGCGGCTCACTGGTCCCAGTTATCCCCAACAGCACGCCTAACCACTAAGAGAATTAAGTGCTTGAGCTGCAACCAGCCCTAAGCTTAAGATGCTAATCTTAGGGCAGAATGCTTAACAGTGGCGCAGCAAGCGCGTCTTGGCACCCAATCGGGTCGTTGGAGCGCATCCTTGCACCAAAAAATGACACTGCGCGCCATCCGGGCGCGGGCACGGCAGAGCCTAAGCCCAAGTGGTGCTACGCAGCGCAAGCACAGTGGCACCAATTTACCCCACTCAGTGCAGGCGCTTCCGGGCGGGAGGAAAAGTGATGAGAAAAGTCTTAACCAGTGGGCTGATCGCCCTGATGTTGGTATTGGGCCTAAATAGCACCGCCGCCGCGCAGCGGGCGGGTCTGCCGCGTAATGATTGCGCCACCTTTTACGCGCGCCAGCAGGGCAACAGCTATGACGTGGTGTTAGTTGAGATTGTGGGCGTGACCCAAGGCGTGGTCGGCGTGCGCATCTTAGGCTTACCGCGCAGGGTCGTCGCCACGATCAATGGGATTCCCGTCAAGAAGCTTGATCACCGCCAGATTGTATGCGGGCGCGAGGCCATTGGTGAGTACGCGCTTTATGACTTAAAGCCGCTCAAGCTTGATGCCGGCGTCTTTGAGGTTAGAGCCGATGGCCTCAAGGCCAGCCGCTCCGTCAGCGTGAAGTAGTCTTTGCCTCTAAAAAGCAAAAAGGCGCCCGCTCCTAAAGGAGCTAGCGCCTTAAAGCTAATTAGGTTCTAAAGCAGAGCCGGAGCCGAGGCCAAGGCCACCAGCTGGGCTCAGCTGGAACCTAGGGCAGGACTTTTAGTGCATGTACGTGCCTGCCGTTGAGAACTGGCCCTCAAGGTCAAACCTGACAAGGTAAAACCTGAGAACCAGTCCGTCGCCTCCTAGCAGCGGCGTCCTGAAGGTATTGAGCTTCACTCAATCTTGTCAGGAGTGGGTTAGAAAGTGAAGCGAGCGTTAGCGCTGACGCCTAAGTCGTCAGTGTTGCTCGAGCCGGTGTAGCCCACGGCTAAGCCTAAGGAGATGCCCGAGGCGCTTTGAGCAGCGACCCCTAAGGTGGCACC
>DXIF01000168.1 GCA_019113025.1 Candidatus Anaerobiospirillum stercoravium | reverse complement strand
GTCCGTGCCTCAGAGGGCGGGCGCGGGGGCCGGGCTAGGCCTCGCTCTTTTTGGGGCGGCCGCGTCCGCGCTTAGGCTGAGCCGCCTCAGCGGGAGCTGGGACCGTGTCTTTGTCTTTAGTCTTCGCGGCTTGAGCGGTGGCGCGCTTGGTGCGGGCGGCAGCCTTGCGGGCAGGCGCCTTGGCTTTAGGTACTGCTTGGGCATCTGGAGTTTGCGGGACTGCGGTTGCGGCACTGAGGGTGCCCGCGCGCGTAAGAATCGGGCGCAGGAACTGGCCGGTAAAGGAGCCGTTGGTTTGCGCCACTTGCTCTGGGGTGCCCGTGGCGATGATGGTGCCGCCGCCGCTGCCGCCCTCGGGTCCGAGGTCGATTAAGTAGTCGGCGCACTTGATGACGTCGAGGTTGTGCTCGATCACAATCACGGTGTTGCCCTCATCGCGCAGGCGCAGCAGCATGTCGAGCAGCTGCTTGACGTCGTGGAAATGCAAGCCCGTGGTGGGCTCATCTAAGACGTAGAGCGTGTTGTGGGTGGCGACCTTGGACAGTTCCTTGGCCAGCTTAATGCGCTGGGCCTCGCCCCCTGAGAACGTTAGGGCCGACTGGCCTAGGGTGATGTAGGAGAGGCCCACGTCCATCAGGGCTTGGAGCTTGCGCTTGATGCGCGGAATCGCGCTAAAGAAGCTGTAGGCTTCTTCCACCGTCATATTGAGCACGTCGCTGATGTTCTTGCCCTTGTACTTGATGTCGAGGGTCTCGCGATTGTAGCGCTGGCCGTGGCAGTGCTCGCATTGGACGTAGACGTCCGGCAGGAAGTGCATCTCGACCTTGATGGTGCCGTCGCCTTGGCACGCCTCGCAGCGGCCGCCCTTGACATTAAAGGAGAAGCGTCCGGCGTTGTAGCCGCGGGCGCGCGCCTCGGGCGTTTGCGCAAAGAGCTCGCGGATGCTGGTAAACAGGTCGATATAGGTAGCAGGATTGGAGCGCGGGGTGCGGCCAATCGGGCTTTGGTCGATGCAAATGAGCTTGTCGATTTGCTCCAGCCCCGTACACTGGGCGCAATCAAATTCAGGATTGACGTGGCTTGTGGGCACAAGCTCGCCCTCAAGATTAAGGCGCGTGCCGCTGGCGCCTTGCTTTCTTGCAAAGCGCTCGGTCACGATCGGCACTAAGGTGTCGTTGACTAAGGTTGACTTACCTGAGCCTGAGACGCCGGTGACGACCACCAAGCAGCCCAGCGGAAAGCTGACGTCGACGTGCTTTAAGTTATTGCCGTGGCAGTCGGTCAGGGTTAAAAAGCCCTTAGGGGCGCAGCGCTTGGTTGGTACCGCAATGGTCTTAGTGCCGTTTAAGTAGTCGGCGGTTAAGGACTTAGGGCAGTGCATGATTTCCTGCGGGGTACCGCAGGTCACGACCTCGCCGCCATGGACGCCCGCGCGCGGGCCGATATCGACGATATAGTCGGCTTGGCGAATCGCGTCCTCATCGTGCTCGACTACGATCACGCTGTTGCCTAAGTCACGCAGGTGCTTTAAGGCATCAAGTAGCTTTTGATTGTCGCGCTGGTGTAGGCCGATGCTGGGCTCATCCAAGATATACATCACGCCCACGAGCCCCGCGCCGATTTGGCTCGCGAGGCGGATGCGCTGGGCTTCACCGCCTGAGAGGGTGTCCGCCGCGCGTGACAGCGACAGGTAGCCTAAGCCCACGTTTTGGAGGAACATCAGGCGCTCGCGCACTTCCTTTAAGATGCGCTCAGCGATTTTGCCTTCTTGCGGGCCGAGTTTAAGGTCTTGGAAGAAGTCATAGCAAGCGCTGATGGAGAGTTCAGAGATCTCAGGGAGACTCTTATTGCCGACGAAGACGTGGCAGTACTCGTGCTTTAAGCGCGCGCCGTGGCATTCAGGGCAGGCTTGCGCCACCATTAGGCTTTGCAGCAGGGCCTGATAGCTCTCCGAGTCGCTTTCCTTAGCTTGGCGCTCAAAGTAGCCAATCACGCCCAAAAAGTCGGTGCCCTCTGGGTCGGCCTTCAGCTCAGGGTGCTTAACATTGCCATAGAAGATGAGCTTCTTTTGCTTAGGGGTGAGGGTGTAAAACGGTGCGCTGATGTCGATGCCGTTTTCCGCGCACACTGGCACTAACAGGCGGTAGAAGCTCCATGAGCGCTTATCCCAGAGCGCGATCGCGCCTTCTTCAATCGACTTTTGCGGGTCCGGGACAATTTTGTCCTCGCTGAAGACCATGAGGCGGCCCAAGCCATCGCAGCGCGGGCAGGCGCCATGTGGGTTATTAAAGGAGAAGTTTCGAGGCTCCAGTTCCGGGATGGAGTAGCCGCAAATCGGGCACGAATAGCGCGCCGAGTGCATGATCTCCGCTTCAGGTTGGTGCTCATCCATGGGCACGACCAAGGCGAGGCCATCGGCGACCTTTAAGGCGGTCTCAAAGGACTCCGCGAGGCGCTGCTTGAGCTCAGGCTTGACCTTGAAGCGGTCGACCACGACCTCGATGGTGTGCTTGAGGCGCAGCTTCAGCTCCGGCGGGTCGCTTAAGTCGCAGATTTCGCCGTCGATGCGGGCGCGCACAAAGCCTTGCTGCGCGAGCTCGCCTAAGAGCTGTTTGTACTCACCCTTACGGCCGCGTACCACCGGGGCCATAATCATGAGCTTGGTACCCTCCGGGTACTCCAAGGTCTGATCGACCATTTGCGATACGGTCTGAGCCTTGAGCACGGTGCCGTGCTCGGGGCAGCGCGCCTCACCGATCCGGGCAAAGAGCAGACGCAAGTAGTCGTGAATCTCGGTGATGGTGCCCACGGTCGAGCGCGGGTTATGCGAGGTCGACTTTTGCTCAATAGAGATCGCCGGGGACAGGCCTTCGATGCTGTCGACATCGGGCTTGTCCATCAACTGCAAGAATTGGCGGGCGTAGGAGGAGAGAGATTCCACATAGCGGCGCTGGCCTTCGGCATAGAGGGTGTCAAAGGCCAAGGAGGACTTACCTGAGCCCGACAAGCCCGTGACCACCACTAACTGGTCGCGCGGAATCGTCACCGTGATGTTTTTGAGATTGTGCGTGCGCGCACCCCGTACCACGATCTGGTCCATGCATTCCCCTCCTCAAGCTTTGCACCAAGTGCTTGCAACCAAGTGCTATCAACTACATGCCGCACCACCACCGGCGCGCCTGATGGGGGCACGGGCGGTGCGGCGCCTGGGCACAACGTACGCCCGCTGGGCGCCGTTAAGATCCAAGCGCTGCGGCTGCGCGGCGCGCGCGGCATCGGCCTAATATTATCGACGAGCCGGGCTTAATTTCCACCTTTTTACGCGTGGGGCGTTAGGGGGGTAATAAGCGCTTTTGCGCGCCAACTTAGGGTAAGATGATTTGCAGGTTAGGTGTCAGTGCGCGCGCTTGATCTGGGGTTAAAGTAAAGTAACTATTGTTATTGAACTTGATATGGTGTATAATATATACACTATCGAATGTTGTAGCAGCACAAGGTACGGTTGCTCTCCCCTGGGGTGGCACCCATGCTCTTGGTGTGAGCCTAGAAAGGAATTTGAGTAATGGCACGTAGCTTTAACAAAGTCTTCTTGATCGGCTATGCCGCAGATGAGCCAATCCTCAGGAGCTTCGAAAATGGGGGAAGAGTCGCCAACTTAACGGTAGTGACCAGTGAATCGATCCGTCGTCATGAAAGCAATGACTACTTCGAGTTAACCGAGTGGAACCGCGTGGTCTTCTGGAACCAGCAGGCTGATGTGGTGGGGCGCTATATCCATAAGGGCTCGCGCTTATTCGTCGAGGGTAAGCTGCGTACCCGCTCCTACACCGATAAGTCCGGCGTTAAGCGTTACACCACCGAGATTGTCTCGGACAATATGATCATGCTCGATAACCGCAATAGCGGTCCGGATGCCGATGTCGTTAGCACCCCACCTCATAGTGAGCCCTTTGATACGCAAGGGTCAGGCTCGCCTTATCAGCGCTCGGGCACCTTTGGCGGGGGCCAAGGTGGCAGCTATGGCGGGGGCCAAGGTGGCACCTATGGCGGGAACCAAGGCGGCAGCTACGGCGGCCGCAACTATGGCGGCTCCAATAATTACGGCGGCCAAGGTGCTTATGGCTCAGGCAACCACGGCTTTGGGGGCTTCCCGGCTCAAGGCAGCCAAGGCAGCCAAGGCGGCAGTGGTTTTGGCAGTGCCCCGGCTGCGGGCAATCAGCCGTCCTACCCTAACTACCAGAACCCATATGGCAATATGAACAGTAACTCCGCCCCGATGAGTGCGGGGGATATGGCGGCAGGTGCTGCGATGGGCGCTGCGATGGGTGCTGCCATGGGCGCGATGGGTGAGGCCATGGGGGCCGCTGCACCTGAGCCTAACCCGAACACCTTTAGCGGGGTAAATGGCCCAATCTCGCTTGATAATGCCCCAGCGGCGGGCTTTGGCGCCAGCGAGGCTAAGCCGGTTGCGCCTGCTGCTCCGGCGCCGGACGCGGCGGCCCCAAGCCCAGCGCCGGTCAACGACGAAAGCAACGACGACGATATTCCGTTCTAAGCGCACCGCGCGCGTTGCGGGCTCACGCCCCTTCCCTGCCGCCGGGTCGGCGCTCTCCCTTTGTCCTGGGGAGGGCGCCGCTCGGCGGCATTTGTTTGGGCCTTGTGGTGGCTCCGGTTTATGGGGCTAATTTGCTAATTAGTCGTTAAATTAGCTTGTAATGGCAGGGGACAGACTGGGTGGGGAGTGAGCGCCAGGGGCGGCGCGATTGCAC
>DXIF01000167.1 GCA_019113025.1 Candidatus Anaerobiospirillum stercoravium | reverse complement strand
CCATAATCATATAATCAGTTAAATTTTGGCGCAGCTTAAAGCAGCATCAAAGGCGGTATTGAGGCGCAACTTTGCCTTATGCTTGCGCTTTTTAACCACAACTAACACAGCATTATGTAAAATTGTTGCACAACAGCTGTCCGCCATCCGCGCGGCGAATGAGGGTCAGGCCCTTAAGGCTTGCGCGGCGTACCGCGCGCGGCAGCGCGCGGACTCATTACGCCCCGGCCTCCTAGGTCGTAGACCTAGGAGGCCGGGGCGGCGCTGCGCTGAGCGCTGGTGCGCTCAGCGCGAGCGCAGCTACCTCTGCTTCGCGCCGTGAAGCGCCGTGCGGCGCGGGGCGGTGCGGCTAGCGCATCTCCGCTTGCACTTCACTAATCCGGCGCACGTAAGGGCTGGCGCCCTGCGAGACCGAGGTTGGGACTTGGGCCGCGGCGTTCATTGCCTCTTGGCGCGTCGCAAAGTCACCATAGACTAAAACGTACCATGGACGACCATTGCGGGTGCTCGGCACAATCCAATAGCGCCCCGGTAAGCCTTGGGCGGCCGCGGCGATGTTAGCGCGGTTGGAGGCTGAGACCACCTGTACCGTGTAATGAGCACCATTAATGGCACGCAGCTGCTCTAAGCTGCCCTCAACCGCCGAGCCTGAGGCCACGGGCTGCGGCCGAGCCGCAGGGCGCGGCGCGTTAGCCTGGCTTTGTTGGCGCTGGGCCGCCTGCTGGGCTCTGAGCTCATCACCTAAGTTGATGACCTGACCTGCCTTTAACGCTGGGCGCTGCGGTTCGGAGCGCACGGGCTGCGCTGGCTGCGTCGGCTTAGGCTGCTGCGCCGAGGCGGTTGATTGGGTCTTGCGCTCTTGCTCCGCCTTTGCGGCCGCTTGCTCAGCTTGGGCGGCCTGAGCGCGGTCGGCAGCGAGCTTAGCGCGCGCGGCTTGCTCTAACTGAGCGCGGTCACGCTCCAGCTCGGCGGCAAGTTGCGCGGCATTAGGATCAGGCTTAGGGCCTTGAGCTACCGGCTGCGCAGCTGGTTGCTGCGGCTGAGCTGGGGGTTGCTGCTGCGGTTGCTGCGCTGATTGCACTTGCTGCATCGGCGGCATGTCAAACTCGGTGTGCGCGCTTTGACTTGGCGCGACGTGGTTGACGTTATCGCCGCGGCGCAGCTGGGCCACCGGTTGCGGGTTACCCTGCGGCGCGAACACTTGCTCTTGTGGGCCTTGGCCCGGCGGTAGTTGTTGGTTGGAGGCTACAGGTCGGTCCATTCCCCTGGGATAGTCAGAGCCAGGAGCTCCGCCCTCAATCTTGTCTAACTCTTCACCCGATAAGGTCACTGAGTGATCCGTGACTTTATCTGGGGTCTGAGCGTCGATGCCGCCGGGCACATTACTTGGGAGCGCGCCCTCATCTTGCGCCATCGCCTCATCAAAGCTCTTGGTATCGTCGGCAAAGACCAAGGCCTCTTCGTTAGGGACTTGCGCGGTGGCCGCACTGCTAGGCTTATCCTCGGAGGAATCAAAGAAAATCGGGATGAGGCAGGCGAGCACAATGATGATGCACACCACCGTGACAAAAATGCCCACCGAGCTGCTCTTCTTCTTGCCTGCAGCTTTACCCGACTTAGCAGAGGCCTGCGCGGCCGGGGCTTGGACCGAATTTGGATCCTTCATAAGACTCTCCGTGATGGTAATAATCTGGGACAAGTTGCCGCGGGCCGGAGCTAAAGCTTCTGGGAGCTTATTGACTAAGGAATTGTAGATGGAGATGGTGTTATGCAAGGCAAACACGTGCCGCGACAACACCATGGCCTCGTTAGTGGTGAGCGCGGGCATTTGCACTTGCTCAAGATCCACCTTGGAGATGGTGCGCGCGAGCTTCTCCTCAGCCCACAGGGGGTGGCACACCACGATAAAAGAAAAGCGTCCTTGACCTAAGTGCTCTTCGTGTAGCGCCAAAAGCTCATTGTAAAAGGATGAGGGCACACTGTCAGCATCATCGATAATGATGATAATTTTGCCTTGCGGCACAAAGTGAGCCTTATTGATGGCATCGGCCAAATTGAGGTCAGGGTCAAACTGACGGTCACTTGAGAGCTGGGATAAAAAGAGCAGGCGCGCCTGCTGTAAGGACATATCCGGCTTACATGAGACAAATACCGATTGCAGTTTGGTATCAAAAGCCGAAGCTATTTGCTCGCATACGGCGGTACGACCTGAGCCGCTCTCGCCTGAGACTAGGATAAACGCATCACGCGCGACCACTCGCGCCTCGAGATCCTCACAACAGCGGTGCTGACTCTCAAGACGGGTGCGCGTGGCAAAATTAGTCGCCACTCCATCTCTCCCCTTGACCAAATGGATCGCTTGGGCCCGCTCCGCCCCGCGCCGTGGGCGCGAGGCAGGCATTTGAGCACAGCCCATTCTAGCAAAAAGCCCTGAGCTCAAACTTTGGGGCAAGGCGCCTAATGCTGGTCGTAATGGGTGCGATACGGGCACGCCGTGAGCAAGGACGCAATTTGCGCGTTGTCGTAGGCGCGGGTCACCGCGGCACGACCTAAGGCCTGAAGCATAATGTAGCTAATGCGCCCGGCCTTGACCTTCTTGTCATGGAGCATGTGCGCCACAAAGTCATCCCCCGTGAGCGTGTCGGGGATTTGATATGGCAGGTCGTAGCGCTTGAGCACCTCAACTAAGGCATCACGCTCAGGCTCAGTCAAGCCAAACTTGCTCTCAACTGAGATCCAGGCGGCGATTGCCATGCCGATGGCCACCGCCTCGCCGTGCAAGAAGTTGCCAAAGCCTAAGCCCACCTCGATCGCATGGCCAAAGGTGTGACCAAAGTTGAGCAGCGCCCGCAGGCCGTGCTCCTTTTCATCTTGGGCTACGACTTCAGCCTTGAGCTCGCAGCAGCGCTTGATGACATAAGCAAGGTCTAGGGCGCTGTAGCCGGCTTTGCTTGCCAGATAATCAAAGAAGGCGCGATCTAAGATGGCGCCGTACTTGATGACCTCGGCCATGCCCGCCGCGATTTGCCGCTCAGGTAAAGTCTTAAGGAAAGTTAAGTCGATCAACACCGCCTGCGGCTGATAGAAGGCCCCAATCATATTCTTGCCTTGGGGGTGATTGATCGCAGTCTTGCCGCCTACCGAGGAGTCGACCATGGCGAGCAAGGTGGTCGGAACTTGGAAGAAGGCAATGCCGCGCTGATAGGTCGCGGCAGCAAAGCCGGTTAAGTCGCCGATGACGCCGCCACCTAAGGCGATCAAGGCGCAACCGCGATCAAGCTGATGCTCGATCGCTGCGGTCATAATCTGCATATAGGAATCAACGTTCTTGTACTCCTCGCCGTCCGGCAGAATGCACTCACCGCAGGTCAAGCCCTGCGCCTCGAGGTCAGCCTTGAACTGTTGTAAGTAGAGCGGGGCAATGGTCTCGTTAGTGACGATCAGCACCTTGCGCGTCTTAGCGGACATGGCTTGGGCGATGAGCGCGCCGTGCGGCAAGTTAGTGCCAATATGAATATCGTAGGAATCAGCCCCTAAGGCCACGTGTACCAATTGTTCCGTACTCATTTACAGCTCTTCCTTATCTAACTGGGCCAAAGCGGCTTTACAGCGCGCGACCACCTCGGACACCGGGGCGTTGGCGTCAATAATGGCGCTGGCGACCTCCCGATAGAGGGGATCTCTCACTGCCGCCAAGGTCTTAATGCGCTCCAGCACATCCGGGGATTTGAGCATGGGGCGGTTGGTGTCGCCCTTAACGCGCTCATATTGCTGCGCAACCGGCAGCTGCAAGTAGAGGCAATAAGTGCGCTCCTTAATCAGGGCGCGATTGGCCTTTGGGCCCACAATGCCGCCCCCGCCTGCGATCACCTGATACGGGCACGGCTCTGTGCCGTCGGCGCCGCCGACTAAGGAGCGCAAGCACTTACGCTCTTGCTCCCGGAAAAAGGCCTCGCCCCAGCGCTCAAAGATCTGGGGAATGGTGATCCCCGGGTACTTAACCCGCATGGTGGTGAGAATGTGATCGTCATTGTCAATGTAGCTGACCTTTAGCGCCTGGGCTAAGGCCTGACCAATGGTGGTCTTGCCCGCGCCCATGGGCCCTACCAGCAAAATTGGCTTGGACCAAAGCTTCTTATCTTGTACCGGCACTCCCCTACCCTCTCATAACAATAGCTACCGGCCCCGGCGGGGCTCAGATAGTAGCATCTCCCCAGCATTGTGCCTGAGTCAGCGCGGGCTTAGCACTTTGCACCAACATGGCACCAAGCTGGCACCCACCACTGCGTTAACATTGCGCCGCATTGTGCTCAGCAGCATGGGGCAATTTTTGCTAGAATTAGCCGTTTTGTAAGTGAATTTGGGCTTAAGGTCAAGGAGTCTTAAGGTGTGGTTACAAGCGTTGAGGTTCGCTAAGTTAGCGTTGTGGGCAGGCTTATTCTGCGGCGCAACTTCCGGCGGCGTAGTGGCAGCCGCTTATTACTCGACCTTAGAAGAGCTACCTGATGTCGCCGAGCTCAAGCATGTCAGCTTTGAGACCCCGATGAAGATCTTCACCCAAGATGGCAAGCTCATTGGTGAATTTGGCGAGCACAAGCGCATCCCAGTGTCCTTAGAGCAAATTCCGCTCAAGATGCAGCAAGCCTTCTTGGCCATTGAGGACACGCGCTTCTACGAGCACACCGGCGTCGACCCAATCGGTATTCTGCGTGCCGCGGTGGTCGCTGCCACCTCCGGGCGTGCCGCCCAAGGCGCCTCGACCATCACCCAGCAGGTGGCCCGTAACTTCTTCTTATCGCGCGATAAGACCATCGAACGTAAGATCAAGGAAGTCTTCATTGCTTGGCGCATGGAGCAGGTCTTAACCAAGGATGAGATCTTAGAGCTCTACTTAAATAAGATTGCGCTGGGCCACAGATCTTACGGCGTAGTCGCTGCCGCCCAAACCTATTACGGCAAGCGCTTAGATGAGCTGACCTTAGCGGAGATTGCCACGATCGCAGGTCTGCCTAAGGCCCCGTCAACCTTAAACCCGATTACCAATCCCCAGCGCGCCAAAGAGCGTCGGCACTTAGTGCTCCAGCGCATGCTGACGCTGGGTTATATCACCCCCGAGGAGTTTAAGGCCGCCGACGAAGCTCCAGCTAAGACCTACTTCCACTCGACCCCACTGGAGGCCTATGCCCCGTATGTGGCCGAGGAAGTGCGCCAAGCGGTGCTGGCTAAGTACGGTCCGGGGGCCTATACCCGCGGCTTTAAGATTTACACCACGGTTGACTCGAGCTACCAGACCTTTGCCCATCAGGCTCTGTTTGAGAACCTAACCGCCTACGATGTGCGCCACGGCTATCGCGGCCCGCTCTTTAATCTGTACGATAGTACCCGCGGTATCCGCGGCTCGGCCAAGGTGCCGACCGAAAAAAACGGCGTCGGCGCCAACGCCAATAATGGCGTCATCATGGCGGCGCGCGCCGATTTAATCGCGCAACTTCAGGCTCAGCACCAAAAAGTCGACTACCAACAGGTGGTCGCGCAGGTCGACGCTCAAGATCTATTAGCTAACAACCAGCAGGCCCAAGAGGCGCTGCATCTGAGCTACGAGGCGATCTTAGAGCGTATCCGCAAGGAAGATAAGTACGAGAGCGTCACCCCGGCTTTGGTGCTCAACGTCGATGACGTCAATAAGGAAGCGACCATCATGACCGCCCAAGGCGAGCAAAAGCTGCTCACCTGGGAGGGCATGTCGTGGGCGCGCGCCTTTAAGAGCGATCGCAACCAAGGCGAGATGCCTAAGGTGCCAAGCGAGTTCTTACTCAAGGGCGACCTCATCTTTACCTATGACCAAGCAGTCACCCGTGAACCGAAGAAGGGCCGCAATAGCGAAGGCAGCGAGCTTGCTGAGACCTACACTCTGACCACGCTGACCCAGTTACCGGAGGTCGAAGGCGCCTTAATTGCGCTCGATCCGCACACCGGTGCGGTGCGTGCCATGTGCGGCGGCTATGATTTTGAAAAGAGCAAGTTTAACCGCGCGACCCAATTGCTGCGTCAAACTGGCTCCAACTTCAAGCCTTTTATCTATTCCTCAGCCATTGCCTATGGCATGGCGCTCAACTCGGTCATCCCAGACGTGCCAATCAAGACTTGGGACGTCGGCTCGCGAACCTGGTGGGAGCCGACCAATTCGCCGAACCGCTTTGATGGCCCGATGACCTTGCGCGAGGGCTTAGCCCGCTCCAAGAACTCGATCTCGATTCGTACCATTCGCCACGTCGGCGTTGAGAACGCGGTCGAGCATTTGCGTAAGTTTGATATCTACATCCCGAAGTTCCAGCAAAGCGAGTCGATGGCCTTAGGCTCAGTTGAGCTGACTCCACTTCAGGTAGCAACCGCCTACAGTGCCTTTGCCAACGGCGGCTTTAAGCTCACCCCGTACCTCATCGATCGCATTGAGCTCGATGATGGCACCTTACTCTATCAAGCCCATCCGCGGGTGGCGGATCCGGCGGCCCCGGATAACGTCATCAACGATATTGAGCTGCGTTACACTTCCACCTTCACCCCAAGCCCGGTGGATTTAGCGCGCCAGAGCCATATCAATAACTCCAAGGTTGAGCATCCATTGATGGATGAAATCTTCCCGCACGGCATCCCGGGCTATAACGCCAAGATGGTGGACCTTGAGGCAACTTTAGGCGATGACTTCTACGCGGACGAAGCCACGGGCGAGGAAAACTCAAGCGCCGACTCGCAGCTGCGCATCACCGCGCAAAGTGCCACCGCAGAAGGCACCAGCGGCATGGAAGAGCAAGAGTTCTTTGTTACCGGCCCGCAATTATCACTTGCGATGCTCGCCGACTTAGACAGCCTGGCGCAGCCGACCTACCCGGCACCGCAAATCTTAAGCCACGGCCACGCCTATTTGATGGCGTCACTGATGCAAAGCAATATCTACGGCGGCTACCGCTTAGATGGCGAGCGCTACTGGGGCACGGGCTATCGCTCCAGCGTGATTACCGGAAGAAAGGATCTACACGGCAAGACCGGCACCACCAACAACGTCCACGACGCGTGGTTCTCAGGCTTTAACAACAACTTAGTGGTCACCTCGTGGGTCGGCTTTGATAACGACCGTGACCTAGGCTATGCCCGCGGCATGGGCTCCGAAAGTGGTAGCGCCACGGCCCTCCCAATTTTTGCGTACTTCTTCCGCGATGCCCAAAACGGGGTGGAAGAGGCCGACATTCCGCGCCCGGCAGGCTTAGTTTCCACCCGCAACCGCGGCATCACCGAACCGGCGCTCCCGGGCATGTTTGTGGTTGATGAGGCCGCGGCCTCGCGCAGCGTCAAGAACACGGGCATCGACAGCAGCACGGTTGAGGCCGGTGATATCTTCTAACCAAGTTACACCAAGCCCCCGCCCTAGGCGGGGGTAAGGGTTCAAGGCCGCGCCCCGCCCCTGGCGGGGCGATCCTTGAACCCACGCCGGGCGCGGTCGCACTTCGTGCGGCCGTGCCCAGCGCGTCTTGGGACCCGCGCTCAGCTGCGCGCAGGCGCCGCGCCTGCGGGAATGCTTGGGCCCGCGCCAAGCTGGCGCTGCCCGCTTCATGCGTCCGCGCAGAGTTTTGTATAATGAGCGCCATTGTTACCAGCGCTGCCGCTGGCTCTCCCCTCTGCGGTAATGAGAACCATGCCATCAGATCAAAATCAAAACGCATTGCGCCAATCCAGTAAACTGGCGCGATCTATGCGGGGGGGGGGTGCGGAATTTTTGAACTAAATAATCGCCGCACCTCACAGCACACTCAACCGGACGCACCTGCCCTTGCGGTGCTGATTCCGTGCTACAACGAAGAGCTCACCATTTGTCAGGTGGTCACGGACTTCCTGACGGTGCTGCCTGATGCCGTCGTCTACGTCTACGACAACAACTCACGCGATCGCTCAGTTGAGCTCATCACTGAACTGATGCAGCAGCCTCAGTACAAAGGCCGCGTGGTTTTGCGCCATGAAGTGCGCCAAGGCAAGGGCAATGTCATCCGCTCGATGTTCCGCGAGATCGAAGCCGACGCCTATCTCTTGGTCGATGCCGACTGCACCTATGACCCACAGGTTGCGCCCCAATTGGTTAACCAAGTGCTCACGCAGCACTACGACATGGTGATTGGCGATCGCCTGTCCTCGACCTACTTCACCGAAAACAAGCGCGCCTTCCATAACGCCGGTAATGTGCTGGTCAGAAAGCTCATTAACCTCTTGTTTAAGCGCCGCCGCAGCGAGGAAATCAAGGACATCATGACCGGCTATCGCGTCTTTAGCCGCGATTTCGTCAAGACCTGTCCCGTGCTCTCACGCGGCTTTGAGGTGGAAACCGAGATCACGATCCACGCCTTGGAGCATAACCTCAAGATTTGCTCGGTGCCCATCCTCTATCACGACCGCCCGCAAGGGAGCGTCTCCAAGCTCAACACCTACCAAGATGGCTGCAAGGTCTTGCTGCTCATCTTCAACTTGCTGCGCGTCGCCCGCCCCTTACTTTTCTTCTTAGGCGGGGCGCTGCTGTGCTTTGTGCCCGCGGTGGCCTTACTCATCCCGGTTCTGAGCGAGTACTTTAGCACCGGCTTAGTCTCCAAGATTCCGTCCTTTATCGCCTCGAGCATCTTCCTGCTCTTAAGCGTCTTTTGCGCCTTCACCGGGCTCATCTTGGACACGCTCAAGCGCAACCAGCGCCGCGAATACGAGCTCTTAGCCAATCTGATGCGTGGCCTGAGCTCAGGCCCCAGCACGGCGCCTGCCCCGCAGTCTGTGCCCAATGCGCCTGCGCCCAATGCTCCTGCGTCTGAGGCCGCAGCGCCCGTGGGCACAGGCCCGAGGCATTAACGGCGCGGCGCCCAACCGGCCCCCGCCCGGCTATCTTGATTCCATCTGCTATCACTCATTTTCAATAATTGGTTGGTGCTATGCCCTCTGCCCCCGCTTTAGCTTCCAGCTCCATTCCTACCGCGCTGCAACCTGACTCAAGCTCAGCGCGCCTCACGCCACCCCGCGCGTGGTGGCGTGGTTTGACCAGCACACGCCGCTGGTCCGTCGTAACCGTAATTGCGCTCTTTTGTTCGGTGCTGATTGAGCTCTTGGTCTTCAACTACAGTGCGCTCACCTTTGACGCGGAGCAATACCCGCACCGCGTGATTGCGCTGCCCCAGCATGAGCAATTGGGGCGCAACCTCGCCGTACTCAGCTCGGATAATCCCGCACTAACGTTGACCGAGCTCAATCTCCCGGTCAAAACGGTCTACCTGCAAGCAGGCTACGGCGGGCGCACCTTACTGCACGGCCAGCTCTACCTCAAAGACGACGCCCGCGCCTATGCCTACAGTCCCGTCTCCGCCTTTGCTGTGGTGCCCATTGCCGAGCGCGATGACTCCGGGCTAAATCCGCTCACCGGCGTTTTTGAAAACGATGGCTGGGGCTCGCCGCAAGAGGTCTCAGAGATTTATTTACAGGTCTGGCCTTTTGGTAATACCCATGAGCTGCGCTTGGAATTTAAGGACTTACGCGGCGAGGTGGGCATCTTGGCCTTGGAGCTCAATAAGCCGCTGCCGCTAGATATCTCACTTATCCGCATCGTCCTCATGACCATGGGACTGCTGCTTATTTACACCTTGGCTGCTACCACGGCGCGGCAACAAGAGTGGGCCGTCGCCAGCACCCGCTATCGCTGGTTAAACCGCGGGACGTTAGCCGTAACTTTATGCGGCGCGACCTATATCTTCTTAGCCATGAGTCCGTGGGTGAGCCACTCAGGCATGGGCTTTAAGTTCACGAGCTTAGGCTACGTCGCCTATGGCACCCCAGGAGAGGCCCTGTTGCTGCCCCGGCCGCAAACCGAAAATGAGATCATCAACAGTGATGCCTATACCCAGCTGTTAGATGCCTTCCTCAAGGGCCAGCTCAATATTGATGTCACGGCTGACGCGCGCCTGCCTTACCTCGATAACACCTACGATGCTTCCGAGCGCGCGCTCAAGCAGGTGCCCTACCTCTTTGACCGGGCCTATTACGAGGGCAAGTTCTACCCGTACTTTGGCGTCACGCCCCTGTTCTTGCTTTACCTGCCGATTTACTTAATCACTGGCATGGTTCCAGCGATGGCGCTGGCGACTTATCTGGGTACTATTCTGGCTTTGGTGGGCTTACATCTGGGCAGTAGTCGGTTCACGGGGCTCTTTTGCCGCTCGGTCAATCCCCTACTTTTCTTTATCACCAAGGTCACTTTCTACCAGGGCAGCATGATGCTCTTGGTGCAAACCAAGTTCATGCACTACGTCCTGCCCTACCTCACGGGCTGCTTTTGTTTAGGCCTGTTAATCTGGGCCCTGCCCACCGTGCTCAAGCTCACGGAGCGTTACGCTCCAGCAGCGCCTGAGCGCAGCGCACCAGTCCCCAAGGCACCGGGCCCCCGCGCACCCAGCGCCCGAACCCAGCTGGCACTCTATGCCCCGCTGGTTCTACTGGGACTTTGCATAGTGGGAATTGCAGGCGCCCGCCCCCTGTTGGTGGCCCTAGTGATTTGCTTGGTGCCCCCGGGCGCGTGGTATCTGTGGCGCAGTGCGGTACCCCTCCGGGTCAAGCTCGCGGCAACCGCTGCGGTTGCCGTGCCGGTAGCACTCGGTGCCATCTTGCTTACCACCTACAACTACGCGCGCTTTGACTCGGCGTTCGAGTTTGGCCAGTTCAAGCAGCTCACCTCGATCGACAATAACTTCGGCCACTTCCAATGGAGCTTTGAGTACATCAAGGCGGTCTTATTCCACGGCTTCTTTGAGAACTTCGAATCTTCGCCTCAGTTTCCATTCATCTCCCCCAACCAAACGCCGGTAGCCAATGTCGGCAACTTCTACCAAAGCCTCACCGCACCACGCTCAGGCTTACTGGCATTCCCGTACTATTGGCTCTTGCCCCTCGTGGTGGGTTTAATCCAGCATTACCGTGGCGCCCGCACCGGGAAGCAGGCTTTTGCTCGCCTCTTAGTCTGGGGCATGGTCGCGACCATTGCGGTTGCACCCGTATGCCAAATCATCGGTGCCTTTAGTGCCGGTACCACTATCCGCTATTTAAGCGACACCGGCATGATGTGGAGCTATATCGTCTTGCTCTCCGTGCTCCATTTGCGCTGGGCTGACGCCAGTCCCGTTGACCCCAATGCCCCGTTTCGTGCCCTGAGCTACTTAGGCGTCATGGCTCTATGCCTGTGGACCTTAACCCAGTGCAGCTTTCTCACCTACACGGCTTCTCCTTATGACGTCATATTTGGCATGCATCCAGAGCTCTGGGTCTTGTTGTCACGGATCTTTGCACCGTTGAGCATGGCCTTTTAGGAGGGAATATGATGAATCAGACCACTACCGTCCTCCCGCCGGTCGCGAGCGAGGGCTTTAAAGCCAGCGCTACCAAGCCCCAGAGCACAGTCCTCCAGCGCCTTAAGCGCTTACCACGCTGGCTACCGCAAGCCGCGTGGCTGAGGCCAGTAATATTGGCCTTAGGCGCCGCGTGCCTGATCGAACTCTTGGTCTTCAACCAGAGCGCCTTGTTCTTTGACCAAGACACCTATGAGCACCAAGTCGTACCATTACCCCAACATTCCGGCTTGGGCCAGCCTGCATTTGTCGTGAGCGCCCAACAAAACAGCGTTAACCTGACGCTGCCGGACGTGCCGCTTAAAAGCGTCTATTTGCGCCTTGCGTACGGGTCACGCTATTTGGTGACAGGCTCACTTGAGCTGCGTACTACTGCTGCCGCCTATATGTGGAGTCCGGTGGGTAACTTCAGCCTCTCCGGCTCCGGCCGGGATGAGACGAGCGCAGCCTATCTCAAGATCTTGCCTAAAGGAGAGGTCAAGGAGCTGCGCTTGCGCTTTGACCCTAAGAGTGTGGGTCCGGGCGTGGCCATCGTCGCGTTGGAGCTCAACAAGCCTCTGCCCCTCGACCTCAAGCCCCTGCGCATCATCATGCTGACGCTGCTGCTGACCTTTGCCTGGTCCACCGTGACCTTATCGTGGCGCAGCGGCCGCGTCATCGTAGGCGCGCGCCGCTTTAAACGCATTACGCGCAGCGTCTTAGCCGTAATGGTACTGGGCTCAGGCTTACTCTTTTACGCGACCAGCCCGTATGTTGCGACCGAAGGCGGCTTTAAGTTCATCGGTGAGGGCTTTGTCCCCTACAATACGCCAGGCCATAGCCTGTTAATCCCGCTGCCGCAGACGCCGCAAGAGTACGCCGCGACCGACGAATACACCCAGATGCTAGCGGCCTATAGCCACGGCCAGTTACATCTGCCATATCCAGCCGACCCACGCTTAGAGCAAGTCACCAACGTCTACGACAACTCCGAGCTTTTTGCCAAAGAGATTCCGTTTTTGTGGGACCACGCCTACCATGAGGGCAAGTACTACGTTTACTTTGGCGTGGCGCCGCTTATCACCATCTACCTCCCAATCTACCTTGTGACCAGCGAGGCGCCCTGCGCCGCGCTGGCGGCATGGATCGCCACGCTCTATGCGCTGTTAGCCATGTACTGGGGCGTCACTCAAATACTTCGGGCCGTGGTACGCGCGGTCAATCTGCTACTGCTAGCCCTAACGCTACTTACCATGGGCCTTGTAAGCGGCATCTTCTTGCTCCAATCCATGCTGACCTTTTACATCCTGCCTTATCTCTTAGGCTTCGTGGCCGTGGGTCTGACGCTGGGCACGCTGCCGCAGCTAAAGAGATTGGTCCAGCTGGAGCGGCTACCTAAAAACTGCAAGCAGGTTAAGCGTCTTCGCCGCTGGGCATATGCACACTTGGTGGTACTGGGTCTTGCGGTGGTCATTATGGTGACTTCCCGTCCACTCAATCTCTTGTACCTGATCATCGTGCTTGCGCCCATGCTGTGGTGGTATCTGCGCCATGCCCACAACAAGCGCAGCATGGCTTTGGCCGCGGCTTGCACCGGGGTACCGGTCATCGTAGGAGCCATCTTGGTGATGTGGTACAACTACGCCCGCTTTGGCTCGGTGTTCGAGTTTGGCCAGTTTAACCAGCTGACCATGTTCGACACCCACTACCATCAGCTCGAGCTCAACTTTGAGCTCTTCTGGGCGGTGCTCTATCACTTCTTCTGGGAGAACTTTGAGCTCAGCGCCAACTTCCCGTACGTGCTCCCAGTCACCAGCCCCGATCTGAGCATGGGCAATTACACCGCGGTCTTTGAGCGCGCCGGTTTGCTCTTCTTCCCCATCTTTTGGACGCTGCCGCTCATCTGGCTACTCCTTAGCACGCTCCCGCGCGGCAGCGCGCGCCAGGCTCTGGTCTTAGGGCTCACTCTCTGTGGTCTCTTGGTGCCGCTACTGATGTTGGCAGTTGGTATCAACGCAGGCTTTAACATGCGCTATATCTGCGATGCCACCATGATTTGGGCGCCACTCACGGTCATTGCATGCTTGCACTTGGACTATGCTGACCCCAAGCCGAGCGGCCACGGGCGCAGCTCGCGTGCACTAAGCTCGTGTGCAGTGAGCCCGCGTGAACTGAGCCCGCGCGCCTTGGTCTATTGGGCCATTGTCGCCGCGTGCGTATTTACCTGCTGGGCCATGTTTTTTGTCACCTTCAGCGCCAACGGCCAGCTTACCGGCATTAATCCTGAGCTCATGGTCGAGCTCAAGCTCTTCTTTGACCCGCTGAGCTTTACCTAACGCGCTCCCCCGAGCGGCGCCATCGCGTGGGCCCTGTCTTGGGCCACGGTGGGGCGCTGTAGTGCACCATTTTTGTCGATACGATCACATCTTTTCTCGGCCGCAACTTGCTATAAGGGCGCGCTCAGTGCACGCAATTAACCTTGCACTCTCACCATCTAGCCAATAGCCCCCAAAATGCTAGAATGCCGCCCTAAATTTTGGTTTACTAACCGCGGGCACGGGCACAGAGCTCGGTGCCACCCTGTTTGGGTTTAGTTCTCTATCTTGCATTCTTAGGTCGTAGTGGTCGCACCATGTCCTTTCCTGATGTTAAGCCGTCCAAGTTGATCAATTCCAATCGCGCTGCGTTTTGGATCCCCGGTTTTGCTATGGCCTCGTGGGGCCCGTTCATCCCCTACGTCAAGGAGCGTTTTGCGCTCACGGAAGACCACTTAGGTCTGCTCTTGATGTGCCTTGCGGTGGGTGCGGCCCTGGCCATGGCAGGCGCCAGCTACCTTATCAATAAGTTTGGCTGCCGCGCGGTCGTGCGCGCAGGCGCGGTGGTCCTAGCTCTCAGCTTAGGCGCGGTCACGGTCATCCCTGACTTCTATATCCTCGCCGCTGACCTGTTATTAATGGGCTTTTGCTCTGAGTGCTTGTCCTTGGCGGCCAACATCAATGCCGGTGCCTTAGAGCGCAAGCTGGAGCGTAATATCATGTCGGGCCTGCACGGGGTCTACTCCCTAGGCAACACCGCGGGCGTCTTCATCGTCGCTACCTTCTTAAGCTCGGGTCTGACCTTCATGATGGGCAATTTGCTCTTGACCTCGTGCGTCTTCTCCTTGGTGGTGATCCTCTACTGTGGCTTAATTGCCAGCCGTTACCTCATCACCGATACCAGCGAGTTCAACCAAGTAGATGAGAGCTCGGAGGACGGCGCCGCCCACCACAAAGTCTTTATTACTAAACTAATTTTTATGCTTGGCCTTATCTGCTTCATCATGTTTATGGTCGAGGGCGCCATGATGGATTGGACTGGCGTCTTATTAAACGAGGTTAAGGGCGTACCTTTGAGTGAGGCCGGTTATGGCTTTGCTGCCTTTGCTGCCATGATGACCGTGTGCCGCTTAACCGGCGATAAGATTGTCGCCACTTTAGGTCGGCGCCGCGTCTTGGTCATGGGCTCGATCTTCGCGGCCTGTGGTATCGCGCTGGCGGTCATGGTGCCTCACCCGATGGTCACCTTAGTGGGCTTAGGCATGGTCGGTGTCGGAGCGGCGAACTTAGTGCCACAGACCATTTCCTATGCTGCCACCGAGCGGCGCATCCCGATTGCCCGCAGCATCTTAATCGTCAATGCTATCGGCTACATCGGCGTCTTACTGGGCCCAGCCTTAATCGGCTTTGTCGCGCACCGCATTGGCCTTGAGAACACCTTCTTAATCTTAGCTTGCATGGTCTTATGCGTCGCGGTCATTTCCTACTTCAATGTCCGCAGCGGCTCAATTGCTGAGCTCAATGCCGCTGCTAAGGCCCAGCACAGCGCCTAAGCCGTAAGAGCGGCTCACGCCGCCGCTCCAGTGATTTCCCAGGGCGCAGCCAGCCACAGCAGGCTGCGCCCTTAACTTAACTTATTTGCGAGGTCGTATGGCCTTACCTAGCGCTAACCAACTGATTTTCTCCAATCGCGCCTCCTTTTTCATGGCGGGCTTTTGCATCGCCGCTTGGGCGCCGATGATTCCCTTCGTCAAGGATCGTTTTGGCCTCGATGAGCACAACTTAGGCTTGCTCTTATTGTGTGTCGGCATTGGCTCCTTTATCTCGATGCCGACTTCCAGTTGGCTCAGCTCGCGCTTTGGCTGCCGCACCCCCATTTTCGTCTCCGCCCTGATCGTGGCGCTGTGCTTAGTGAGCATCCCCTTTATCAGCAATATCTACCTGCTAGGCTTAGTGCTCTTTATCATGGGCGTCAATGCCGTGGCCTTGGATGTGATTTCTAATATCGCGGGCGCCTTGGTTGAGCAGGTGACCGCGCGCAACATTATGTCGGGGCTCCATGGCCTCTACAGTGTAGGCGGTTTCTGCGGCTCGCTGAGCGTGACCTTTTTACTCAGCGCCGGTCTCCCGTTGCATTTAGCGGGCATCTACGCCGCCGCGATCTTGCTCATCGTGACCTTGCTGGGCAGCCGCAATTTGCTCACCACGGTCTACTTCAACGAGCACAATCAGCCCCTGACCCGGGAGCAATACCAAGCCCAAGAAGCCCACAAGCGCCAAGCAGCCAGCACCAGCGGGGCTAAGTCCCAGAGCCACTTGCAGTACTACCTGCACCCGATTGTGCTCTTAATCGGCATCATGTGCTTTATCATGTTCATGACCGAGGGCTCGATGCTTGATTGGTCGGGCGTGTTCTTGCACACCGAGCGCGGCTTTGCCTTGGAGCACGCAGGTTACGGCTACGCGGCCTTTGCCATCATGATGACCGTATGCCGCTTAACCGGCGATAAGGTTGTGACCAAGCTGGGGCGCAAGCGTGTCTTACTGGCCTCAACTTGGTTCATCATTGCAGGCTTTATCCTTGCCGTGAGCGTCGAACACTACCTCGCCGCCTTTATCGGCTTTGCCTTAATTGGCGTGGGCGCAAGCAACGTGGTGCCGCAACTGGTTTCGGTCACCGCCCGCATCAAGGAAGTGCCACCCCACATTTCGGTCGCCATCGTCAACGCCATTGGCTTTACCGGCGTCTTGGTGGGCCCGGCCTTAATCGGCTTCTTGGCCCACGCCATCACCTTGAGCAATACCTATCTGTGCCAAGCAGGTGGCGTGTTTATGGTCTTCTTGCTCAGCCTCTACTTAAGCGCCAAGTTAGGCGCCCAAATCGCGGCGGTGCATGGCGCCCAGGGCGCAGCCGCGGCAACGGCAGAGGCCTCAGTCCCAGCGGATCGCTAACAACCAGCGCCGCCCATCACTTGCGCGCCCTGCGCGCCCAGCGCGCACCTGAGCGGCACGCCCCCCGCCCCGGCAAGCTACGCTTGCTGGGGCGGCTCGTCTTGCTCAAAGCAAAACTGCAGCGCATAGTCACGCAGCCGCCCACCGGACAGGATGATCGGCGCACCGCCCACCACCACGAGGTGCTGGGGCCAGCACCGAAACGGCTCCTCACTTTGTTCCAGATTCTCCGGGGTGACCTTAGCCTTGAGCAAGGCCGCCACACTCTCAGGCGCCCGCCCCAAGATCTCAATTTGACTTAAGTCCAGCGTTAAGAGCGCCGCGGTGGTCGTATCAGGCGCCACGCCCGGTGGCACCCAAGGGCCTGAGACCTTGCCGCCTGTGACCTTGCCGTCTGAGCCTTGTGCCCCCAAAGCCGCAACCGCCCACGCGTAATGCGCCAAGGCGTAGGTCAAGGCACGGCGCTGATAATCAGGGCGCAGCTGGGGCTCCAGCCAAAGGTCAGATGCCGCGGGGCCCAGCAGCTCTTTAATCTCCGCGCTATCGCTTGAGGAGAGCTCCAAGAGCGTGCCATAGGCATAGATTAAGTCAGAGCCTGCAATGATGCGGCACCACGTGTAGCCATTCCCAAGACCTTCTTGGTGCAGCAAATGCTCAAAGGTGCGGTGATTGGTACCGGTGGCTGCGCCCACGAGGCGGCGACAACTGTCTAAGGCCAGCGAGTCTTGCACCAAGAGCAACTTAGTACCGCTAAAGTAGACATCGCTGTAGCGGCCATTGATGCTCTCAGGTTGCAGCTGCGCGCGTAAGGCCAAGAAGTGCTTGAGCACCGCCACTAAGGTCAGCGGCGCTTGGTCTAGACTTTGCCCGGTGGACAGGGCAACCGCCATGCGATCAGCGCGCGTGATGAGCTGCGCAAAGAGCTCGCTGCCATCGGAGCTGACGGCCCCGGGCGTTGCGTCCACGGCTCGCACCGCTGAGCCCAGCGCTGTGAGATCAAAGAAGCGGCTTAAGTAGTCGTAGGCGGCGGGTACATGGTGGTGCAATAAGGACAATCCATGCAATAAGGGCTGCTGGTCATGGTCGATACCACAATTGTCCTTGGAGTAAAAGGACACCAGATGAGGCTGCTCTTGGTTAAGAAAGTGCTCTAAGGTGCCGCTCTCGGGATTCCAGGTGCGGCCATTATCGGCGCGTACCTCAAAGCTGAGCTTAAGCTTGCCTAGGTCATGGGCATAGGCCAAGAGCAGCATGGTCACGATGCTCAGGGCTCTCAGCTCCGGCAGCGTCAACTGCACCCGCCCCAGCCCCGGGCCCAAGGCGGCACTGCCATTGATTTGATAGTAATGGGAGCGCAGCAAGACCTCGATCTGACGGGTCAGCTTCTCAAGATAAAGCGGCGCTTGCTCGATGTCTTCAACCAAATCACAGACGGGACGCTCTGCCCCCAAGCGCGCCAACAGCTCTTGCTCGCGCACCTGCCGCTGCAGCCTCAACTGCGCATAGGCTATGGCGGCCGCTGAAGGTGCCACCCCAGATGCAGTCCCAGACTCAGCCCCGGCCGGAACCTCAAGCGCGTCCGCTTGCGGCGCTGGGGCCACATCTAAAGTCACGCCATGCGTGTGCGCCTCCGGCGTGTCAGTTCCCGGCACGGCAACTTCCGGTGCGTCAACTCCCGGTACGGCAACTTCCAGCGCAGCAACTTCCGGCGCGTCAACTACCGGCGCCGCTGCCGCGCCCTCAGTCTTAGTCGCATTTACCGCCATTGCGCCCTCCTTATGGGTTAAGCTCAGTTGAGATGGGCTCAGCTCAAGCAGCTCAATCAGTTTCGCACCAAGCCCAACCCATAGCGTAACCGCAATTGGAGCTAAAACGCGCAATCAGGCCCGCCAAAACCATTAGGCGCGGCACTGCGCTCGCAGATCACGATAGAACTGCGCTGCCGCCTCATTGGTGAAGTTGAAGTAGAGCCAGTCATACGGGCTGCTGTCCGGGTGCGGTTTGGCGCTGAGCAGTCCGAAATTAATGAGCAGCGTTGGCCAATTGAGCTGGCCCTCGGAGTCAAACGTATTGTAGAAGGTGTAACGGGTTAAGCTCAGGTCCTGTTGCGCTAAGTCCTCCAAGAACTCAAGCTGGTCCGGACAATGGGTCATGCCCCAGCGCAGTATCGATGCCAGCTCAGGATTACACGCCTCAAAGTCCAACAGACGGGGCGTCTTAACCTGAGGGTCGTTGAGCTGGGCAAAGAAGGCATTAACGGCGCGCGGCTGATAGAGACAGCTCTCATACTGCGCAAAGCAATAACCCCCGTAATGGCGCTTTAGCTCTGCCTTAAGCTCATCTTCAGACCGTCCCATACGCGCTGCCGCCGCGCTCAGGTACGGCGCAAAGTAGGTCTCAAGCTCTTTTTGGGTATATCCCATCATGGTGGTGCCGCAATAGCCCCAGTTCCACTCAAAGAGCAATTCGCCCAAGCGGTCGAGCAAACTCCAATAGCTGCCCGTGCCAAGGCACAGCGTCAGAGCGGAGTTGCGGTGGATAAAGCGATAAATCCAAGCAAAGAAGTGATGCATCGCCTTAGCATTGGCCGCAAAGGTGCTGGGGTCATGCCACTGAGAGGTAAGCGGATAGTCCCAGTCATCGACGATGAGCGCCACATGCTCCGAGCGCAAGTAAGAAAGGAGCCAAATACCAAATAAACCGGAACAGCGCGCAAACTGCTCCTCCTGCGCCCAGCTAAAGCCCGCCGCAATAAAGGCGGCGCGCAAGCGCTGGTATATATCCTCGACTAAGGTCTCGGGACGATTTAAGCCCTTTAAGCTCAATGCGATTACCGCGACGGGTAAGTACGAACGCCTCCGCTGCTGGGGCTCCAGCAAGTCCTCATAAGGCGCATAGCCCTGAGAGTAGAGCGCGCGCACCGTTGAGGCCAGCATACTTTTGCCCATCCCCGGCGGACGGGACATGAAGATGAAACCAAAGCCATCCATCTGGGGCATGGTCGGCATCTTATTGATGAGCAGCGCGCCCTGCGCGCGTAGCGCATTAAAGTCTGAGCCCACGGCCAACGGGGGCAACGCGGGAACGGCTGGCTGGGTAATATTGGGGATGGTATTGGAGGTGTGTGTGGATTCAGGCATAACCCTTTCCTCAAGCAGATATAAGAAAATGGGGCCCAACGATGCTCTGTGGATTACAGGGCCCCACTGCCATTAGCTATTATGAGTGACGCGCGCGCCATGCAGCGTACTGAGCCAAATCGTAAGCTGACCATAGCTCGGAGTCGGAGTCCGGCTGATAAGTCACGACTTCAGACACTGAATCTGAGGTCACGACTTGAACTTGGCACACTTGGTGGGTCGCCTCAGCCATAACCAGCACTAAACCCAACCAAGCGCTCACCTTCGTGCCTGCATTCGGGCCCACCGCGTCGAGGCTATAACCCTGCGCTATTAGCTGGTCGTAGCAAGCAGCGCTGAGCCGCGGCTTGCAGGCGGCAGCAGAAGCCGCCTCCGAAGCAGCACTGGGGGCAGCAAGGGAGGTAGCGTTTGCAACCACTTGGAGCTCAACTGCAATTAAGGTCGTCCCGCTTTGCACCTCGAAGTCAGCCCGCCCGGACGTGGGCTCAAGGTCGCGTACCGCCCCCCGTTCGGGATCCAAACGCCACAGCAGGCTCAAGAGCTGAGCGTAGTGGTCGGGGTAGAACCAGCGCTCCCACTCAATATGGCTCAAGTAGTAGTTACACAGGAGCAGCAACTGGGGTAAGTTACGCTGCAGCGCTGCTCGCGTCAGCAGCGGGCCCCAATCCGTGCCATAGCTCACGCGAGCTGTCGGCTTTTTTCTCAGCAAGAAATTACAAAGCACGATGTTTACCATCTGTGCCATAAGGACATTGGTGTAGTCCAAACGATAGCGCGGGATGCCCGCGGCATCAGGCGGCAACGCCGCGCGGATGCTCAAAATGCCAGATTGCAACAGTAAGGTCGGCCCCACCACCTGCCCCTCACGCATGAAGAGCTTGAGCTCGTTGGCGGAAACGACCACGCCCTGAAGAGACATCAGCTCAAGGAAGGCAAAACGCTGCGGGTAGCGCTCAATGATGCCATATAAGGTCTGATCTTGTTCCCACCAGCAGTGCCTAAAGAACGGCTGATCTAGCCAATTGTCAAATTGTCTAAAGAAGTAGTTAATGGTGAAGGGCTCATAGAGTTGGCATGATGCCTCACGATCAAAGCAAAAGCCGTAATAGCGGTGCTGAATTTGCGCTAAGAGCTCAGACTGAGTAAAACCCATGCGCGGGGCTGCCACCTTTATGTATGGGGCATAGGCCGACTCAAGCTCAGCTTGGGTATAGCCCAAGAGCGGCGCAAACTCCGGATCCATGCTGATATCGCGCAGGCCGTCGGTGATCGGCAGCTCCTCGTCTTCATGAAAGCCATAATCGGTCACCAGCATAAACTTGACGTTGGTCAGGCCCTTAAGCCACGCAAAGAACTGAGCCAGCACGCGCTTGTTAGCGTCAAAGGCGGCGAGGTCATCCATTTGGTGCGCTAGGCATTTGAACCAGCTGTCAACCAGCACCACCACGGGCTTATTTTGCATTAGGGCAGCGTAGTGCGCGCTCAGCGTCGCAAAGTTGTCCTGCTCCGAGGTATCCGGCGCATAGAGATCCATGAGCTCAAGTCCGGCATCATGAAAAGCAGCGCGCAGCGCAAGGCACAAGTGAGCCTCGCAGGTTTTGGGATCATTGAGCTGGTACAAGTCAATGCGCACCACTGGGCAGGGCTCTTCGTGCCACAGTTTAGCCACGGCTAGGCCCTGAAGCTTTTCTGGGCCATGACGGAACAGCTCTTCAATCAGGAACAAGAGCACCGTCTTGCCAAAGCACTTTGGACGCGTCAATATCACTCGTCCTTGCGCGATGAGCTTGGGGATCAAATAGGTCTTGTCGACCCAAAACCGATTGGGGTCATGCAACTCATAGCGGTAGGAACCGCCACTGGGCAAGCGTTTCAGCTTAACGCTGGGTTCACCTGACGTGGACTCAGACATCGCCATCTCCTCTAACAACTTAAGTGAGACATGGCTTCAGAGTAACAGAAAACCGGGACCGCAGGACGCGACAGCCCTCCCAATTTTATCTGCACGCACATTTCGGTGCGCACAAACGACTAAGGGCCAAGTTCCACCTGCCGTGTGGCAGGTGAAACTTGACCCAGGTTAAACTTGACCCTTGGAGTATGGGTTCAGCAAGAGGCGCGATGGGCTTGGTAGGATTAGGCCGGGAACCTTGGCTTAGCGCTCATCTTCAGGATCGTAGGCATCTTGCTCATCATCACCATATAACTCAACGCTCTCAGCATATTCCCTTTCAGCAATCTTTTGCTTGGCCCAAATCTCAGTTCCCATCTTGATTAACTTTTCTTGGCGAGAACCAGTGCTCTTGAGAACCGCATTCTTCAATCTGTCACTACCGTCGTATGCTTGGCTAATCTCATCTAAAGCATTGCCCACATCAGGATCTGTTCCCAGTCTGTCTACAGTTATATCGATCCACGTCTCATCTGCAACCTCAGTTTCGTAATCACGATCGCCAATATTAGTGAGGTTTTCCAGAGTCTCAAAGGCCTGACTTGAGATATGCTCCTCAATAATTTCACTTTCGCTGCGAGGCTTGTTGTATGCCTCGGTGATTTTTTTGAGCTCTTCTGCAGTAATATTAGCAATATCTAACATAAAGTTTACCTAACTTGAGGAAGTGCACCTTTTAGTAGATCTTGAACCGGCTTTACCGTTATGACGCTAATCGTGACACCTCTTGGTAATCCAGACGATTCAAGACAGCAAGTACACTGGGGTTAAAAACAATCAGCTCCATGGAAAGCTCCATTTAGCTAGGTTCTTGGCGTCCAAAGACGCCAAAGGGCCAAGCCTGAACTTAAGATAACTTCATGTATCCATAGATCAAACTTGACCCTTTAGGTCAATCACGCAAAGCGTGATTTAATCAGGTTCAGCGGGCTGAACGCTGGGTGATGATGATAGTATCCTAGATACTACATCATACCCATGCCGCCCATACCACCCATGCCGCCCATGCCTGGGGCTGCTGGGGCGTCATCCTTCTTAGGGGCGTCGGCGATCATGCACTCGGTGGTGATCATGAGGCCAGCGATGGAAGCGGCGTATTGTAAGGCCGAACGGGTAACCTTGGTTGGATCTAAGATACCCATCTCGATCATGTCGCCGTACTGCTCGGTAGCAGCGTTGTAGCCGTAGTTGCCCTCGCCGGAGCGAACGTTGTTAGCAACCACCGAAGGCTCCTCACCGGCGTTAGCAACGATCTGACGTAATGGGGCTTCCATGGCGCGCAGGGCAACCTTGATACCGACCTTCTGGTCCTCGTTATCGCCTTGAACCTTGTTGGCTAAAGCAGCAGCAACGCGTACTAAGGCGACACCACCACCTGCGACCACGCCTTCCTCAACTGCAGCGCGGGTAGCGTGCATAGCGTCCTCAACGCGAGCCTTCTTCTCCTTCATCTCAACTTCGGTAGCAGCACCGACCTTGATGACCGCAACGCCGCCAGCTAACTTAGCAACGCGCTCTTGGAGCTTCTCGCGATCGTAATCCGAGGTGCTCTCAGCGATCTGCTTGCGGATCTGCTCAACCCGCTCTTGGATGTCCTCGGAGGAGCCAGCACCATCGATGATGGTGGTGTTATCCTTGGTGATGACTACGCGCTTAGCTACACCTAAGTCGTCTAAGGTGGTCTTGTCCAGCTCCATGCCTAAGTCCGAGGAGATAACGGTACCGCCGGTTAAGATAGCGATATCCTGGAGCATGGCCTTGCGGCGATCACCAAAGCCTGGAGCCTTAACGGCAGCGACCTTGACGATACCACGCATATTGTTAACTACTAAGGTGGCTAAAGCCTCAGACTCAACATCCTCAGAGATGATGAGTAAGGACTTGGAAGCCTTAGCAACGCCCTCTAAGACTGGCAGAATGTCGCGGATGTTAGCGATCTTCTTGTCGCATAAGAGGATGTATGGGTTCTCGAGCTCAACCGTGGCGGTGTCAGCCTTGTTGATGAAGTATGGGGAGAGGTAGCCGCGGTCAAACTGCATACCCTCAACCAGGTCTAACTGGTCCTCTAAGCCCTGGCCGTCCTCAACGGTGATCACGCCGTCACGACCAACCTTCTCCATGGCCTCGGCAATTAAGTTACCAACGGTGGCATCGGAGTTAGCGGAGATGGTACCAACCTGAGCGATGGACTTGGAATCCTTGCACTCGGTCGATAAGGTCTTTAACTCCTCAACGGCAGCGGCTACAGCCTTGTCGATACCGCGCTTTAAGTCCATTGGGTTCATGCCAGCTGCAACGGCCTTTAAACCCTCGGTGACGATCGCCTGAGCTAAAACGGTAGCAGTGGTGGTGCCATCACCTGCGGCGTCATTGGCCTTGGAAGCGACTTCCTTAACCATCTGAGCGCCCATGTTCTGGAACTTACCCTCAAGCTCGATTTCCTTGGCAACGGTAACACCGTCCTTGGTGATTAAAGGAGCGCCATAGGACTTGTCTAATACGACGTTACGACCCTTAGGGCCTAAGGTAACCTTTACGGCGTTAGCTAAGGTGTTAACACCCTCTAACATCTGAGCACGAGCTTCGTTGCCAAAAAATACGTCTTTAGCAGCCATTTTCTACTTAATCCTAACGGAAACTTGTTCCAACAACCGGTTTACATGAAGACGCAGGGCCAAGGCGTCACGGCCTTACTGCGTCCTGAGGGATGAGCGTCTGAGCGCCCAAGCGCCTGAGCTTAGAGCTTACTCAGCAACTACGGCTAAGATGTCGCTCTCGGAGAGGATGAAGACCTCCTCGCCATCTAAACGCTCTTTTTTGGTGCCGTAACCCTCGTTGTAAACGACAGTATCGCCAACCTTAACCGACATTGGAGCGAATTGACCATTGTCGAGCATGCGGCCCTTGCCTACGGCCAGAACCTTACCACGGGTCGACTTTTGAGCGGCGGAACCTAATAAGATGCCACCCTCAGACTTGGTCTCAACCTCAAATGGCTTGACGATTACGCGGTCATATAAAGGAATTAAATTCATTTGAAATGCCCTTTGCACTGCCCTAAAGCCCTGTGCTTTAAGGCTCGTGCCCCGTAAAACCTGTAACTTGGTAGGCGCGCCTACCGGAGGCGACCGGCTTGTGAGGATCACCTCTAACGGATCAAAACGTGTGGAACCAAGAACTGTTCCTCACGCAAACCGCTCTACCTCTGAACACCAACATAGATGGGGAT
>DXIF01000166.1 GCA_019113025.1 Candidatus Anaerobiospirillum stercoravium | reverse complement strand
GGACTTGGGGGCGATGCCGTGGGCGTTGGGCATAAAAAGGGCACCTTGCGGTGCCCGAGTTGAGGTGATTTCGATTCGATTGGTGATGGGGGCTTAGATGCCGAGCTTGGCCTTGTAGTCGGCTACCATCTTGGCGTACTCGTCGTCGGAGAGGTAGACCTCCTTTTCGCCCTTATCCCAGAAGAAGTGGCCCCATTGGAGCTGATCCTTGTACTTTGGCACCATGTGCATGTGAACGTGTGGTACGCCGTCACCAAAAATACCATAGTTGATCTTGTCTGGGTTGAAGAGCTCCTTCATGGCCTTGGAAACGCGGGCTACATCCTCAAAGTAGCCTTGACGCTCTTCGTCGGTTAACTCAAAGAGCTCAGTGCGGTGGGCGTTTAAGGCAATGACCACCCGCCCTAAGTGGTTTTGATTCTTGAGGATGAACAGAGTCGAGTGTGGCAGCTTACCTACCTCGATTAATAACTCAGCGCGCTTCTCGTGGTTCTCATTGCAGTACATGCAATCCATCTAGACAATCTCCTGTAAGTTGGCTCACCGCGCCGTGATCCCCAACTTTGGCCTAGAACTCCTGCTTTGGCAAGGAGCTTCTGCCTGGGGCGACGCCAGCGGATTAGTGGCTCTATTGTCCCCAATAGTGGGGGTGCTGTCTGTGAACTGAGCAACAGTTTTGCAACTTGCGTACTAGTATCCCAGTTGCGTTGAGGGGAGCGTGCTCCGCCCCAAGGTAAGCTTAAATCACGGCTGCATGGTGCCAGCTAAGCGCAAAGTGTCGGGCCGGTCTTTAGCTTGCGCCTTCATGGGGACGCACGAGTCCGCGCCGCATGGTATGAGCGGGTAAAATGCGTTAAACTGGGCTTTCCGGCCCGCGGTAGCGCGGCCGACGTCACTACGCGCGGCTTGGGCTTTGCACCATGCACTTTGAGCTTTGCACCTTGAACCTAGCACCGTGAGTGTGGCGCCGGAGTGCTGAGCAAGGGGCAAGGTGGCGCTTGAGCTCGGTCTCTAAGTTCGCTTGCTGAGCTCGGTTGCTGAGTTCAGCAAGGGCGCGCGGTAAGCGGCGGCAAGTGGCGGTTGTTGCTGGAGGCTGGGCTGAGCTGGGGCAGCTGCTTGAGAGCGGTTGCTGTGGTCTTGGTTGTTGTGGGGAGGTCAGGGATACATGCAGTACGCGTTAGACAATATCGTTGCGCTTATCAACCGCAAGGAGCCGTTGCCTGTTACCTTTACGCGTGCCTTGGCGGGGGTGTGCGATGTCGCCCTGCACCGCGGTATCTACCCGATTGAAGTGCAACAACTCTTTGCCGATATGCGCCTTGAGCTGCCGTCGTCGTACTTTGTTGAGCCTGAGGGCATCATCAAAAGCGAGCACTGGTATAAGGTGGTGCGCATTTTAGAGCGCTCGGGCATTAGCGTCGTGCCCATTTCCGTGCCGGCCAACCTCTCGATTTACCAGACGGTTTATCTGCTTAAACGCCCTGATATCACCAGCGATGAGGATATCGCGACCCTGCAGCGCTTGGTGACGCAGCGCAAGGCGCGCCACACCAATGGTGAGCTGGAGATCATTGCCCGGGCTAAGGAAAAGCTCTCCAATTACAACATCATGCTGCGCGTTTTTGAGTACTTGGGCGCGGCCCAAGTGCGCAGCCTCGATGCCAATCAACGCTCGGTGTTGCAGACTATCTTAGATCAGCACCCCCTGCCGCACGATGGCATGCGCTATGTGCGCACGCTGTACTCTTATGCCTGCGATATCGGTTCGTATCATTACGATTATTCCGACCCCAAGCTGGTCTTGCCCAAGCTCCCCGACGCTGAGCACTCGACCGCGCTTGACATCGTGGCGCGCACCATTGCGCCGTCGCGTCAAGCGATCAAGATTCCCGATGACTTCCCATATCTGCAAGAATTAGCATCCGATTATCGTGATGCTTGTCCGCGCATTTTCCACTCTGTAGTGGAAGTGGAGGAAGCGCCGCGCCGTCCGCTCTCGTTGCGCTTACTTTCGGAAATCAACGCCAATCAGCGGCAACGCCGCTTAGAGCAGCGCTTGGAGCGCGTGCTCGAGCCGTTGCGCGCGGCGCATGACAACCTAGCGCAATTGCAGCAAGGTCCCATGATTAAGGCCATTGAGGCCAAGACCGGTACCACTTTTTCGTGGGAGAACCCGCACCAGGTGGGCTTAGCCCATAAGCTGCAAGCGGCCAAGCAGCAATTTGATGAAGAGCAACGACGCGAAGACGCCGCTCAAGCGCAAAAAGAGGCCGAAGCGGCTGCAACCTTGGCCGCGGCCCTGGCAGCGCAGCAAAAAAGCCGCAATAAGAAGCGCAAGCGCAGCGCAGCAGAGGACGCCGCGCAGCCGGTAGTATCGGAGGCCGCTAAGGTCATTGCTGAGGCGGTGCGCGCCGCCGCCGCGGCCAAAAAGAATGTGACGGCCGAGCCAAATGCGGGAGCTGAAGCGGAGGCTGCGACGCACGCGACTGATGAGCCGCCGGTGGCGGGGGCCGATGACTTGGGCTTTAATTACGAGCAATATATCGCTACGCTCGAGGAGGGCGCGCTTGATGGCGCCGCACCTGAGGGCGCTGCGCGCGCTACTGGGACGCTCAAGGGCGCCGCGCCTGATGGGACCATGCCTGCTGCCGCGGAACTTGATGGCGCCGCGCCTGATGGGGCGGTACTTGATGGGGCCACGCCTGATGGGGCGTGCGTTGCACCTGCGCGCTATTACGAGGATTTGCAGGGCGCGCTGCCTGAAGAGGTCGACTCTGAGCAAGTGGCCGCCTTGATGATGGTCAAGGGCGTGCGCACGGGCTTTGCCCCGTCGGTGCTGGCGCAAGTTGAGCGCGTGTTGGGCACAAGCGATCCGGACGTGGGCCCTCAGTTAGCGCGCCTTGCCGCCGAGCTCAAGGACGATGAGCGGGTGCGCCTGATGCTGCCTGACTTTAGCAAGACTAAGCTCAGCTGCTATTTTAACGGCTATGAGCTGGCGCTGCCGGGGCTTGATCCTAAAATGCAGGTTGCGGTAGCGGGGGCTTCAAGCGGTGAGATTCAGCCTGGGGATTTGGCGGCGCAAATTAATACCTTGGTGCACGAGCCCCTGTCGGTTGAGGGCTGCCGCGAGCAGCTGCAGCAGGCTAAAAATAGCCTCTATGAGGCTTATGTCGTCGCCATTGGTGAGCGCTATGAGCAAGAGCTGCAGGCCCAGCAAAATTTAGATCTACATGACAAGAAGCGTGGGGTGCGCCGCAAGCTCTCGGTGGCTAAGCAAAAGCCGACCGTGGTGGTCGGAACCGCTGCGCGCCGTAACCTTGATCCGTCCTTAGTCGACCCCACTGAATTTAAGTACGAGTGGGTCGGCACCGCAATGGGGCTTAATTTCGAGCACACCATTAATGCCGTGCATGACAATGAGGTGGCCTTAGCCCGTTGGGTTAACTTAGGCGAGTTTGAGGTGCAGCAATACGCCACGACGCTGGGTGCATTGGAGCACTTTCACGTAGTACCGTGGGTCTGGGATGAGCTTAGCTTCTTGCACCATAGCTACTTGGTCTGGAGCAATCAAGGCGCGATTACATCAGATAATCTTGATGCAGCTTATCCTGACTTAAATCAGGATTATGGCTACAACTTAAAGCTCTTTGTGCAAAGCCCATTGAAGCAAAGCGAGCGCTTAAAGCAGGTCTTATGCTATGAGCTGGTGTTGCGTCCGCTCTTTGCTCCCGCGCCCTCAGGATCAAGTGAGGAGCGCAGCGCTCAGCAGCTGTTGGCGCTGATGCACTACAACCTCACCGCCCAGCAGAGCTTAGATCTGATCCCGGCGGCCTTCTATCACGGCTTGGTCTACTTTGACCGCTACTTAGCGCACCCTGAGGAACACGTTAATCTCGAGCACTTCTACTTGGCGGTGGCGCGCTTAAATCCTTATGCCTTCAATCTGTTCTTAACCCGCGTGGTGTCCCACTTTGGGCCTAAGCTCAGTGCGATTCCGGAGCAATTCTTTGAGCTTATTATGCTCAACTTGGTGCTCTTTACGAGCCAAGATCAAGGCGCAAGTGCGCAAACAACGTGGCGTTTGCTCAAGGATGACAGCTCGCGCCAAGCGGTGCTCAACAATATTCTCGCCTTACGCATAATGGCGCGGACCCTGTATTGCTTGGTGCATTCAGATCCCACCTTTGCGTCCTTGGAGCTGACTCAAGTCAGTTACGATAGCATTGCACGCCAATTAGCGCAGCAAGAGGACTTGGTGGCCAAGCTGCGCGCGCAGCGCCAGCGTGCGGGCACCGCCTTGCAGGCGGGGCACGCCTATGCCCAATTGGCGGCGACCAATCCTAAGTACGTTCAGAGCTTGGTCGATTTGACCTTGAGCGTGGCCGCCGCTGAACTCAAGCTGGCGGGCTTTAAGGTCGAGCACAGCGAGCAGCCTAAGGACAATGCGGCCCTGGTGGTGCTGGTTGAGCACATGGTGCAGCAGTATTTAAACAGCGGGGACTTGCCCCTGCCGCCGCAAGATACGGCGGATGCGGCTCAGAGTGCATCTGAATTGTCCTCAGACTTGGCCGCTGTCGCTGAGTCGGGGGCCGAACTTACCTCTTCTGCTGCGGCCTTGGAGCACGCGATGCAGGAGCAATTTGGCTCAGATAGCGCCGCGGTTAGTGCAGACTATGCTCAGCGCTTTGGGCTGGAGCGGGGGGCGCAGCTTGAGGTCTTAGACGATGAACTGTCGCTCTTTGATGACTTACCAGCGCCTCAGACCTTAGGTGCAGCGCAAGTTTTGGCGCGCGCCGGGGGCGCGGGCGCCGCAGTATCAGCTTGGGGCGGGAAGAGCTCCGATTTTGTGGCTTTAGGGGGCGCGCACGCGCCGCACGTGGTGCGCTCGCCGCGAAGCGCCAATCATTTGGCCTATCAGGCTTGGCAGGCGCAAGGAGCAAGCGCGCCGGAGCATCTGATGCCGCGCGGCGGCGGGGCAGCTTCAGGGGC
>DXIF01000165.1 GCA_019113025.1 Candidatus Anaerobiospirillum stercoravium | reverse complement strand
CCACCATAGTGCACCAGCTTAGAGCATTAGAGCCCTTCGACCCCGTGCTCGGCATAGCGCTCCCAATAGCCCCGATACCCGAAGTCCTCAGGCGCGCTGAAGTTGAGCTGATAGAGCCGAAAGATCACCGCGATGTTTTTGGACTGCCACTGCTCACGGTAGGAGTAGCAATACTGCATTCCCAAGCGCTGCAGCACCTGCCCCGAGCGCGGATTGTCCCGGTCATGAGTCGCGGTGACATAGGGCAAGCCTGCCTGCTGCACATACGCTAGGATCGCCGTCCCCGCCTCTGTGGTCAGGCCCTGATGCCCATAGTCTTGACCTAGGGCATAGCCCAAGTCGTAAGGCGCTTGGGGACTGACTTTAATGTAGCCCCGCGGCACATCCGTGCCCCTAAGGCGGTCCTGAAGGCAAATTGCCCAGCAATACGGCCCCCGCAAGCGTTCTTGGTAAAAGGTCTGCGCCTCAGCTGTACTTTTGAGCGGATACCACGGCAAAAAGGTGTTGACCACCGGATCGGAAAACAGCGCAAGAATTGCCGGGACATCCCGCTGCGTAAAGGGGCGCAGGGTTAAACGCGCGCTCGTAAGTAACCGCCCGCACCGCGCGCTCCTACTCGGTTCTTGGTTGAGCTAAAGCCGCAAAACGCTCGAAGTAGTCCGGAAAGGTCTTAGCGCAGCAGCGATAGTCGTTGATGATGACCGGGCGGGCCAAGGCCACCAAGGACAAGGCCATCGCCATACGGTGGTCGTTGTAGGTGTCAAAGGCAATGGTGCGGCTCAAGTCACTACAAATCTGACGGCACGCATCAGTATTGCCATCCACCACGATGTAGTCTGCCCCTTCCTCAACCACACAGCCGAGCTTGCGCATCTCACAGGCTAAGGCCGCGATACGGTCGGTTTCCTTGACGCGCCAGCTACCAATATTGCGAATGGCAATGGGACCTGAGGTAAAGAGCGCCATCGGCACCAAGGTCATGGCGGCGTCAGGCATATCGTTTAAGTCCAAATCAATGCCTTGAAGGGGTCCTTGGCTGACCTTGAGGTAATCAGGGCCAATCTCGGTGTGCGCGCCCATCTGCGCTAAAACCTCAATAAAGTGAGCATCGCCTTGCAGCGACCCGGCGCCCACGCCCTTAACCGTGACGGAACCTGCAATCGCCGCCGCCGCGAGGAAATAAGTCGCGCCGCTGGCGTCCCCCTCAACTAAGTACGAGCCCGGGCTTTTGAGTTGTTGTGGCGCCAGCTCAAAGGACGCAAAATCATGGTTGACCACACTGACGCCAAAGCGCTGCAGCAAAGCACAGGTCATGGCAACGTACGGCTTGGAGATAAGCTCGCCCTGCACCTGAAGCTTAAGACCACTTGGAAGCAGCGCGCCGACCATCAACAGTGCCGTGATAAATTGCGAAGAAGTGTTGCCCGCCACCGCCACGGTTGCAGGCGCCTGGCCCGCGGCCCCTACGGTTCCAGCTGTCGCAGCGGCGCTTACGCCTGGTTGCCCTATCCCCGTGATGCGCAGGGGCGGATAGCCCTCAGTGCCGAGGTACTCAACCTGAGCACCTAAGGTGCGTAAGGCCTCAACCAAGATGCCAATGGGACGCTCATACATGCGCGGCTCACCGGTGAGCTCAAAGGTGCCGCAAGATAAGGCCAGCGCCGCACACAGCGGGCGCATCGCCGTTCCGGCATTGCCTAAAAAGAGCTTAATTGGCGCCGCAGGAGACGCTGCCGTGGCAAAGGGCCCGCCCACGCCTTCAATGGTGACCGTGGTGGGGTCGGCCGGATCTTCTGTGACCTTAACCCCCAACTGACGTAAGGCCTCGAGCATGACCTTGGAGTCATCTGAGCGCAGGATATTGGTCAAGGTCGTACGCCCCTGACTTAAAGCGCTTAACAGCAAGGCGCGATTGGTCAGGCTCTTGGAGCCCACTAAGTGCACTTCCCCGTCCACGGCGGCAATCGGGCCTAAGGGTAAATCTGGTAAGTCAAAGGCTAAATTGATCATGACAATCTCTCTGCAAATCTTGCTTTATGCAAATCTTGCTCTTGGCACATCTTGCGGCCAACCATACGCCCGCAAACTTGGGGCGCGGGGTCAATGCAACGAAGAGCGCGGGGTGCGTGCGACCCGGCTTAAGACGTAAGCATCAGACAGGGCCATCGTCTCCAGCGTCTTTAAGACTAAGCTATTCTCTTCTGGGGTCCCTAAGGTGATGTTAAGTAAGCTGTTGAGGCCTAAATAGCTCAAAGGCCGGGTAAAGATGCCCTGGCGCAGCAGCTCTTGGTAATAGCGCTCGGCGTTGGCGCCAAAGTCGATGGTCACCGAGCAGGTGCGGGTATCAATCAAGGCAAAACCGTACTTGGCGCAAAAGTCACGGTAGCGGCGCCGCTGCACGCCAGTTTGCTTGACCACATAGGTGACAAAGGTCTTATCGTGCAAGGCGGCGATCGCGCACTCTTGCGCCAAAGTGGAGACATTGTAGGGGTCACGCAACACATTGCAGATACCGCAAATTTGCTCATGGCTGAGCATATAGCCAATGCGGAGGCCCGCCAGTCCATAGGCATGGGAAAAGGAGCGCAGCAAGACTAAGTTCGGGTAGAGACTCAGAAGCGAGTAAAAGTCTTCATAGCCCTGCCCCAAGTAGTCACTGAGCGCCTCATCGATCACCACGATCACGTCTTCAGGCACTTGGCTTAAGAAGTCAGTAACCCGCGACTTGAGGGCAAAGGCGCCAATGGGAATGGAGGGATTGGCCAGCATAATCATGCGCGTGCGCTCATTGAGCGCGTCTAAAATCGCATCAAAGTCCGGGGTCCAATCATCCATGATGCTGGTTGGGATAATCGCCGCCCCGGCGATGGTCGCGGCGCGATCGAGCGTAAGCGAGGACAGCTGCGGAATGATGACATTAACCTGCGGCGTCACCAAGGCGCGGCACAACAAAGAGATAAGCTCGGCGCTGTCTGCCCCCACCGTGATATGGTTGAGCTCATAGCCACACAGGCGCTTTAAGGCGTCCTTTAAGTAATAGCACCCGCTGTCAGGGTAGCGCGCTACGAGCTCCTCGGCGCGCCCCAAAACCTCGCGCACCTTACGGCTCACGCCATAGGGGCTTTCACCGGCGTTCAATCGCATCAGGTGCGGCGCTTTAAGCTGCACTTGCATAAGCTCCAGCGGCTTGCCCATGCGATAAGGCAAGAGCTGCGCGATACCGCCTCCGACCATGGAGGTGAAATCAACCATGACACCATCCTCACTCAAGCTCTGGCACCCCGTGCGCCCGTTCCAGCGCAGACGCACACGCCCCAGTGCCGCTGCACAGCTGCGCACATAGGCGCATCATCTCAAGCGCTTACGCTAGCACAACCGCCCGGGCCGGGCCTGGGCCTTCGGGCCTTGACCTTATCCCTTTTGGGCTTGCCCGGCAGCAGCGGCGCGCTCCCCTTGAGACTATTGTGCCCCAAACTTTAGGGACTAAAAAAGCCCTATCCCGAAGGATAAGGCTTCTCGGCCAAAATGTGCTGGTTGGCACATCCTAGCGCTCACATGCTTATGCCCTTATTGTCATCCATTAGCGTTCAAATCTAAAGGGGTATAGTGTGATATTCATCACACTGCCCCAATTGAGCGCAAACGCTTGCAGCCACCCGCGTTTTGTAAACGTTTGCGCGCAAGCAGCGCGCGCTTGCAGCCTCAGCAGCGGCGCGGGGCAACGCGCCGACAGGCTGCTGCTGCACTGGCAGCGCGAGTAAGCATGGACAACGTGGGCGGCGCGACGTTACGCGCGCGGAGTGCACTGGAGGCGCGGGGCGTGCGGAGTGCGCGTTAGGCGCGGCGCTCCTGCGAATCTGGATCGAACACGTGGTCGACGTTCTTAAGCTGGGGCTTGTTCTCGTTCCAGTAAGGCGAGAGCTTACGCAGCTGCGCAATCACGCCCGGCAACACCTCTAAGGTCTTATTGATCTCGGCCTCGGTGGTAAAGCGCGACAGCGAGAAACGAATGGTGCCGTGGGCAGCGCTAAATGGAATGCCCATCGCTTGCATGACATGCGATGGCTCAAGACTCTCTGAGGAGCAAGCTGAGCCTGAAGATGCCGCAATGCCGTACTCATTTAACATGAGCAAGATGGCCTCGCCTTCGACGAACTTAAAGCCGACGTTTAAGGTATTAGGGGTGCGCTGGCCTTGATCGCCCATGACGATGACCTCAGGAATGCTCTTGACGATGCCCTCTTGGAGCTTGTCGCGCAGGGCCTTAACCCGGGTATTGAGCTCATCTAAGTGGGCCTTGGCGAGCTCACAGGCCACGCCTAAACCGACAATGTATGGCACATTCTCGGTGCCCGCACGACGGCCGCGCTCTTGGTGACCACCGTGTAAGTATGGTAAGAAGCGGGTACCACGACGCACATAGAGTACACCAATGCCCTTAGGAGCATGAATCTTGTGCCCTGAGAACGAGAGCATGCGTACTTGGGTGCTCTTGACATCAACCGGAATCTTGCCGACCGCTTGCACTGCATCGGAGTGGAATAAGACGCCCTGTTCGGCCGCAATTTCCGATAAACCGGGCACATCGTAGATATTACCGGTCTCATTGTTGGCCCACATGATGGAGGCAAGCGCGGTGCGCTCACTAAGCAAGCTCTTAAACTCATCCGCGTTTAAATCGCCCTTGCTGTCGGCGTGCAGGTACTTGACCTTGACCCCACGGGCCTCTAAAAACGAGCAGGTGTCAATAATGGCGGGGTGCTCCAGACGCGAGGTAACAATCTCATCCTTATTCTTTTGCGTCCACAGCGCCGTCCACAGCGCGGTGTTGTCCGACTCCGAGGCGCACGAGGTAAAGATGATTTCATCTGGATACTGCGCCCCGATTAAATCGGCTACCTGCTCGCGGGCGCGGGCAATCGCCTTTTCCACCGGCACGCCAAAGCCGTGCTGCGACGAGGCATTGCCATAGTAGGTGGTAAAGTACGGCATCATGGCCTCGACCACCTTGGGATCGATCATGGTGGTGGCATTATTATCAAGGTAAATGCCCGAGCCTGCGCCTAAGTTGTTAGTATCCATTGCATCCTCACATCCGATTCCAGCTCCCCCAGCGCCCCCGCAGGGGCGCAGCAGGTTGCAGGTAAGCTTGCTTGAGTGGCCGACGGCCACGGCTTGACTTACTGGGCCTAAAGCCTAGGCTGAGCCTAAAGCCCAGGCTAAAGCCTAGGCATGGCGTTTAAGCCTTGATGGTCAAGTCCTTGACCTCTTCCCCTAAGGCCTCGCCTAACTTGGTGGTAAAGAAGTTTAAGGTCATGTCGTGCATCATACCAGCGGCGATATTGCCACTGAACTTGAGCTGAATGGTCTTATCGGCAATCTGAGTCAACTCAATCTGCGAGCCATCGGAGAAGCCCGCGTTAAGCTCCTTAATCACCGCGCTCACCGGCACATAGTACTTGCTGTGCTCAGTGGCGCTGTCCATGGTGGCCGCACCTGAGGCCTCCTGGCCTGAGCGCTCGGTCGTGGTCGCGATCTTGATGCCGGCAATTGGGGTTGGGGCAAAGCCCGGACGCGGCACGCCGCAGCGCTCTAAGTCGACCCACACCTCATCGATGATTTCCTCGATGCGCATATGGCACGACTGGCAACCACCACCTGCTTTGGTGTAATTGGTAACTTCCTCGACCGTGGTTAAGTGGTTTTCCCACACCACCTTCTTGATCTTGTTGATGCCCACGCCAAAGCAGTGACAGACGATCTCGCCATCATCATGGCTGTTCTCATAGCTTTGGCCATGGTAGTTAGCGATCGCGGCATCTAAGGCTTCACGGCCCATCACCGAGCAGTGCATCTTCTCCGGCGGCAGACCGCCTAAGTAATCGGCAATCTCTTGATTGGTGATCTTCTCAGCCTCAGCTAAGCTCTTACCCTTGATCATCTCGGTTAAAGCCGAGGACGAGGCAATGGCGCTACCGCAGCCGTAGGTCTGGAAGGCGGCATCTTCAATAATATCGGTGGTTGGGTTGATCTTGAGCATCAAGCGCAGGGCGTCACCACAGATGATGGAGCCCACATCACCAACAGCATTAGCGTCTTCGATGACGCGTGCATTGCGTGGATGGAGGAAATGGTCTTTTACTTTGTCCGTGTAATCCCACATAACAAAACCTCGTCAGATTTACTCTGTTGGTGGTGCAACCTCAAATGGCGGCGCAAGCAAGCAAGCAAGCAAACGAGCAAGCTTGCCGCAGGTCAGATGACAGGCACGCTAAGCCCCAAAGCCGGGTTCCAATTGTAGCCCAGTTAGCCCACGGTAACGCTAGCGCTGCAAAGATTTTGCAAATGAAACTAGGCGCACCGCTTAGGCCCAAGGAATCGGCCTATTGTAGTCCAGAAACTGACATACCAGAGCAAGGCATTCTCGCTTGCACTCCAAGTCGTTGTTTAAAGCCCGGCACAAAGCTGGTGCAAAGCCGTATAATCTGGGCGCCGCTTGGGCAGTGGCATCTCAGTTGAGCGCCGCTTGCCCCCACAGATGAGGAATACCCCAAATGGCTGAGCTTACGGTCCGCAAAGTCAAAGAGTCGCTAAGCGAAAAGGTCAACCGCGAGATGACGCTCAAAGAGCAGATCTCCTTGACCATGAGCTTAAGTGCGCCTGCCATTATGGCGCAGCTCTCCTCGATTTGCATGCAGTATATCGACGCGGCCATGGTCGGAAGCTTAGGCGCGCTCGCCTCGGCGGCCATTGGTCTGATGATGGCACCGCTATGGCTCTTTACCGGCATTTGCTTAAGCTCAGTCTCGGGCTACTCGGTGCAAGTCGCGCATTTATTGGGCGCCCGCGATGAGGTCGCAGCGCGTGCGGTCTTGCGCCAAGCCTATGTCGTCATGCTGGGCTTTGCGGCCTTAGTCGCCGCCTTAGGCTGTGCCATCAGCCCCGTCTTGCCCTATTGGTTAGGCAGTAACGAAGTCGAGCTCATTGCCGCTGATGCCAGCAGCTACTTTATGGTCTTCATGGCGGGCCTACCTTTCTTCATGTTCAACTACCTGTCCGCGGCGATGCTGCGCTGCTCCGGGAACATGCTGCTGCCCTCCCTGCTCAACGTCTTGATGTGCATCCTTGACGTGGTCTTCAACTTCTTCCTGATTTTCCCGAGCCGCAGCGTGACTTATCCTATCATCGGCACCATCGACGTCTATGGCGCCGGATTAGGCGTCACCGGTGCGGCCTTAGGCACGGCGGGCGCCGCGGCGGTCACCGGCCTCATCATGACCTATTGCCTGTGCTTTAAGTCACGCTCCTTGGCCTTCACCCTCGACCCCCTCAGCCTTAAAGCCTTTGTCCCGACCTGGCAAGTGGTACGGCGCGCCCTGCGCATCTCGCTGCCCATTACCGGACAACAAGTCATGATTAGCTCGGCGCAAATCGTCTCGACCATGATTGTGGCGCCACTGGGCAATATGTCGATTGCCGCGCACTCCTTTGCCATCACCATCGAGGCGCTGTGCTATATGCCGGGCTTTGGTATTGGCGACGCCGCCACCACCTTGGTCGGCCAGTCGATTGGCGCGCGCCGCTTTGACCTCACCCGCCGCTTTGCGGTCATCACCCTGTGTCTAGGCGCAGCCATCATGGCCTTGATGGGCTTTTTAATGTACGTCTTCTCACCATGGGTCATGTCCTTGATGAGCCCGAGCGTCGAGGTACAAGAATTAGCGGTGCAAGCCCTGCGCATCGAGGCCTTTGCCGAGCCGCTCTTTGCGGTCGCGATCGTGGGCTACGGCATCTGCGTCGGCGCCGGTGACACCTTAATCCCAAGTCTCATCAACTTAGGCTCGATGTGGCTCATCCGTTTGGGCTTAGCCTATGCCCTTGCCCAGCACTACGGCTTAGCCGGTGTCTGGACCGCGATGTGTATTGAGCTGTGCTTGCGCGGCTGCTTCTTCCTGGCGCGCCTCAAATGGGGCAACTGGGTCAAGACCCTCGATTAGCGCTCAGGCGCGCGGCCAAGCATAAGCTAGCGAGCCCGCTTACTACTTCTGACCGAAGATCTCATTCACGTCCACGTTCATGTACGGCGTAGCGCACGCAATATTGACATCGAGCGCCACAAGCTTAGCCTCCGGTGCGCCCTCGGCATAATCGCCCTCGACCTCGATGGAACACTTACGGCTATTGACGCTGACCTTGGTCACGCCCGGTATCGTCTGGAGGGCCTTTTTGATCTGCGCACCGATACCTGGACGCATTAAGTCTGGCGTGGTAAAAATCTGGAAAACCATTATCACCTCTGGGCAATGTCTTGCTTAACTGATGGCCTTGAGCTCAAAGCCTTCATCCTCGATTGCCGCCTTAAAGGCCGCATTGTCCGGCATCTTATCAGAGCCGATTACGACAACCAAACCGGTCTCTAAGGTCACCTCGACCTCAGTGACCCCCTCTAACTGACTTAAGGCCTTCTTGACGCTGCGCACGCAGTGTTGGCAGCTCATACCGGCTACTTGTAACTCTTTTCTCATCTGAGCCTCCTTAGGGCTAGGCATATTACTGGAAATAGGAGCAATCTGGGCGGTTCCTGGGCTCAAGTGCAGCTGCTCCAGCGCCGTCTGCAGCGCCTGCTCCTCACTGGCTTCGGCCTTAGCCGTGACCTTTAGGCTCAGGGTGCGCAAACGCAGCGCGTTGCTGACCACGCACAGCGAGCTTAAGCTCATGAGCAAGGCCGCAATCATTGGGGTGAGCTCTAAGCCTAAGGCCGGATAGAGCACGCCGGCTGCCAGCGGAATGCAGACTACGTTGTAGCAAAAAGCCCAGAACAAATTCTCTTTGATATTACGCAAAGTCAGGCGCGCCAGCTGCACCGCCTCGACTAAGCGCTCCAGCTTATCTTGCATCAGCACCACGTCGGCACAGGACTTGGCAATATCGGTTGAGCCCGAGAGCGAGATGCCGACCTCAGCGCAAGCCAGCGCCGGGGCATCGTTGATGCCATCCCCCATCATCGCCACATGGCGCCCATCCTGCTGGGCACGCAAAGCATTCAGGCACTCACTCTTATGCTGGGGTAAGCATTGCCCCCGATAAGCCGCGATGCCAACCTCTTGGGCGACCGCTGCAACCACAGAGTTTTGATCCCCCGAAAGCAAGACCGGGCTCACCCCCAGGGCCTTGAGCTCTGCCACCATCTGCGCCGCGCCGGGCTTGAGCTCATCGCCCAAAGCAAACTGAGCTAAGACCTCAGAGGCGCTAAACAAGTAGACCGAAGTCAAGCGCGCTGAAGACTCGGAGGCAATCGGCTCGCTCCCCATTACTTGAGTTACCAGGCGGGCACTGCCTAAGAAATAGGTCGTACCGTCGACCACCGCGCTCACGCCCAGACCTTGCAAAGTCTTAAAGTCAGTTAACTCAAGCGCTGGGCAGGAGCCTAAACGCGCGCTGCAGTAGCTGACCACAGCCGCAGCAATGGGGTGCTCGCTGCGCCCCTCTAAAGCAGCTGCTATGGACAGGACACGCTCTGGTGATAGACCGGGCGTAAGCTCCGCGGTCACCACCTGCATCTTGCCTACGGTGATGGTACCGGTCTTATCCAAGACCATGGTATCAACCGCCGCAAGCTTTTCTAAGGCCTCCGGGCTCTTAAACAGTACCCCTAAGGCAGCCGCCCGTCCGGTGGCGACCATGATCGCAGTTGGAGTAGCCAGACCCAAGGCGCACGGACACGACACCACCAAAACCGATACCGCAAAGGTCAGCGCCTGGGTGGGAGTGGCGCCTAACAACAGCCAAATACCGCCGGTGACGAGCGCGAGGGCGATAACCGCGGGCACAAAGTAAAAGGAGACTTTGTCAGCAAGCCGCGCGATCGGGGCCTTTTGGCTATTGGCCTCATCGACCAAGGCAATGATTTGCGCGAGCGTAGTGTCTGCGCCCACCCGCTCGACCTTGAACACCACATAGCCGTGGCGCAGATAAGTCGCGCTGAGCACTTGAGCGCCGACCTCTTTTTTAACCTCGGCAGCCTCACCAGTGAGCGCGCTCTCATCAAAGTAGCCGCTACCTTCAATCACCACGCCCTCAACCCCGACGCGCTCGCCTGAGCGCAGCACCACCTCATCGCCCACCGCTACCAGCTCTAAGGGCACGCTGACCTCTTCCCATTGGGGGTCGGACTTACTCTTATGACCCTTACTATCCTTATTACTCGGATGAGCCTTGAGCCGACGTACCGTCACCGTCTCGGGGGCGAGGTCATAGAGCGCGGAGAGCGCGTTAATCGCCTTGAGCTTGGCCTTGGACTCTAAGAACTTGCCCACGCTCACCAAGGTCAAGATGGTCGCAACCGACTCAAAATAGAGGTAGTGATTGTGATGTAGCGTTAAGGAGCTTTCCTCGGGGGTAATGGCCATAACGCTTAAGGCACTGGCCACAAACGAGGCGCCTGCGCCCACTGCCACCAGCGAGTCCATATTGGGCCCCAAGTGTAGCAAGGCTTTAAAGCCGCTGGAGAAGTAGTGGGAGTTAAGGGCAATCACCATTAAGCACAGGCCCAGCTGGCTGTAGGCATTAGTTTCGGCCCACGGCACGAGATTGATCCCCACCATCGGCCCCATCGACAAGAGCATGATGAGTACGGTCACAATGACCGAGCCCCAGAGCTTTTTGTAGCGGGTGCTGACCTCGCTGTCGTCAGCTTGCATCACGTGCTGCGTGGTCGCGACCGCGCTCGCGCCATAACCTGCGCGCTCGACCGCCGCAATAATGGTGGCTGCCGCACACTTACGCTCATCGAAAATCACCACCATGACGTTTTGCAGCAGCTGCACCGAGACCGAGATGACGCCCGGCACCTTCATCACCGCGCGCTCAATGCGCGCCTTACAGGCGGCGCACGACATGCCGCTCACGCTAAAATTTTGGCGCTGCAGCTTAATATCCTTGGCGCTACTAAGCGGCATCGCCTCGGATACCGCCTTGAGCACTGACTTAGCCATACCCACTACCACCGTTCTCCCTACTTAGACGCCGCAGCAGCGCAGCGCGCAATCCCGCGCCCACAAGCAAAGTATGAACCGCACGCATACTCCCGCCGCGCCTTACCCCTAACCGGCGCCATCACCCTAATTAGAGCTTGCTTCTAACTATAACGCAAAAGAAAAAGCCAAGACGGCACGCTTGCAGGTCTTGGCTCTCAAGTTAGGATCTGTCCTAGGTATGTTAGCACAAGCTAACTTAAGTTAGTTAAAGCTAACTAAAAAACATTTTACCCAACCGCCGCGCCCAGCGCCGTGACCTGAGCCACAACCGGAGCCGTGACCAGAGCCACAACCGGAGCCGCGCCCGGCGCCGTGACCGACCAAGTGACCGGCGCCGCGACCGACCAAGTGACCGCTGCCGCGACGCCACGCGGCGATACGGCGCAGGCCCCGGTCGCTAGGGCCATTAGGCCGACTCCGGCGCCCCCGCGGTTTCTGCGAGGCTCTTGGTCTTAACCCACGACAGCGGACGCATCGCGTTTAAGACGGCCAAGACGCATAAACCGACATCACCTAAGATCGCCATCCAAATATTGGCGTAACCTAATGCACCTAAGAGCAGAATCAAGGCCTTGACTGCAATCACAAAGACCATGTTTTGCTGCGCCAAATGATAGGTCTGCTGCGCCAGCTTAATCGTGGTTGGGATCTTGGTGAGATCATCGTTCATGACTACGACATCGGCGGCCTCAACCGCGGCGGCACTGCCAAATTGGCCCATAGCGATACCGACATCAGAGGCGGCTAAGGTTGGGGCATCGTTGATGCCATCGCCTACATAAGCCACTACCCCGTCCTTGCTCTTGATACTCTTGAAAGTATCGAGCTTATCCTCGGGCAATTGCTCAGCATAGAAGGCGCTGATATGGCATTGCTGCGCAATGCTCGCGGCCACTTCCTTTTTGTCGCCGGTGATCATGTAGGTCTTGATGCCTAAGTCATGCATCGCATCAAAGAACGGTAAAGCTGAGTCCTTGACGCTATCGGCGAGGGTGACGCGCCCCACCAACTCCCCGTCAATCACGACATAGAGCTCGGTGCCCACGACCTTAGTTCCACTAAGGGCCGAGCCCGTCGCCTGCTGGGGCAGCTTCAGGCCAAGCTTATCGGTAATGAGGCGCTCCTTACCCACCGCCACCTGTTTGCCGTCGACCTTGCCTTGCAAGCCAAAGCCGGTGATTTCTTGGACGTCGGTGGCCTCAGGAAGGGCCAAGCCCTGCTCTTCACAGTACTTGACGATGGCCATGCCAATCGGGTGCGTAGTTAAACGCTCCAAGGCATAGAGCGCAGACAGCAGCTCGGGCTCTGAGTAGCGCTCAGGGACAAAGCACTCAATCTTGCTCACGGCAAACTTGCCTTGAGTGATGGTGCCCGTCTTATCTAAAGCGATCGCTTTGAGCTTGGACAGCGCCTCGATATGAATCGAACCCTTGACCATAACACCGGTCTTGGAGATGGCACCTAGGCCCCCAAAGAACGAAAGCGGCACAGATAACACCAAGGCGCAGGGACACGATACCACCAAGAAGACCAAGGCCCGGGTGAGCCAATCAGAGAAGTCTTGCCCCGGCAATAAACCCACTAAAGTCAGGAGCACCGCAGCGCCTACTACAATAGGAGTGTAGTAGACCGCAAAGCGCGTAATCAGTGCCTCGGGACGCGACTTATTAGCCGCTGCGTCTTCAATTAAGTTGATGAGGCGGGTAATCGAGCTGCTCTTATTGTCACGGGTCACGGTGAGCTCAATCACTTGCCCCATATTGATGACGCCCGATGGTACCTCTTGCCCCATCGTAAAGAGCGCAGGTTCACTCTCACCGGTGAGCGCACTCATATCAACCGAAGCGCTCGGCCCCACCAACGCACCATCCAAGGCGACCACTTCGCCTGCCAGCACCCGAATGCGCTGACCGAGCTTGACCTTGCGCGGCGCGACTAATTCTTCGCTGCCATCATCATGAAGCAAACGCACCTTGCTGGGCTTAAGCTTAACGAGCGAGGCAATCTCATTGTGACTACGCTGCGCCGCATAGTCTTCAAAGGCATCGCCCACGAGGTAGAAGACCATCACCGCCAAGGCCTCAGCAAAGTCTTGCAAGCCCAAGGCGCCAAAGGTCGCCACCGTCATCAAAAACTGCTCACTCATGCGATGGCGTACCACCAAGTCGCGCCACGCCGACTTAAGCACCGGATACGAGACCCACAAATACACTACACCGGTAAGCACAATCTGCGCAAAGATATCGCTAATTGCCCCCGATAACAAGAGCAGCATGGTGACTAAGCCTGCTCCCAAGCGCAGCTTTAAGTGCAGCGACATCGCAGCTAACATGCCCATAAGCGTTCCATCCTCTTTCCACCTAATTCTTCCTGCCTAATTTCTACCACCGGTGCCTCTCTCTACCTCAAGGCCTCCGCCCCAGCATCCGGCGCTCAGTGCTGGCTGCGCCCCGTAAAGGCAACCAGCACCCCGTAAAGGCAGCCGACCACGCTTAGTCGCGCAGCTCGATCTCAATGCCGTCCTCAAAGTCATCGGCGATGCCTTGCGCGGCCGCAACAATGACCTCCTCATCGGCATCGTCGGCCACCTCCATCACCAAAGACTTCATGGGGAAGTTGATTTCAGCGGCGTCGATCTCAGCGTGAGCGGCAATCTTTTTTGATAGTTCTAGCGCGCAGTGGGGGCAATCCAAACCCTCAATCGAGCAACGTACCTTCATAACAGGCTCCTCAGTTCTTATTTTCAAATATTTGAACAAGTGTTCAAATATGGTTTCATTATAGCC
>DXIF01000164.1 GCA_019113025.1 Candidatus Anaerobiospirillum stercoravium | reverse complement strand
ACGCGCCACTTGAGGCGCACCGGCGGCTCCGGCGGAGCCTGCGGCACCTGTGGCACCAGCGCAGACGGCGGCACCGGCGCAGACGGCGGCACCGGCGCGGACGGCCCAACCTCTGTTTTAGCGACAAACAACAAGCACTTGCCTGTAAACATTAACACTAATTCACAGACAAAAGCGCAAAATATGCCAAGAAAAAGGTGACAGCGCGTCCATCCCCGGGGGCGCTGGCGCGCATCAAGTGCAACATGCTGGGGTACAAACCAAGTTCTGCCCTATCCGAGGGCAGCATCCGCCAACGGCCTCGCCTTAAGCTACACGCGGCCCGACTCAGCCGCGTTCAGCCCCATTTGGCTGGGTCAGGGGACGTGGCCGCGGCGTCACCGCCGCCGCAGGCACATGCTGGATGCGACGATGCGTTCGGACTTGGCGCAGCGGGCGTGGCCGCCGTGGTAGGTGACGGGCTCCCTGCTGTCGTCGGGCTGTCCTTGGTGTAAGCGCCGTTATCACGTGAGAAAATGCAGCCGCAGTAGAGCTGGTTGTAGAAGTTAAAGGACTTAACCAGCTGATAGCGCCGAGTCACGAGCCCCTCTTTGCGCCAGTCCTCAGCCCAGTAAGGCACCCCGGTCGCCGCTTGCGCCGCAAGGCCGGCCACGTCAACCTGCTTTTTATTCTTCCAACGCGAAGTCGCCAAGGTCGTAGTGAAGTGGCTAAAGCCGTGCTCCTGAGCATAGCGCGCGGTCGCCATCAGGCGCTGCGTAAAGCACACTGAGCAGCGTGCCCCGCGCTCGGGCTCATGCTCTAAGCCCTTAACTTGGGCAAACCAGCCTTGGGGCTCATAATCGGGCACCACATAGGCAAAGCCCAAGAGCTGCGCGAGCTCAATGAGCTCATCGCGGCGCTTTTCATACTCGGCCCGCGGGTGAATATTGGGGTTATAAAAGAACAGGGTGGGGTTAATCCCATGAACCTTAAAGCACTCAAGCACCGCCCCGCAGCACGGCGCGCAGCACACTTGCACCAGCAAGCGCGTCATGCCCTCGGGGATAACCAATTTAGTCTTGGGGGTAGAGCCAAAATCAGGCGGCAAAATCAGAGTCATCGCCTAATCCTTGCGCCCAGCGCCGCCCGCGCCAGCATCCGCCGCTTCAGCGCCAGCCGCGCCTTGCGCGTCAGTGCCATCACCGGCGGCAGCTGCGGCCGCAGCGTCCGCGTTCGCCTGCTCGTCAGTGCCTTCGGCTGCGTCAGACTCTGCGTCGGCCTGCGCCTTATGCTTGGAGGCAAATTGCGTGTTATACAAGGAGGCGTAGGCACCGCCCTGGGCAAGCAGTTCTTGGTGATTGCCCTGCTCGACGATTTGACCGTCGTTGATCACCATGATGGTGTCCGCATCTTGAATCGTAGACAGGCGATGGGCGATCACCAGCGTGGTGCGGCCCTTCATCAGCTCATCTAAGGCCTGCTGCACCACCTTTTCTGAGCGGTTATCCAAGGCCGAGGTTGCCTCATCTAAGATGACCAAGGGCGCATTGCGGATAATGGCGCGGGCAATGGCGATACGCTGCTTTTGGCCGCCTGAGAGCGAGACGCCGCGCTCGCCGATTTGGGTGTCCAGGCCGTCGGGCAAGGACGCGACAAACTCATCTAAGTAAGCGCTCTTAACGGCATGGGCGATCTCTTCATCAGTAGCGTCTTCCTTACCAAAGAGAATGTTTTGGCGGATAGTCCCGGCAAAGAGGAAGTTGTCTTGGAACACGCAGGCAATCTGGCGGCGCAGCGACTCGATAGTGTAGTCGCGAATGTCAATGCCGTCGATCTTGATGGAGCCTGACTTGACCTCATAGAGGCGGTTGATAAGCGAGCACACCGTGGTTTTGCCCCCGCCGGAGTTGCCCACTAAAGCCACCTTTTGGCCGACCTTGACCTTAAAGGACAGGTCTTGGAGCACGTCGCGTTCACCATTGTAGGAGAACACCACATGCTCAAACTCAATTGAGTCCTTGATATCAGTCAAGACCTGCGAGCCCTCATGCTTGCCATTTTCAAAGGATTCGTAGTCTAAGAGGTCGTAGATGCGGTCCAGCGCGAGGAGTGCCGTTTGCACTTGAATGTAGTTATTACCGATGCTTTTGAGCGGCGTGTAGAGCATGATGAGCGCGGCCAAAAAGGACACCATCTCGCCTGAGGTCATGCGCCCGCTTAAAATCAGGGTGACACCAAAGTACAAGACGCCCGCTACGCCCAAGGAGCTGACCAAGTGCATCACTGGCGCCAGCCAATTGGTGTCGCGAATCATCTTGAGCGCCATCTTAAAGAGGTAATCGGCCTGCGCGCGGAAGCGCTCGTACATAAACTGCTTTAAGTTAAAGCTCTTGATGACTTTAGAGCCCAGCGCCGTCTCGTTATAGAGCGTGATCATGCCGGTTGAGACATTGATAGTGCGGCTTACCAGACTCTTGATGCGCTTGCGCACAATCTGCATCGGCACAATCAAGAAGCCCACAATGCCCACGGCAAAGATGGTGAGCTCCCACGAGTTGTACAAAAGTACCCCCACCAAGGACAGCGAGGAGAAGAATTTGGTCAAGAACAGCCGAATGTTCTGCACCAGGCCCGACGAGGCGGTCTCCGAGTCATTAAAGAAGCGCAGGATGACGGAGCCTGAGTTATTAGCATCAAAGAAGCGGCTGTCGAAGGTCAAGAGCTTTTGATACAGGCGCGAGCGCATCAAAAGGTTGATTGCGCCGCCCACATAGCCATTAACCAGCGACGAGGCATAAATAAAGATGCCCTGGATCAAGGTAAAGCCCACCACCACCAGCGGCACGTAATAGGCAAACTCTGCCTGCTGCTCGACCATAACTTGGTCGGTAAAAGGCTTTAAGAACCAAGCGATGACCGCATCGAGCGCGCCCACCGGTATCGTGAGAATAATGCCCAAGAGCGCCATCGGCCAGTATGGCTTTAAAAACGGCCAAAAGCGGCTATAGCCGCGCCAAAACGAGGTCGAAGCCTGCGCCGAGACATCGCTCAGAATAATCGGATGGTACTGCCGCTCATCCGCGCGCGGCGCGTCCGCCTTAGACTCTGCTGACTCCGCCTTAGGCGCTGCCGCCTCCGCCTTGGGCGCTGCTGACTCGGCCTTAGACTCTGCCGACTCCGCCTTAGACTCTGCCAGCTCGGCCTCAGGCTCTGCCGACTTTACCTCTGCCTGAGGCTTCGCCTCCGGCTGAGCCGACTGCGGCACGGGGGCGGCGGCATCCTGAGCGGTAGGTGCAGCTGGAGTCTTAACCGGCTGCGCCGCGGCGCACGCCTGCGGCGCGGCGGCGCAAGCTGCCGCTTCCTCTTGTGATGCTGGAGCTTGCGGCGCCTCAGGGGAGTTAAGACGCTCGTCTTGCTTAGCTGATTGAGCCATAGTAAGGCACACTCCTAACTACAAGGGCCTGCGCACGCAGGCCGTAAGCTCAGAATACAAGAGGCTGAGCTTGAGATAAAAATAGTAGCGCGACCTAGCGTGAGCGCTTAGGCGCGTTGAGCTTGCTCGGCGATGGCGTTATGAATGGCATCGGTCAAGAAGTCGCTCATGGCTACGCCTACATGCTCCATGAGTTGTGGGAACATCGAGATCGGGGTCATGCCCGGGAAGGTGTTGATCTCATTTAACAGCACGCTGCCATCGGTGGCTAAGAAGAAGTCGATACGCGATAAGTGGCGCAGCTTTAAGCCCTTAAAAGCACGGGTCGCCATGCTGCGGATGACGTCGCGCTGCACTGGGGTTAAGCCTGCCACCTCGACTGTGGTAGTGGTGCCACTATCCTTACTGTACTTTTCGTCAAAGGTGTAGAACTTATCACTCGGGATGACGATTTCGCCCGGCTCAGTGATGACCAAACGCCCCTCATACTCAAAGGCAGCAACTTCCAGCTCGCGATGCTCAATGGTCTTTTCAACCAAGACCAGCTCGCTTAAAGCTAAGGCGTCGCGGACCGCCTGATCCAGCAAGGCTTCATCGGTAATGTGGTAGCAACCAATTGAGGAGCCTTGGCTTGCGGCCTTAACATAGACATCGTGACCAAAGCGGGCAAAGGCCTCATGCACTGCCTTTAACGATGCCGCAGAATCGTCGGCGACAAAGATCGATGGGGTGTTATCGATCTTTAAGGCATCAAAGTAGAACTTGGTGGTGACCTTATTAAAGCAAATGCGGCTTGATTCGGCCTTACAGCCGATATAAGGCACGCCTTGCAGCTCTAACAGCGCTTGGATATCGCCCGTCTCGCCGGGGAAGCCATGCAAGCACGGCACGGCGCAGTCGATGGTGCAGCGAGAAACGGTGCCATCGGGGGCAACCATTTCCAAAGTGCGCCCTAAGGTGAAGTAGCCATAGGAGCCATCATCAAATTGGAACTTGCCCTCATGCAAGACCACCTTGTAGATATTGAACTCGGGGTTGACCGTTAACTCTTGCAAAAGGTATTGGGCTGAGATTAAGGAAATCTCATGTTCGGAGCTATCGCCACCTGCGATTAAAAGAATATTCTGAGCCATGTTGCATCAAGCCGCTCCGAAGTTAGCCCCCCAGCTCTTAAGGGCCCTTGAGGGCTTGCCCCGGCGCACATAAAAAACAAAATCCGATTTTAGATCTTAGCCCGGAACGCGCCGCATGAAAAGTCAAAAGCACGCAAAGTGGTAAGTTGTCACCGCGGCAAAAACCGCAGCTTAGCCTGCGGGGCTGACAATCTTGATCACTCTCAAAGAAAGAGGAAAACGCCCGCGCAGGCGGCGCCGTCCCGCCTCATTCCATGGTACTTTGAGGCTATTGTCAGGATGCAAGTTAGGAGGACGGGCGATGTATTTACAAAGCGCAGAGATCCAAAACTTCCGGGGCATTCGCCACCTTGCGATTAACTTTGAGCGCGACACCACCGTCTTAATCGGTGAGAACGCGTGGGGTAAGTCCTCCTTACTCTATGCCCTCTTCATGATCCTAGGCCAAGGCGACCAGCACCTGTGCGCCTTGAGCCGCGACGACCTCTACAT
>DXIF01000163.1 GCA_019113025.1 Candidatus Anaerobiospirillum stercoravium | reverse complement strand
GCCGCGCGGCGGCTAGAGGCCGATTTGCATCTCGGCGTTGAGCTGCGCGTCTTCTAAGACGGTGTCGACGTCTTCTCCTGACAAGACACGCTGGAGCGCTTCGGTCATGATGCTCTCAATGGCGTAGGTGTGTGGGCCGTAGCTGATGGCTGGAATCTTTTTGCTCCAAGTGGCAAAGTCGTTGTAGATCGTCTGGTCGCCAAAGAACGGATTGCCGATGTTGTAATTGGAGATCTTGGTGGTGTCCTTGAGGGAGTTAACCAAGGTAATCTCGGTGACTAACTCGTTTAACAGCTCGGTGTCCGAGGCAAAGGTCGCCCGTAAGAAGTCAGTGGCGACGTCAGCATGTTGCGAGTAGGCGTTGACGTACCACTGCGAGCCGCCTAAGTTTGAGTAGTGAGTAGCGTTCTTGACCGTGGCAAGCTTAGGTATTGGCACCACGCGCCATTTACCGGCTTGCTCTTGTTGCGCTTCAATGGAGGCGGTGATCCAGCAGCCTTGGACGACCGCGGATACTTGCCCGTTTTGGAACGCTGCTAAGTGCTGGTTCCAGCCATTGTAGTTGGTGAGCAGCCCCGCATCCTGCATCTTCTTGAACAAAAGCAGACCCTCTTTGAGCGCTGCATTGTCCTTGAGCGTGACCTTGGTGCCATCGGCGTTGGTGTACCATGCCCCGGCCGATTGCAGCATGACGCGTAAAATGCCTAAGTCACTGGGGTCGTAGCTGATAAGGTAGGTGCCGGTCTTTTCCTTGACCTGCTGGCCCATCGCAATGAATTGATCCCAAGTGATATCTTGGAAATCGTCAATGGTGTAGCCCGCCTGCTCAAACAGATCCATGCGGATGAAGGCGGCGGTTACGCCCGAGTCAAAGGGCACACCATAGCTCTTGCCCTTGAAGCTTGAGGCGGCGACCTTGTAGTCGACAAAGGTGCCCTTAGTGTCGATCTTAGAGCCCACTTCCTGTAAGAAGTCAGGATAGCCCACTAAGAAGTTTTGGACGCGGTAGTCTTCAATCAGCACGATATCAGGCAAGCTGCGGATATTGTTAGCACCTAAGGCCGCATTGAGCTTTTGGATGATGTCGATTTGGCCAATCGAATCGACCTTGATCGTGACTTCAGGGTGCTGCGCCTGATAGCGCTCAGCCGCCATGCGCGCGGCTTTGACGTTGAAGTGATCATCCCAGCACCATACGCGCAGCTCGGTGTTAGCCGAGGCGGCGCTGGCGCTCAATAACAGCGCGCTGCCCAAGAGGGCAGCAAGAGTAGACTTAATCTTCATCGCGTACCAATGCGCGCCCTAGGTCAAAGCCACCACAATAGGGTGCTTGCCCCATGAGAGCGCTCTCCTTAATCTTGTTTGCATCTAACCTAGGACGGCACGTCGACTGCTGACTAACTGACCGGCCGATCAACTGTGCGCGGGCACCGTCCTTGGCTACAATCATAGCAAAGCGCTAGCAAAGCGGCACGGCGGTTACGGTCGGCGCGCAATGTTTTGCGAGGGAAAGCGCAAAAAGTGCAAACGTTTGCGCGCTAAAAATAGCTCGCTCCCATCCTAGGGTGCCGCGCGGCAGCGGGGACCATCCTAGGATAGGGGCGAACAAGAGTGAGCAAGGGGAAGCAAGTGTAGCGCTGCGCCGGGACGGGGGCCTGAGAGCAAGGGCGCCGCATTTTGGCGCGGGACTGCGTTAAGCAGCGCCTTGCGCTGGGCGCGCTCAGTGGCGCTTAGCGCTGGCCCATCTGGGCACTGGTAAGCAGCTGCTCTAAGGCGCGGATAAAGATGTGGATGATGGTGGTGTGGACCTCCTGGATGCGGTCGGCAAAGCCGTCGTGCGGCACGATGATCGGCAGATCGCACATGTCCTTTAACTTGCCGCCGTCTTTGCCCAAGAGGCAAATGCTCTTCATTTTGCGCTCCTTGCAGACGCGGCAGGCTTCGATGATGTTGCGCGAATTACCCGAGGTCGAGATGCCTAAGAAGACGTCGCCCTCTTGACCCATGCCCTCTAAAAAGCGCGAGAAAATGAAGTCAAAGCCATAGTCGTTGCCCACGCAGGTGATGTGGCAAGGGTCGCAAATGGAGATGGCGGGCAGGGAAGGGCGATTTAAGCGGTAGCGGCCGGTTAATTCCTCGGCAAAGTGCATGGCGTCGCACATGCTGCCGCCGTTACCAGCGGCGATGACCTTGCCGCCATGATTAATCGACTCGGCCATAATGTCGCAGCCCTGTAAGATGACCTCACGGGTATTAGGGGCGGCGATGAAGTTGTCTAGGGTACGGCGCGACTCAATCAAATCATCCATCACATCAAAGTTAAGCTGAGCCATAGTGATCTCCAGTGAGGTGGAACCTAAGGTCAGGCGAGCGGTAGCGGGCGCCTGACCGAAACTGTGAATTGTGGGGGCAAGCTGCGCTGAGCTGCGTTGAGCTGAGCTGAGCTAAGCCTTGGGGGCGCGCCCGAGGACGCGATCTTCCCACTCCTGATAGGCCGCGGCATCGGCGGCCATGGCTTGGGTCAGAGCCTCTTGCTCTGAGGCGCTTAAGAGGTGCCCTAGCATCTCCTGATGCTGCGCGGCCAGCCGCTTTTTATAGTCCTTTTTGTCCTCTTCCTTGCCCTTTTCTAAAAATGGCATCTCATACTCGGGGCCCCAGTTGCTGCCTGCGAGCGTGGTGTCGCCTTCGCTCTTGAACTTGACCCCTTGGGCCAGGCTCAACATGGTGTTGACGTGCACCGCGTGGCGCGCGCGCTCCACTCCCATCACTGGGAGTTTGAGCCCTTGGGGGCGCTGCCACTGCGGGCCTTCGCTCACCGCGCTTTCGATGGTGAGGTCAAAGCCCTTTTGGCCGCCGGTCATCGCCAAGTAGACCTCAGCTAAGAGCTGGGCATCAAGCAAGGCGCCGTGCTTAGTACGGTGCTTGTTGCTGACGCCTAAGATATTGCACAGATTGTCGAGGTTGACCTGGTGGCCCGGCATCAGCTTGATTGCAAGGTCGATGGTGTCGGTGACCGTGGCGATGTCGGTGGTGCGCTCGTGCATTCCCAAGAGCGCAAATTCCATGTCCAAGAACGAGGTATCGAACTTGGCGTTATGGATGAGTAGCTCGGCGCCGCGGATAAAGTCGATCAATTGCGGCGCGATGTCGCGAAAGCGCGGCTTGCCCTTTAAGTCATCCCAGGTCATGCCGTGGACGCGGCTGGCTTCCTCATCAATGGGGCGTTCTGGGTCGAGGTACAGCTGTAAGTCACGCCCAGTGAGTTTGCGGTCGATAATTTCGACGCAACCAATTTCAATGATGCGGTGATCGCCCGGCGTACCGTCATTGGAGCGGCCGGTGGTTTCCGTATCGAGCGCAACGAGGCGTTTCATTCATTTCTCCCAGCAACAAGTACTGCCCCAGCTCATGGTTGAGCGCCCAAGAGGTGAGGCCCAAGAGGTGATGCTCACGTGGTGACGCTCAAGAGGTGACAGCTAAAGTGGTGATACCAGCGCTTGAAGCTCCCACCGTCTGACGACGGGGGATTCTCCTGGACCAAAAAGCAGCTTTCTGTCGAAGAGCTCTTTGATACTTACGTATCGAACTCTTCGCCAGAGCCTTGCTAGAGTGCTTAAATCTAGCTAGA
>DXIF01000162.1 GCA_019113025.1 Candidatus Anaerobiospirillum stercoravium | reverse complement strand
CCAAGCCCAAGCCCAAGCCCAAGCTCAAGCCCAACCCCAAGCAGCAGCAACATCAACAGGTAAGAGACGCAAGGTAAAACGCCGGGAGCGGCACAAGGCGGAAATTGGCGGCACAAGGCGGAAATTGGTGGCACGAGGCGGAACTAGGCCTGCCAACAGGCGGCCTGAAATAGGGCGGGGCTGAGGCTAAGCGGCGCCTATGCCACAAAATCAACGGCGCTTAGTTGATTTTTAACCAAGGCTGCATATACTGTTTTGTGACCGTCAAACATTAGGTTCAGCCTGAGCTCAGAGCACGGCGTCCGGGCGTGACCATGCGTCGGCATCGGGCGTTCGCGCATAGCGTTTGCGCATAGCGTTCGTGCCCGCTCTAGGTTTACGCTGACCCAACCTGGTGCGGTTTGCGTTACGGCACAATTTCGCGCCAGCAGCTGGCAGCTACAAGCTCTAATGTAGTGCTTACCGTCTAATCAAGACAGATTTATTGAGGAAGTATCGTTATGGCAGCAGTCAAGAAGATGGCCGACCTCGACCTGAAGGGCAAGCGTGTTTTCATCCGTGCTGATTTAAATGTACCAGTCAAGGATGGCAAGGTTACCTCTGACGTACGTATCGTAAGCTCTTTACCTACCATTAAGTTAGCCCTCGAGAAGGGTGCTAAGGTCATGGTTACCTCGCACTTAGGCCGTCCAACTGAAGGTGAGTACGACGAGGCTTTCTCCTTAAAGCCAGTTGTTGAGCACATGCAGACCCTGTTAGATTGCCCAGTACGCTTAGTCAAGGACTACTTAGACGGCGTTGAGGTCAACGAGGGTGAGGTAGTCGTTTTAGAGAACTGCCGCTTCAACAAGGGCGAGAAGAAGAATGATGAAGCCTTAGCTAAGAAGTATGCTGCTTTATGCGACGTCTTCGTCATGGACGCTTTTGGTACTGCTCACCGCGCTCAGGGCACCACCTACGGTGTAGCTCAGTTCGCTCCTGAGGCTTGCGCTGGTTTATTATTAGACCAAGAGTTAACCGCTTTAGGTAAGTCCTTTGAGAACCCAGAGCGCCCAATGTTAGCTATCGTTGGTGGCTCCAAGGTTTCGACCAAGCTCCCAGTATTACAGAGCTTATTAAAGGTTGCTGACCACTTAGTCGTTGGTGGTGGTATTGCCAACACCTTCGTAGCCGCTGAGGGCTACTCGGTTGGTAAGTCCTTATACGAGGCTGACTTAGTTGACACCGCTAAGGACTTAGCCTCCAAGACCTCGATTCCTAAGTTTGAGGACGTAGTGGTCGGCAAGGAGTTCGACGCCAACACCCCTGCTACCATCAAGCCAGTTTCCGAGATCGCTGAGGACGACATGGTTATGGACATGGGTCCTAAGTCGGTTGAGAATATCTGCGCTGCCATTAAGTCGGCTAAGACCATTATTTGGAACGGCCCAATCGGCGTCTTCGAGTTCGACAGCTTCGCTAAGGGCACCGAGGCTATGGCTCACGCCATCGCTGAGTCGGGTGCTTTCTCGGTTGCCGGTGGTGGTGACACCATTGCTGCTATCCAGAAGTTTGGCATCCAAGACAAGATTTCCTACATCTCGACCGGTGGCGGTGCTTTCTTAGAGTTCTTAGAGGGCAAGAAGTTACCAGCCGTTGAGATCTTAGAGAAGCGCGCTGCTGAGTAAGCGTCCAGCTGAGTCAGCGCACTGCTGAATAAGCGCACGCGCTTTTCCCCTCAAGCTGACCGGCATAGCCGGTCAGCTTCCCGCCATCTGGGGCCCAGGCCTCAGATGGCGGTTTTGTTTGGGGGCCGCGCCGCTTTGGCGGCGCTGGCCCCCAACCTAACCGCTCCCAAGCGGCATGCCCGGCGGGCATACGTGTGCTCCCGTGCCCGGTGTGCCCATGGCACAAAAATTAAGTCCTGCGCATGCAAATGCCGCTTGCGGCCTTTTTGAGGCTGTGGCCCGATCTTTTGCGCACGGCAGCGCCATCTTGCGGCGCAAGACGTGCGGTATCGGCGCCAAGGGCTAATTTATGGGCTGGGCGAGCGCTAGGGGCGAGCTTACTTGGGGCGATTTGTGATGAGCTCGCGCTTTGGGGCGTGCCATGGCGGGGTTTCCCCTGATAGGCGTGCAAAATCGGGTTATAATTGGTGAGCGCTCACATGAGCGTCCCCAACAAAAGCGCACAGCTGACGTTGGCGCCCCCTCGCCGCTTGGGCGGCATGGTTGGCATCAAGAAGAGGCAAGGGGATGATCCTCGACTTGCCTTACAGGGGTTTTCCCCTTTCTTAGTCAATCAGGGCGCAGGATCATATAGGTCGTAGCTCTTACGGTGCGACCTCAAGGGAGATGCCTTAGGCTATCCTCGACCAATTTTTAGCTAGGAGGCGGCGTATTCTCACCGAGCTTACTCGGGGGTGTCCGCGATTTGTGATGACTAAGATTTTAGATGTTGTAAAGCCTGGTGTTCTGGTAGGCGAAGACGTTCAGAAGCTGTTTGCTGTAGCTAAGGAGAATGGCTACGCTTTCCCAGCTGTTAACTGCGTCGGCACTGATTCGATCAACTCCGTCTTAGAGGCTGCAGCTAAGGCTCGTTCAGCGGTAATCGTTCAGTTCTCCAATGGCGGTGCTGCCTTCATTTCGGGCAAGGGCTTAAAGGTTGAGCGTCCACAAGGCAACTCCATCTTAGGTGCGATCTCCGGTGCTTTACACGTTCACAACGTAGCCAAGGAGTATGGCGTACCAGTCGTATTACACACCGACCACTGCGCTAAGAAGCTGTTACCATGGGTTGACGGCTTATTAGACTACGGTGAGGAGTACTTTGCTAAGAACGGCAAGCCACTGTTCTCGTCGCACATGTTAGACCTCTCCGAGGAGTCCTTACACGACAACGTAGCTCTGTGCTGCAAGTACTTAGAGCGCATGTCCAAGATGGGCATGACCTTAGAGCTCGAGTTAGGCTGCACCGGTGGTGAGGAAGACGGCGTTGACAACTCCGACAAGGACGAGTCCGCTTTATACACCCAGCCAGAGGACGTAGCATACGCTTACGAGCAGTTAATCAAGATTTCGCCAAACTTCACCATCGCCGCTTCGTTTGGTAACGTTCACGGCGTTTACAAGCCAGGCAACGTCAAGCTCAAGCCAACCATCCTGCGTGACAGCCAGAAGTTCGTCAAGGAGAAGTTTGGTTTAGCTGCTGACAAGCCTCTGAACTTAGTCTTCCACGGCGGTTCGGGCTCGAGCAAGGAAGAGATCGCTGAGTCGGTATCCTACGGTGTAATCAAGATGAACATCGACACCGACACCCAGTGGGCTTGCTGGCGCGGCATCAAGGACTACTACGAGGCCAACCGTGACTACTTACAAGGTCAGTTAGGCAACCCAACTGGTCCTGATGCTCCTAACAAGAAGTATTACGACCCACGCGTTTGGTTACGTAAGGGCCAAGAGACCATGGTTGAGCGTGTCATCGAGGCCTTCAAGGAGTTAGGCTCGGCCGACTCCCTCTAAGAGTGCCTAAGCTCAAAGCGTCGGCGCAAAGCCCAGGCGCCAGCCTACGGCTTAGCCCCGAACGCTTGTGAGTGCTCTTAAGAGCTCTTAAGAGCTCTAGGTCGCACGACCAAACCCAAAACCTGTTTGTTGCGGCGCGTATCGGGACACGCCGCGGCAAGCAGGTTTTTTGTTGCGGCCGCCCCTAAAAAGCGCCTCGCGTCCGTCAAGTTTGTCACGTACGCTGAAATTAGGCCGCGCAGCCA
>DXIF01000161.1 GCA_019113025.1 Candidatus Anaerobiospirillum stercoravium | reverse complement strand
TTTGTATGAGGTGCGCCGCTCGACGCTGGAAAAGTGGGCTCAAAAGGTCGAACACGGCAGCACCGAGCCACGCCCGGTGCCCGGACAGCTCTCACCTGAGCTGCAGGCCGAGCTTAGGGCGCAAGCCGAAGCCGGGCGCGCGGTGCAGTTTATGGAGCGCTTGCCCGACTTTAAGCTTGATATTTTGCACACCGACCCAGAGCTGGCCATGGTGGGCTTAAGCTACGAAGAGGTTAAGGAGCGGGCGCGGCGCGGCTATCCTTTTGTCTCCAGTGAGGTGCGCGCGACCGAAGGGCGCTATCGTATCACGCACGAAGAAGGTGGCATCTTGCGCTTGTATTGCGATGAGGCCTCGCATATCGTGCTGGGCGCGGAAATGTGCCTGCATGATGCTGGGCATTTGGCGCACTTCCTCGCGCAAGCCATTGCCTCACAGCGCACGGTTGAGCAGCTCTATGCGCTGCCGTACTTTAGTTCCTCCTATGAGGAAATCATCAAGGAAGCGGCCGACCAAGCGATCAAGAATATTGCACGAAAGGGGCAAGGTCTGTAGGATGAGCGCAGTTAAGCGGCTAAAGGCGCGGGCGCAGATGCGGGCGCGGGCGCAAACGCTGGCATCGGCGTAGACGCAGGCCTAGGCGTGGGCGCTGACGCAGGCCTAGGCGCGGGCGCGGTGGCGCTCTAGCGCTGGGGTGCAGGTTAAGCTTATGAGGTGAGATATGACCAAGAAGATTGTGTTGGCATCGGGCAATATGGGAAAGGCCCAAGAATTTGGTGCCATCTTGGCCCCCTTGGGCTTTGAACTGCACCTGCAAAAGGAATTTGAGGTCCCAGAGGTCGCCGAAAATGGCCTGAGCTTCATGGAAAACGCCTTGATCAAGGCACGGCATGCCGCAAAGTACTCGCAGCTTCCGGCCCTGGCCGATGACTCCGGGTTGTGCGTGGACGCCTTAAACGGGGCACCCGGCATTTTCTCGGCGCGTTACTGCGGCAAGTGGGGTCACGATCAAGAAAACAACGCCAAGCTGTTAAAGGCCTTAGATGGGATCCCTGCGCCCCAGCGTACCGCTCACTACTATGTAGCTTTAGCCTATGTGCGCTCGGAGCACGATCCCGTGCCGATTGTGGTTACGGGCTCCTGGGATGGCACCATTGCCACCAAGGCCTTAGGCTCGGGGGGCTTTGGCTACGATCCACTGTTTTTAGTCACCGGACGCAATTGCACCGCTGCGCAGCTGCCCCCGCAGATTAAGAACACCATTTCGCACCGCGCGCGCGCCTTAGCGCTGTTGGTGTCGGAGCTCAAGCGCGCCCACGAAATCTAACTCACCTAGGTCATGACGTACTTTCCCGCCCTTGAGTCGGCGCAACTTGAGATTCCCGCGGCCCTAGCGCCCTTATTGCCCCCTGAGGTGCGCGCGGCCCGTAGTTATTATCAGTCTTATTACCAGCAGCACGAGCTCAGCCTCTACATCCATTACCCTTTTTGCGTGCGCAAGTGTCCGTACTGCGATTTTGCCTCACTGCCCTTGGGCTCAGACGCCGGGCGCGATGCGGACTATATCGACCTGCTCTTACGCGAGTTTGAGCACAAACTGCCCCTGCTGCAGGGACGCAAGTTCATCTCGGTTTATGTCGGGGGCGGGACGCCCAGCCTCTGTGAGCCCGCGCAGCTGGGGCGCTTGCTTGATAAGTTAGGTCCTTATCTGGCGCCGACGGCGGAGATTTCGCTGGAGGCCAATCCCGGTACGGTGAACCGGGCCAAGCTCTGTTCCTTGCGCGCGGCGGGCTTTAATCGCCTCAGCATTGGAGTGCAGAGCTTTGATGAGGTCATGCTCAAGCGCTTAGGGCGTATCCACACCAAGCAAGAGGCCCAGGATGCGTGCCGCTGGGCTAAACAGGCGGGCTTTAGCAATTTCAATATCGACTTGATGCACGGTCTGCCTAGGCAGGATGTGGCAGGCGCGTTTTGGGATGTAGAACAGGCCCTGGCATTGGAGCCCACCCATCTGTCATGGTATGAGCTGACCTTAGAGGAAGGTACTTACTTTGGGCAGCATCCGCCGCAGTTGCCCGATGAGGAGCTGCTCTCAGACATTGAAGCTGTGGGCTTTGAGCAGCTGAGGGCCGCGGGCTTTGCTCACTACGAGGTCTCGGCCTTTAGTTTAGGGGGCACCACGCGTTGTGTGCACAACCAAAACTACTGGCTTTATGGCGACTATCTGGGCTTGGGGGCGGGCGCCCACCAAAAGATCAGCTTAAAGCCGACGGATGCCGCGGCGCTGGGAGCGCCGCTGGGAGCGTCACTCGGGGCGGCGCGCGAGGCTCAGTGTGGGGCGGCGCTTGAGGCACAGCCTAGGACTTCGCTCGGGGCTCAGAGTGGGGCGATGGCCATTTGGCGTAGTGCTAATCCTGAGGCGCTTGACGCCTATCGTGCGCAGGTTTGGGCGTTCAAGCCCACTGTGCCACTGTTATTTGGTTCAGGCCATGAGGTTGCAGCGCTAAGCGAGATCGTTTTTGAGTATTTGCTCAATCGCCTACGCTTGCGCTCCGATCCAGTGTCCGCCGCCGAGTTTTATCTGCGCACCGGGCGCAGCCTGAAGCCGCTGAGCGCTGATTTTACGCAGCTGGAGCAGCTGGGCTTAGTTCAGTGTTGCAAGGATGAGTCTCAGCTTGTGAGCTGGTTTGACCTAACAGCCCAGGGTAACCTCATGCTCAATGACGTCTTAGCGCATTTTCTCTAAGGATCTTGCCTAGTTTAGTGCTATGCTTGAGCTAAGTTTCATTGAGGCTGCGTCTCAGTTTGAGTTGAGCTTGGTCTAAGCTTGGCTTGACCACTGCTCACCGCTGAGCGGCGCAGTTGGGGCGCAAGTACCGCAGCTTGTTGTGAGAGTCGGTGCTTGCTCGGTGCTAGCAGTGTTCCTCGCCGGTAGGTTTGGTCTTTTTGAGCCGCGAGGTTGAGGCAGCGTCGCTGCCGATGGGGCGTAAGGCCGCACCTAGCTGGCAGGGAGTGGGGGAAACCTGTAAGGTTCTAGTGCTGCAACCTTGTTAAATAGTACTAGCCCATTTCACGCGCGAAGATGTAAGCGCGCCCTGCAATTTCCTATCGTGCCGGTTCGGCCCGTTGAGTCGTGCGTGGTGCTTTCTTCTGCCTTGCTGCTGCCACGGGCAACGTTGCTCCTAGCTGTCTTCTGTTGCCACTTTCTGTTGGTTGGTGCTCGCATGAGCGCGCAATTGTTTGGCTGGTGCGCGGGGCTTGTCCCGTGAGGGGCCACAGGTTCAAGTTGTGTGTTTGTAAGTTGGAACCTGCTGGGCTTAGCGCCATAAGGATTTGAATATGTCGAAGAAAGCTCGCACTAAGAATAGTGCTCCTAATGCAGCGGCAGGTGATAACGCCCACGCTGCTTTCGGTGCTGCCACCGGCACTGCGGGCGCGGAAGTCTCCGGCGCCTTAAATGCGCATGATGCTGCGATGTCGGCCGCTTTAGAGACCGCCGCTTTAGAGCAAGAGGGAGCAAATGTCCCAACTGGGGGCGTGCTGACCGGCTCGGGCCGCCCCGATGCTGAGCAGATCTATGCGCCGCTGCTATCCCAGCCGCATGCCCCTCAAGGCAAGTTAAGCGATGATTTTAAGACCGCCCTGTATGTCTGCGCGGCCACTAAGCACTACAGCTTTGAGGAAACGGTCGCCAAGGGCAGCATGCCGCTGTTAGGTTATATGTTAGCCTCAGTGGGCTATCACGGCGAGACGCGCAATCTGACTATGGCCGACTATGAGTCGACCTTGCAAGAGTTAGTGCATGAGGGCGCCTTAGAGTACATCGGTATGGGCGCGGGCTTTGTTGCTCCAGCCTTTAAGGCTGAGCGCCAAGGCTATGTCAGCTGCATCACCAGCAAGACCTATGTCTTTGACCATGCCACCACTGAGCTGCGCTTTAACGACGACAGCGGCCAATATCCGCTCTTTAGTAAGTTTGTGGTGATCCCGGGCGATGATGTGTCGGTGGTGATCAACACCTTCAATGGCGTGGCCTACGTGACCGCCATCACCAAGATGCGCACCATGCTCACCGGTGAGGTCTCGAGCAATCGCCAGATTTTCTTCCGGGAAAAGGGCTTTTTAGCCTATGACGTGCGCGTCACCAAGGATGGAGTGCCCACCAAGATTGGCGATTTAGTGGTCGCCGAGATTTTGGCCCGCAAGTCGCCTAATGTCTTAGTGGTCCGGGTGCGCGAGGTGGTCCATGATACCGGCGCCCTAAACACCTTTATCGTCAAGGCGGTATTAGAGCACGAGCTGCCGAATACTTGGCCCGATGCGGTCAAGCGCTCGATTAAGAGCATCCCCGATAAGGTTGCAGCCTCTGAGCGTAAGGGCCGCGTTGACCTGCGCGCGCTGCCGTTAGTCACGATCGACGGTGAGGACGCCAAGGACTTTGACGACGCCGTGTACTGCGAACGGCAGGGGGATAAATTCCACCTCTATGTTGCGATTGCCGATGTGTCGTACTACGTGCGTACCGGCAGTGCCATTGATGCCGAGGCGCACGAGCGTACCACCAGCGTCTACTTCCCGTTCTACGTGATTCCGATGCTGCCGGAGGAATTGTCCAACGGTATTTGCTCCTTAAATCCTAAGGTCGACCGCCTGTGCATGGTGTGCGACATGATCATCAATGCACGGGGCGCAATTGAGAAGTATCAGTTCTATCCGGCCGTGATGAACTCCCATGCGCGCCTAACCTATACCGAAGCGCATCAGATGATCACCACCGGTCAGGCTATCCAAGAGGAGCACCAAGAGTGCGTTCCGTGGGTTAAGACCCTCTATGAGCTCTATCAGGTCTTAAAGAAAGCCCGTGACCAACGCGGGGTCTTTGAGATTGAGAGTACCGAGGTTCACTTCTTATTTGATGAGAAGTGGGAAATCACCGGTATGGAGGCCGAAGAGCGTAACGAGGCGCACATGCTGATCGAAGAGTGCATGATCGCCGCGAATGTTTGCGCCGCCACTTTTGCCAAGACCTTACAGTACGAGACCCTGTATCGTATTCACGATCGCCCGAATGAGAAGAAGCTCGATAAACTGCGCGCTATTCTCTCGCGCTACGGCATCGACTTAGGCGGCGGCGAGAAGCCCAGCACCATGGACTTTAAGCGTGCCAACGATCAGATCAAGAAGCTCGATGAGAGCGTGCAGGGCGTGATTGGGCTGCAAATGCTGCGTGCCATGAGTAAGGCCCAGTACAGCCCAGACAATATCGGGCACTTTGGTCTTGCCTTAGAGAATTACGCGCACTTCACCTCGCCGATTCGACGCTATCCTGACTTGCAGCTGCACCGCGTGATCAAGTTCATCTTGGAAAAGCAGGAGAAGCGCTCCTGGGGCAAGATTGGCGCTCAGCTTTACACCCATGAGGCCTTAGTGGCCTTGGGCCTGCGTTGCTCGGAGCGTGAGATTGCCGCGGACGATGCCGAGTTTGATGTCGACAACTCGCTCAAGTGCGAGTACTTAAAGCACTTTGAGGGCGAGGTGGTCGACGGTACCGTATCCACGGTCTCCGACATGGGTGCCTTTATCACCTTAAACGACTTCTACATCGACGGCTTACTTCCGAACACCGAGTTCTCCAAGCGCAATGTGGGCGACCAATGCTTTGAGGTGCCGGGCATCAAGAACACCTTCCATGTGGGAGATCAGATCAAGGTACGCGTGCTCAAGGTTGACAGCCTCAACCGCTTTATCACCTTGCGCGCCATGATCAATCTCAAGAAGAGCGACAAGAGCTTTGACCTCAAGGCCCGCCAAAGCCAGCTCTTAGCCAAGAGCAATCGGGAGCTGTGCCCGGACAATACGGCCAAGAACGAGTTCTTTGAGCGCATTGCCGACATCTCGCAGGGCAAGGCCCCTGAGGATAAGGACCAAATCACGCGCGACCAGCGTGATTACTCCTTAGCAGACAAGCTCGCCGCTCCAAGCAAGGGGAGCAAGAAGGCCAAGGCCCAAAAGCCGGCCGCCGCCGAACCAAGTGCGCCAACGGATATCCACGAGGAGCTCAAGGCGCGCGCTAAACAATTTGCCTTGGGTCAAGGCGCGGAGGGCATGGCCGACTTAGATGAAGACGCCTTAGTCGACGTCGCCGTAGCTGCCGCCACGGCCAAGATCAAGTCGAAGGCCAAAGCCAAGGCTACTAAGGCCAGCCCGGCTAAGTCCCAAACGTCGGCTCAGACCCCTGCCGCGCCACAGGCTCAGGCAGAGGCTCCCGCTGCCTCAGCCGATCAGGCTCCAACTGAGGCCGCCGCTGCGACCGCAGCAGCGCAACCGACCGTCACGGTTAAGCGCAAGGGCAGCAAGGCGCAAGATGTCACCTTAGAGGGCGCCCCTAAGGCGACCAAGACGCCAAAGACCGCTCAGAGCGATCTCTTAAGCGAGGCAGCGGCGTTGATTGATGCTGATATTGGCACGCAAGCGCGCACCAGCACCAAGAGTGCCCCAAGTGCTGAGCCTAAGAGCACTGCAACCACGGCCAAGGCTAAGAGCAAGCGCTCCAATGCCAAGGCCAAGCAAGATGAGGTCAGCCTCGAGAGCATGGTAGAAAACACAAAGCCAACCCAAGACGTCAAGGTCGCCAAACCTGCGACCAAGTCTGAGACCTTAGCCGCAGTGGCTGCTGCGCCAAAGCAGGCCGCCGCTCAGAAGACCGAGGCCGAGCCGACAGCGAAAGCCCCAGCTGAGGCCAAGCCAGCCGCTAAGAAGACCGCGCCTAAGCAGGCAGCCGCCAAAGCTGAGCCTGAGGTAGCAGCTGAGGCCCCAGCTGAGGCCAAGCCAGCCGCTAAGAAGACCGCCACGAAGAAGGCTCCAGCCAAGAAGGCCGCCGCTCAAGTTGAGCCTGAGGTAGCAGCTGAGGCCCCAGCTGAGGCCAAGCCTGCGGCAAAGAAGGCTGCAGCCAAGGCTCAGGCCGAGCCTGAGGCAGCTGCTGAAGCTCCAGCTGAGGCCAAGCCTGCGGCAAAGAAGGCTGCAGCCAAGAAGGCCGCCGCAAAGGCCGAGCCTGAGGCTGCAGCTGAAGCTCCGGCTGAGGTCAAGCCAGCAGCTAAGAAGGCTCCAGCCAAGAAGGCCGCCGCTCAGGCCGAGCCTGAAGCAGCAGCTGAAGCTCCGGTCGAGGCCAAGCCTGCGGCTAAGAAGACTGCGACCAAGAAGGCTCCTGCCAAGAAGGCTGCCGCTCAGGCCGAGCCTGAGGCTGCAGCTGAAGCCCCGGTCGAGGCCAAGCCTGCGGCTAAGAAGACTGCGACCAAGAAGGCTCCAGCCAAGAAGGCTGCCGCTAAGGATGAGCCTGAAGCAGCAGCTGAAGCTCCGGTCGAGTCCAAGCCTGCGGCTAAGAAGGCGGCCACGAAGAAGGCTCCAGCCAAGAAGGCTGCCGCTCAGGCTGAGCCTGAGGTGGCTGCTGAGGGTGAGGCTAAGCCGGTTGCCAAGAAGGCTGCGGTCAAGAAGGCGGCAGCTAAGCCGGCGACTAAGAAGACCGCGACCAAGAAGAGTACGGCAAGCGACGCCTAAGCGCGCTTACGACTAACGAGCGTAGGGCCGCGCAGTGCGCGGCCGTGCGCTGCGCTTGATTGATTTTTTTCTCTAAGGGGCTGAGGGAAGCTTTGGCCCCTTTGTCATGTTTGAGGTCAGTACATGCAAGTACAAAAGAAGAGCCGTAATCGTGAGCTCGTCTATGGCATTAGCGCAGTGGAGCAAGCCATTGAGACCAGTCCCGATAAGATCTTGTCGGCGTGGGTAGTTAAGGGCCGCGATGAAGACAAGCGCATTTCCAAGCTGGTCGCGCAGCTGGAGCGCTATGGTATTGTGGCTCAGACTGCAATGCGTCACTTTGTCGATGAGAAGTGCGACGGCGGCGTGCACCAAGGTATCGTGATCGAGATGAAGGCGACCCCGCCTAAGAGTGAGCACGACTTACAAGACTTCTTAGATGAGCTCAAGGCTCAGGGTCAGACGCCATTCTTATTGGTGTTAGATGGGGTTACCGACCCTCGTAATTTAGGCGCGGCTATGCGCTCAGTGTGGGCCGCGGGCGCTCAGGCCGTGATTGTGCCTAAGGACAAGTCCGCGCCGTTGAGCCCAGCTGCGCGCAAGAGCGCAGCCGGGGCCGCCAGCGAAGTGCCACTGTTCTCGGTAACCAATTTAGCCCGCGTCTTAGACGACTTAAACGAGCGCGAGATCAAGATCATCGGTATGGATGGCGCTGCGGAGCATTCGATCTTTGAGACCGACTTAACCGGCCCGCTGGTCTTAGTCATGGGCTCAGAGGAGTCGGGCATGCGACGCTTAACCCGTGAGAAGTGCACCGATATCACCAAGATTCCAATGGCCTCGGGCGTTGAGTCGTTAAACGTCTCGGTCGCCGCGGGTATCGCCTTATTTGAGGCGGTTCGCCAGCGCAGCTAAAACGCGCTTAGCTTGCTCCATCGCTTTTCGTCCGCGCCACGTGCTGCGCCTAGGTCGGTTCCGTATGGTGGCGCCTGAGCAGCGCTGAGCGCCAACTGTTGAGCTGCCAAACTGCTGTTACTGCGGCCCGGGCCTTAGGTCACGGGCCGCATGTTTTGAGGCGAACTTGCGCCGACTTTGCGCCGACTGTGCGGTCAGGATGCGGCGGACTTGAGGCGAACTTGAGGCCGACGCGAGTCGGGGTGCTGGGCGCAAGTTAAAAGCGGCTGGGCTGGGGTCATTGGGCAGGGAGTAGGG
>DXIF01000160.1 GCA_019113025.1 Candidatus Anaerobiospirillum stercoravium | reverse complement strand
GCATTGTTTTTATTCTGCTCCCCATTTCACTCCAGTGAACCTTCCACCAAGCCAATCGCCAAATTATCAATACGATTACAACGCGCCTTGAGCTCGATCCCGCCAAGGTCTTAATCAGCCTCGACCAGTATGGTAATACCAGCGCCGCCTCTGCCCTAACCACGATTTGTCATAACCTACACGACCTCGACCATCCGGCCCATATCTTCAACGCGAGCTTTGGCGTCGGCCTAAACTGGGGCTTTAGCGACTTCGTGATTGAGCCTGGTACGGTTAGCGCCATCATTGAGACCAACCATCACTTCACCGAGCACTGTCTCAAACCAATTTACACGCAATCGCATCCCAATTAGTAATAAAGTTAACTAATGGTGTTAAGGCGCCACCATTTGCTTCTGGCGCCTTATTTTTATTAAAACAACCATATCACGCTCCAAACAACGTGGCAGTGATTAAAAAACAGCATAGGCCCCCAAGCAAGGGACTACCCATCACCCAACGATACCCCCGCCTAAAAATCAGGTTTCAAGCTCAGCAAGCTAAGCATAATCTCAACTAAATCAGCTAACAACAAGCCAGTATTTTAATTAAAAACAGCATTCAGAAATATCATTATGAGCTCAATTACGATAAAACAATTCAATCTTATTCCACCTGAACCGGAGCGACTTCATCTATCTAATGATGTCTGTCAGCAGTTAAAACCCCTAGGTCTCAACATCGATGACCGGGTGGCCTTTAGTCGTAACCTCATGTTTGAGCGCGGCGTCAACTTGCGCCCCTATGCCCAGCTCGATCGCGTAACCATCGGCTCTTACTCCTACTGCTCACTTCACACCACCGTCTTAGCCAGCACTATCGGTCGCTATTGCTCCATTGGTTATAACAGCGAAATCGGTGTTGGCTGGCACGACTTTACCAAGATCACCACCTCAACCGCAATTTTGCATAATATTAGTTTTATGGATTATTCCGGTTATATTCCATTACGCCGCGATCAATTACAAGCAGACGGCGAAGCCAGCAGCAAAATCACCATTGGCCACGATGTGTGGGTGGGCTGCCACTGCATCTTTCCCAAGGACGTCACCATCGGCCATGGTGCTGTGATTGGCGCCGGCTCCATCATCACACACGATGTACCACCTTACGCCATTGTGGCCGGAACCGGCGGTGGTGAGAACAGTCACGGTATCATTAAGGGCTACCGCTTCCCCGATGAAGTCATCTCCGACCTGCTTGAGCTCAATTGGTGGGAGTACGACTTACCCAAGATGATCGCGCAAGGCATTAAAGTCCCGACCAAGAACATTAAGGACTTCATCACCTTCATGCGTACCACCGACCAGGAACAGCTCATCCCTCTGCCCCATACTTGGTACTACCTCAACACCGTCGACCATGACACGGCCGAGGTCTACCAAGTAGATCCCGAGCACAGCGATCTGGGCTCCATCATTCGCTCTGCGCGCATGGCAGTGATTGATGATACTGCGCCAATCGTAGTTAAGACCCGCGCCTAGCCCCCTTCAAAACCATCTCCATGCCGCCGCTTTGCGTCACCTCGCGTCACGTTAACGCGGCTGTCACCACGCCGCACAGTTTGCTTACCTAAAACTGCAAGCAGCCGCAATTGCCCCAATCCCAGCCCATCAGGGCGCGCAAACGCTTGTTATGCTCCTAAAATTGCCTTGTTTTGGTGCAACCAAGGCGACAATTTTGGGAAATGCGTACTACGTGCATCAATTAGGGGCACAAACGTGCACTTCATCACAGGCTCTCTACAATGAGGCCACGCGGCAAGCAATAAGGCTTAAGCCTCATTTTTGCCTCATGAAACGCGCTGCTATTCTTGCGCTTTCATGATCCAGCTTGGCGCATTGCGGTGAAGCTCCCTCACGCCCTAGCAGGAACTCCGTTACCCCCGATCCTAGATTCGGCGCCTTCATCTAGGATCAGTGAGAACCTGATTAAGTGATCTTGAGGGGTGGCCTCGGGATACACCTTGAGCCTAGCCTGCTTCACCCCAGCTGATATCGGGCCCAGCTTACGAGCGCGGCCTCAGCTTTCTGTTTTCTTGATTAAGTCATCGTAGGCTCGCCCCACCTGCAGCAAAGCCCAACTCAGCACTGGGCCTGCCGGAGTTTTCTTTTAAGAAAACGGGCGCGCTGCCGCCGGGATAGATGCGTTCATCGTTTCGTTCACCGTTCCGCTCCTCGTTCCGCACTGGTAGCAAGAGGAACAGGAACAGACTTAAGCACCGGCGGTCGACACATGATGACTGGAGGCTCTATGCAGACCTTAGCTAAATTGAGTGCCTTCTTTGGCAAGACCTTCGCGTTGTGGGTCATTGTCGCCGCCGTGATCGCCTTTATGGCCCCGGCTGCTTTCACCTTCCTTGCCCCTTACATCAGCATTCTGCTTGGTATCGTGATGTTCGGCATGGGCCTGACCTTAAAGGCCAAGGACTTCTCGGAAGTGGTCAAGCGCCCACTGGATGTGCTGATTGGTATCCTCGGCCAGTTCATCATCATGCCGCTGTTAGCCTATGGTCTGTGCGTGGTGTTAAGCCTGCCTTCGGAGATTGCAGTAGGCGTAATCTTGGTCGGCTGCTGCCCGGGCGGTACCGCCTCCAACGTCATGACCTTCTTAAGCCGTGGTGATGTTCCGCTTTCTGTCACCATCTCGGCTTGCACCACGGTCATGGCCCCAATCGTCACCCCAGCCTTGATCTTCCTCTTTGCACAGCAATGGGTTGAGGTTGACCCGATGGCGATGTTCCTGTCGATCATCAACATCGTAATTCTGCCGATCGTCGCCGGTGTCGTGGTCAACGCATTCTTCGGCAAGCACTTAGCCGTCGCCGTTTCGGCTCTGCCTTTAGTTTCGGTTGCCGCCATCATCGCCATTGTGGTCGCCGTAGTTGCAGTCAGCCGTGATCAAATCGCCCAGACCGGCCTGTTAATCTTCGCGGTAGTCATCTTGCACAATTGCTTGGGCTTAGCCCTAGGCTATGTCTTAGCCAAGGCGCTGCGCATGAACCTCAAGAAGCGCAAGGCGCTCTCCATTGAAGTGGGCATGCAAAACTCCGGTTTAGGCGTCGCTCTGGCCATGGCACACTTCGACCCATTATCGGCCGTGCCTTCGGCCATCTTCTCGGTTTGGCACAACATCTCGGGCCCAATCCTCGCCACCATCTTTGCCAATATGAAGGATGAGGACGAACCAGCCCAAGCCACCAAGGCGGCAGCAACCGCTGAGACCAAGGTCGCGGCTAAGCACGCTTAACAGTGCACATTTAGCAGTGCACGTTTAGCAGTGCACGCTTAGGTAGTGCACGTTTAGCGGTACGCGCTCACAGCCCGCACCGCGACTCAGGCCCGAGGGCAAGACCCACCGGCCCAGGCTCCGCCCCGCAAAAGTGCACGATAACGCACTAAAGCGGGGCTCAATACCAACATCTGCCAGCATCATTGCGGCGCGCGCCGTACAGGTAACTGGCAGCACGATCCCATAAATAAGCGCAAATAAAGGGCAAACTAGGTACCAATAGCAGCGCGCCGTGCGACTTTGCGCGGCGGCATATAGTGCATTAGGGCGCACCAAGCTAATGCAGCTGCGGGCCCCACCCCAGAGCTTGCCTCGATCGCGCTATCATGAATTTTATTGAAGCTACGCTTCAAAACTATTAAGGCTTAATTTTGGCTGCTCCCAGCAATGAGCGGTGCCCTTGTACTCATTGCTACGCCACCTCTGGGCAAGGCTCAGAAGCGTAGGCTACGTCAGATGGCAAACTTAAGACGAAGCTGTAAGCTCAGCATGAGCTTAGCTTTAGGCTCAGGCGCCATCTAGGGTCTAGGACGTTACGTGAGCGGCGACGTAGGAGTTTAATCATGAGCTTAAACAACACCCCAACTAAGTACATCTGGATGGACGGCAAGATGGTCCCTTATGAGGATGCTAAGGTCCACGTCCTGTCTCACGCCTTACACTATGGCACCGCAGTGTTCGAGGGTATTCGTGCTTACTCGACCCCAAAGGGCCCATGCGTCTTCCGCTTAGAGGAGCACATCACCCGCCTGTTCAACTCCGCTAAGATTTACCGCTTCCCTGTTCCATTCACCAAGGAGCAAGTCAAGCAGGCCTGCTGTGATATCATCTCCGAAAACGGCCTTGATTCGGGCTATATCCGCCCATTGATCTTCATGGGCAATGTCGGCTTAGGCGTCCACTTCCCAGAGGGTTCGCAAGCTCAGGTCATGGTTGCGGCCATGCCATGGGGTGCTTACTTAGGCGAAGAAGGATTAGAGAAGGGCGTTAAGGTCGGCGTCTCCAGCTGGCACCGCTTAGCTCCTAACACCATCCCAACCGAGGCTAAGGCTGCCGGTAACTACCTGTCCTCGATCTTAATTTCCAACGAGGCCAAGCAAAACGGCTACGTCGAGGCCATCGCCTTAGACACCGACGGCTTTATCTCCGAGGGCTCGGGTGAGAACGTCTTCTTTGTTAAGGATGGCGCCCTCTACACCGCTCCATTCACCAACGGTCTGCTCCCAGGCATCACTCGTGACGCCATCGTCAAGTTAGCTCGCGATGTCTTAGGCATCCCAGTTTATGAGCAAAAGATGCAGCGCGAGATGTGCTACTTAGCCGATGAAGCCTTCTTCACCGGTACCGCCGCTGAAATCACCCCAATTGCCTCGATCGATGGCATCGATGTCGGCGCCGGTAAGCGTGGCCCAATCACCAAGCAGCTGCAAGAAACCTTCTTTAACTTGGTTCAAGGCAAGATTGAAGACAAGTGGGGCTGGCTCACTCCAGTCAATAAGTAAGAATAATTAAGCCTTGCCCATCTCGTGGTCGGGATGGGCCTTAAAAGGCTCCTTAGGGGGCCTTTTTTTACTATTTTCAGGAGTGGGATTTTTATGCCTAAATATCGTTCGAGTGTCACCTACGAAACCAAGAAGATGGCCGGTGCCCGCGCCTTGTGGAAGGCCACCGGCATGAAGGATGAGGACTTTGGCAAGCCTATCATCGCCATCGCCAATTCCTTTACCGAGTTTGTCCCAGGCCACGTCCACTTAAAGGAAGTCGGCGCCTTAGTCGCCAAGGCCATTGAGGCCGCAGGCGGTGTGGCCAAGGAGTTCAACACCATCGCCGTTGATGATGGTATCGCCATGGGCCACTCGGGCATGCTCTATTCGCTGCCAAGCCGCGAAATCATCGCCGATAGCGTTGAGTACATGTGCCAAGCCCACAAGGCTGACGCCTTAGTGTGCATCTCCAACTGCGATAAGGTCACCCCAGGCATGTTAATGGCCACCATGCGCCTTAATATCCCAACCATTTTCGTCTCCGGCGGCCCGATGGAAGCTGGTGTGCTCCCAGGTCACCACAAATTAGACCTGATCGACGCCATGATCGTCTCAGCTGACCCTAAGGTCACGGACGAAGAGGTCAATGCCGTTGAAAGCGTCGCCTGCCCAACTTGCGGCTCGTGCTCAGGCATGTTCACCGCCAACTCGATGAACTGCTTAACCGAAGCCTTAGGCTTAGCGCTGCCGGGCAACGGTACCATCGTCGCCACCCATGAGCTGCGCCAAAACCTCTTCACTAAGGCCGGTGAACTCATCGTCAAACTCGCCAAGGCCTACTACGAGGGCGAAGACGCTTCAGTGTTACCACGCTCAATTGCGACTAAGGACGCTTTTGAAAACGCCATGTCGCTTGATATCGCCATGGGCGGTTCGACCAATACCGTGCTGCACTTATTAGCCGTCGCCTGTGAGGCCGGGGTGGACTTCACCATGGCCGACATCGACCGCTTATCGCGCCACGTACCGCACCTGTGCAAGGTCGCCCCATCGACCCCAGACTTCCACATCGAGGATGTGCACCGCGCCGGTGGCATCATGTCAATCTTACATGAGCTGGATAAAGCGGGCCTGTTACACCATGACTGCCGCACCGTGCTGCAATGCTCCATGGCCGAGCAACTTAAGCAGTACGCGCTCGACCTGACTTCCGACCCTGAGGTTAAGAAGTTCTACCTTGCCGCCCCAGGCCGCGTCCGTACGATTAAGCCGTTCTCCCAGAACAAGTTCTTTGAGGCGGCCGACCAAGACCGCGTGGCAGGTTGCATTCGCGATAAGGCTCACGCCTACAGCCAAGACGGCGGCTTAGCTGTGCTCTATGGCAACTTAGCTCAAGACGGCTGCATCGTGAAGACTGCCGGTGTCGACAGCTCGATTCTGACCTTTGTCGGCCCAGCGATTGTCTTTGAGTCGCAAGAAGAGGCCGTAGACGGCATCTTATCGGGCAAGGTTAAGGCCGGTCATGTCGTAGTCATCCGCTACGAAGGCCCGAAGGGCGGTCCAGGCATGCAAGAGATGCTCTACCCAACCTCGTACTTAAAGTCGATGGGCTTGGGCAAGCAATGCGCCTTAATCACCGACGGCCGTTTCTCCGGTGGCACCTCGGGTCTGTCGATTGGTCACGTCTCCCCTGAGGCCGCTAACGGCGGTACCATCGCCTTGGTCAAGGATGGCGACATGATCAAGATCGACATTCCTAATCGTGTCATCGCGCTTACGGTCGATGAGGACGAGCTCCAAGAGCGTCAGGCCCAAATGGAGCAGCGCGGCAGCTATGCCTACCAGCCCGCCCACCGCGATCGTGTCGTTTCCACCGCCTTGAAGACCTATGCCTCCTTAGCGGCATCGGCCGACAAGGGCGGCGTGCGCGACTTAGCCAAGCTGCGCTAAGCTTAGCTGCGCTCACAAGCCTGCGGGCAAAACAAAGCCCGCAGGCCCAGCGCCCAGTCTCATAGCTGGGCCCCCAAAAACAAGCGGCCGGAGGTTTTCCTCCAGCCGCTTGTTTTTGGCGCCGCCATGGCGGCGGAGAAGGCGGCCCCGCCGGGCAGCCCTGAGGCCTGCCAGGCGGGGCGCCGCGCGAGCGCGTCGGCAAGACGCGATTAAGCGCGATCTAAGTCGATGAATTGGTAATGCTTCTTACCCACACCCAACTCTTGGGCCCGATCTAGGATCAAGGTGCCATTGCGACTGTGGATACGCTCGAGCATAGGGCCGTTATCTGGAGCGAGGTTTACTAAGTCGATAAAGGCTTGGTCGATGGCGACAGGATCTAACGAAGCTAAGATACCGATATCACGCATGCATGGTGGGGCGGCATTGCCGTCGCAATCGCAGTCAACCGAGAGGTTGTTGACTACCGAGATAAAGAGCATGCGCTGACCCTGGTCAAAGTAGTCATAGACGGCGCTCGCGGCCTCGGCCATCGACTCGATAAACTGGTTGTGCTCTGGGCTCTCGATGCTAAGGAAGGCACCGTTGGCCTCAGTCATAAAGGCGCCGAACTTATCGGTGCGGCCGGCGGTGTGGATTAAGCCCTTACCGTGGGTCGAAGCCACACCAATGGAGATGTTCTTGAGCGCGCCGCCAAAGCCCCCCATGGCGTGACCCTTCGCGTGCGAGAGCACGACCATGAAGTCATAGCGGCTTAAGTGATCGCCCACTACATCGTAGGATAAGTACTTGCCGTGCTTAACCGGGAGCTTCATTTCCCCGTCTTCATCCATAAGGTCAAAAGGAGCAATCGCGGTAAAGCCGTGGTCGTTGATAACCTTCCAGTGGTCGGCACTTTGGCAACGCGCGCCCTCATAGGCGGTGTTGCACTCAACAATCGTACCCTCAAGCTTTTGCACCAAGTCTTTGATCAAGGCCGGTTGCAAATAGTGCTTATTACCAGCCTCACCAGAGGATAACTTGCAGGCAACCTTGCCCGATGGCACGCGGCCTAGGGCCTCGTAAGCGGCAAGCAAGCCCTTCGGGGTAATCTCACGGGTAAAGTAAACCTTAGGGGCGGCAGTATCATCGGTACGATGGGACAAACGAGCCATATCGATGGCATCGGCGCCACCTGGGCTCCCTGCAGCACTAAAGATTTGGTTTAAATCAGACATAGGCACTCCTCAAGCCTCTCATGTCCTGTACTCACGCCAAGGCACCACGCCTTAACGTGACCACTTTGCTCTTAACAGATATAGCCCGCCTGAGCGTAAGACGCAAGGGGCAAATGCCACAAAAGCAAAGATTGGGCACCAAGCACCCGGCACGGGCTGCGAGCGCGCCCCCAACGCCGAGGCGGCGCCGCGGCCGCACCTTGGCAGCAGCCATACCCAGCGCTACGCCCTGCGTCTTCGCTCCAGCAAGGGGCGCATTGGAAGCGGTGACAAAACTAATGTCCAAAAATTTGAACGCCTGAATCCTCGAGTTGGAGGTGTTGGCTACCCAGTAAAGCGCTCGGAACAAGGAATTTAGCCACCGAGAGGCTTTGCCTCCGAGTATTGCACCTGTGCAAAAAACTTGGACACTTGTTTTGCTACTGCTTTCATTCTAACGAAAAGCAGCGCCCGCCCCCTTGACCCTTTTTCTCAAAAGCTTGCTCATTTATCTCCCTAGCCCAGCACTCCCCCTTGAGGCTGGTACAGTAAAGTCTGGCGTCTTACGCCTAACACAACTTTAGGAGATGGCTATGAAGCTTAAGCACTTATATGCCGCAATCGCGGCGGTAGCTTTAAGCGGCAGCGTCAGTGCCGCGGAGATTGACTTTTTCAAGCTTGAGCACCGCGTCAGCGCCGCGAGCGCGCCTACGGTCTACTTCACCTCGGATATCAGCCCCCAAGGTCTAATGGCCACCTATGAGGCCCTAGGCCGTGTGCCTTCAGGCAGCGCGAGCGCGCCCCTACGGGCGCGGATCTTTAGCACTTTTTCTCTAATCCTTGCCCGATTCTCTCTCATCCCCCACCGCGCCGCGCTCTTGTTTTAGAGTGAGACTGAGCCAAAGTTTGACCGCGACCGAACTTACGCGCCAAAACTTACGCGACCGAAGTTAGTCAAACTGCGACTCAATGACCTCAAACGGACAATTTCCTAACAACAATCTTAGGATGTGGTTATGCAACTCAAGAAATTAGCTCAAGCCACGCTCATGGCTCTGGCTTTAAGCGGCGTCATGGGCTCGACTGCGCAAGCCGCTGACATCGACTTCTCAAAGCTCGAGCACCGGGTCACTGAGAGCTCAGCTCCTGTGGTTTACTTCACCAAGGACATCAGCCCTGCAGGCTTAATGGCCGCCTACGAGGCCTTAGGGCGCGTGCCTTCAGGCAAGGTTGCTTTCAAGCTCTCGACCGGTGAGGCTGGTAACAACAATCACTTAGCCCCTGAGCTCATCAAGGACTTAGTGCAAAAGTTTGATGGCACCATCGTTGAGTGCAATACCGCCTACGGCGGCTCACGCTCGTCGACCTTGGCCCACCGCCAGGTCATCAAGGATCACGGCTTTGATGCCATTGCGCCCGTCGACATCATGGACGAAGAGGGCTCGATGGAGATCCCGGTTACCGGCGGAGTGCACCTAAAATCCGACCGGGTAGGCAGCCATCTTGCCAACTACGACTTCATGGTGGTACTGACTCACTTTAAGGGCCACGCCATGGGCGGCTTAGGCGGCGCGCTCAAGAACATCTCAATTGGTGTCGCCTCGCAAGAGGGCAAGAATCTGATTCACACCGCAGGTCACACCGATAAGTTCGAGTGGGGCGCCTACGGTCCAATTGACACCCCAGAGCATGTTGAGTTCATCGAGTCGATGGCCGAAGCGGCTGACGCCGTCAGCGACTACTTCGACCAGGGCGAGAAGATGCTCTACATCTCGGTCATGAACAATATGTCGGTTGACTGCGACTGCGATGGTGACCCTGCTCCGGTCGATATGCATGACATTGGTATCTTGGCATCACTTGACCCTGTCGCCTTAGACCAAGCCTGCGTTGATTTGGTTTACCAAGCCCCGGATGGCGCCTCACTCATCGAGCGTATGGAAAGCCGTCAAGGCCCCCACATCTTAGATCACGCCGTGAAGATGGGCTTAGGCCAAAAGAACTATCAGCTGGTGTCCTTAGATAAGTAATCACCACCAGCCCGAGATAGCACAAGGGCAAGGGAGGCAAAGGTGCTAGACTTAATCGAGCGTGAAGCGATCTACCTGTACTACTACCTGGATATCCAAGTACGGCAGCTGTTCTGGTTTTATGTCCTAGGCACGCTGCTAGGCTCGGCCATCTCGGTATTTGGTAAAGATCAGTTAAAGCGCCTGTTGACCGCGCAGGTAGGCGTCAGCATGGGCTTGTTAGGTCTTGTGATCGCCGCCTTACTGGGCTTTGCCTCCCCTATTTGCATGTATGGCACGCTGCCTTTAGTGGCAGCGCTTTATCACCAAGGCGTGCGCCAAGACTACTTGGGCTGCTTTATGGTGGCCTCCGTGCTGTTAAACCCGCAACTGATTGCCTATTCCTTGGCCCTTGGCCCTACTGTGTTCACCCTGCGCATCGTCACCTGCCTTATCATGGCGCTCGCGGCAGGCTTTCTGCTCAGATACTGCTTTAACAACAAAGCATTTTTCAATTTCACTAGCTTTGGCCCGGGACGCAATAACGATACCGACCCGAACCTAGTCATGCGCTACCTCAAAAACGTCGGGCGCAACCTCAAGGCCACCTTGCCTTACTTCATCGCCGGTATGTTGCTCTCGGCCCTGTTCTCAATTCACATTCCGCAAGATGCCATCGCCCAAGTACTAGGTAAGGGCAATCCCATGAGCATCCTCTATGCAGCCACCTTAGGCGTGCCGCTTTATATGTGTGGCGGTGGCACCATCCCAATTCTCGTCATGTGGCTCGCGTCCGGCATGTCCAAGGCTGCGGCGGTGGCGTTCATGATCTCAGGGCCTGCCACCAAGATCAACAATCTCGCCGCGCTCAAAGCGGTGCTTGGCCTCAAGCACTTTTGCTATTACCTGCTCTTTGTGGTGTTAAGCGCCCTAATCTTAGGCTTTGCCACGCACGTGCTCACCCTCACGGTCGGGCTCTAGCTCACAGCCTAAACCCGTAAGATCCATTACACTTTAAGATCACAGAGCAAGGAGCAACCAGATGCCAACGCCCACTGAAGTGCTGCCACCGTCGCCGCACTCAGCTCCGCACCTAGCCGTGCATCAAGCAGCGCACCAAACAGCAGTCCCCTTAGCGCACGCCGCGCTGCCGCGCCCGCTGGCGCGCACGCTGCCGCGCGCCCTACACGTGGCGCTGCGGCTTGGGATCAAGCTTGCGCGTAAGCTCGCGGCCCTGACCTTACTGTTACTGCTATTAAGCGGGGCCACCTTTGCCCTGACCTTGCTAGCTCCAGGTGATGCCGCCCTTAACAACTTGCAGCCAATGGGCGTGACCTCGCATGAAGTCATCGCGGCCTTACGCCAAAAGCTTGGTCTGGACCTACCAGTAGCCGAGCAATACTTAATGTGGCTTAGCGGCGTCCTCACCGAAGGCAATCTAGGGCTATCCAGCCACTTTGGCCGCCCGGTCAGCACCATTATGGCCGAGGGCTTGGCGGTATCCTTGCCTCTGTGCACCCTAGCCTTTGCCTTCCTGATGCTGCTGACCCTGCCCCTTGGCATCTACTGCGCCTTAAAACCGCACGGTATCATCGATCGCTTCTGCCATGGCCTGAGCATCTTGGTGCTGTCGGCACCTAGCTTCTTGTTAGCCCTCTTGGTGCTCTATCTTGCTGGCGTCAAATTAGGAATCATCACCACGTTACGTCCGAGCCGCAGCGCAGACCTCATCGCCCCGGCGCTGTGCCTTGCTCTGCCCTTAGTGGCTTTTTACCTGCGCCAAGTGCGCACCGTCATCTTAAGTGAACTGCGCGCACCTTATCTTACGGCCCTTAGTGCCCGCGGCATTAGCCTGACGCGCCAACTCACGCACCACGTGCTGCCCCGCGCCACCACCAGCTTGCTGCCCTTACTGAGCCTGAGCATCGGTCATTTATTGTGCGGCACAGTCGTAATTGAGCGCATCTTCTCCTTGCATGGCCTCGGCTTTATCGCCTTGGAGGCGATCACCTATCGCGACCTCTATCTCATCGTGGCCTATGTGCTCTACAGCGTCTTAATCTTTACCGGCTTAAACGCCGCGGTGGCTCTGTGCACCAAGCGCTTTAGCCGCCGCACCCTCAGCGAGGTCGCCCATGCTTAAGTCAGTTATGACCGCGCCCGCTGTGGTGCCGCAGCGTCCGCGTAACCACTTTAACCTCAGCTTTAACCTGATCTTGGGGCTCACTCTTACCTTCTTTACCCTCGTGCTGACCGGCCCGGTATGGTACGGGCTGCTCACTGGTTATGACCCCTACACCATGGACATCAGGCAGAGCCTTGCGGCCCCGAGCGCTGAGCATTGGCTCGGCTGCGATCGCTTAGGACGCGACCAATTAAGCCGCCTGCTCTGGGGCTCGTACTACTCACTGCCCTTGGCCGCGGTCCTGATTGGCGGCGCCTCAATCGTGGGCACCACCATTGGTCTTGCGGCGGCCCTGTACTCAGGGCGCGTGGCGCGCGCTTTTACCACCGTGGTCAATGTCCTGATGGCCTTTCCCCAGCAATTAGCGGTAATCTTACTAGTGGGCATGCTAGGAGTGGGCCTTACCCACAGCATCTTGGCCTTGGCCCTGTTTTGGTGGGTGCGCTTTGCGCAGCTTAGCTACAACCGGGCGCACGTCATCCTCCAAGAAGAGTATATTCAAGCGGCGCGCTTGGCCGGGGAAAACATGTGGCAGCTCGTACGTTACTATCTGATGCCCCAGCTTCAAGCGCAGCTTATGCTCACCGCCTTACTCGACTTGAGCGCCGCCATCTTGGCCTTAGCCACCTTGTCGTTTTTAGGCCTAGCCACCCAGCCCCCCATCCCGGAGTGGGGCTCGATGCTCTTTGAGAGCCAGCCTTACTTGCAAAGTGCGCCCCATTTATTAGTAGGTCCTTTAATCTTTATCTTCGTGAGCGCCCTGTGCTGCAATTTGTTAGCACTCAGCTATCGCCCTGCGAGAAAGTCCTAATGTTTACCCCAAAATCGCCGTTGCCTGCCCGCGCCTTGAGCGCCTTGAGCGCCGTAACGCTCTGCGCCCTCAGTGCTTTCACCCTTAGCGCTTGCTCGCCCCACGAGCAGCATGACGAACAAATCAGCGCACAAGCGCAGCAAAGCGCGCCGGTTGAGGCGATCAAGGCCGGGATCTTCTACTTAGAGGGCTCGCTTGACCCCAAGAATATGTTCGACGCGTGGGTCTTAGTGCGCGTGGGCGCGGGGGAAACCTTGCTGCGCCTGAGCGATAACGGCGCTTTGGAGCCGTGGCTATGCCAAGACTATGAGGTAATTGACCCGCTCAATTACCGCATCACGCTGCGTCCTAACCTCACCTTTAGCGATGGTACCGCGCTGACCGCCGTTGATGTCAAAAACAATCTTGAGCGCGTCATGGCCTTAAATCCGCGCGCGCCGCAATACTTCAAGCTCGACCACATCACGGTTGAGAGCGCCACTGAGCTTACCATCACCACGAAAGAGCCGGTGCCGGAGCTCTTTTACAATCTGTGCGAGCCGCTTTTTGCTCTGATCAAGCTGCCCGAAGACGCTCTGCCCAGCACGGACGATGCTGCTTGGCCTGATGTCACCATCGTGCACCCGATTACCACTGGCCCCTACCAAGTCACGGCCTTTACCCCCAACCAAAGCGTCACGGTGCGCGCCAACCCGCACTATCGCAAGGGCAGCGCAGATTTAATACCGGAACTAGAGTTCCTGTATCTGCCTGAGGAGCAATCGCGCAGCCTCGCGCTGCAATCAGGGCAAGTTGACCTCATTGCCACAGTCAACTTTGCGACCTTGCCCCTTTTTGTCGACAATCCCGACTATGTCGTCAAAAGGCGCATCAGCCCGCGCACCAACATAGTCTATATCAACCATGAAAATCAGCTCTTGGCCCAAGACCAGATTCGCCGTGCCCTAGACCTTGCGATCAACCGCGAGCAAATCGTGTCTTTGATTGGGGGCATGCCCGCAGCCAGCCTGATTGCCCCAAACTTCGTCCAGGGCTTTGCCCCGAGCAATCCTTATCGCATCGCCCAAGCCAAGCAAATCTTGGATGATGCGGGCATTGTCGACCACAATGGCGATGGCACCCGCGACGTTCACGGGCAGGAGCTAAGCTTTGACTATTACTTCAAAGCCGACCATGGCTCGGCTGACAGCGCCCTGATCGCGCAATGCTTACAGCAAGACTTTGCCGCCTTGGGGGTCAAGCTCAACTTGTTCCCGGCCGAGAACTTACCGGCCATCATGGCCTCCGGGGACTTTGACTTCTTTAGCGCCAACGACAGCACACTGCCCACGGGTGACCCGTACGTCTTTATGAACAGCCGCTTCCACAGCGCAGGCGATGCCAACTTTGGCCATTACCACAGTCCAAAGCTTGAACAGCTGTTGAGTGCCATGGCCCAGACCTTTGATCAAGAGGGGCGCCAAGCGCTGACGCAGGATCTGCTCACCGAGCTTAAATCCGACGTGGCGGCCTTCTTCATCAACCACATCGAAATCAATGAGGTCGCAAGCTCCAAGCTTAACCACCTACACCTTTACAGCTTTGACCACTACTTCATCGACGATAAGGTGCGCGTCCATGACTGAGCCGCTGCTGCAACTTACGGCTATGAGCATCAGCACTAACGAGCAAGTGCTGATGCACGACGTGATGCTAACGGTGCACGCCGGGGAGTCCGTGGCCTTGCTCGGCACTTCGGGCCTAGGCAAAAGCACCTTGCTCAAGGCTATCTGCGGCTTGCTGCCCAAACAGCGTTTCACCGTAGCAGGCCAAATGAAGTTTTTAGGCCACGACCTCCGGCACTTAAAGCCCCAGCAATGGCGCGCACTGCGTGGTCCGGGCTTGGCGCTCATGGGGCAAAACATCAGCGAAAACTTCGATGAACGCCAAAAGCTGCTAAGCCACTTTATCGAGGCGGTACGCGCCCATGAACCGGGGCGCAGTAAGGCCGACATCACGCACGCGGCGCTTGACCTGCTCTATCGCTTGGAACTGGCTTATCCTGAGCGCATCTTGCATCAGTACAGCTATGAGTTTTCGCTGGGCATGAGCCAACGCGTGGCGCTGGCGCTCACCCTCATTCTCAAGCCTAAGCTCATCTTAGCCGACGAGTTCACCTCCGCCTTAGATCTCAACACCCGCTTAGCGGTATTAACTGAGCTCAAAGCGCTGCAACAGGAACTAGGCTTTGCCTTGCTCTTTGTCACCCATCATCCCGATGAAGCGCACTTTATGGCCCAGCGCAGCTACATCTTGCATGACGGCACGATCACGCCGCAACAAACCACCCCGCCGGAGGCCAGCCCATGCCCCCGGTAGTAAGTTATGAGCAGGTGAGCGTGCACTATCGCCTCGCCTCCGGCAAGCTGCTGCCGGCCTTAAACCAGCTCACGCTTGAGCTACAAGCGGGGCACATCCTCGGCCTGTTGGGACAATCAGGCTGTGGCAAGACGACCCTGGCGCGCCTTTTGACCCGCACCGTGCCCTTTAGCGGCACGGTGCGCTTCCTAGGCCAAGACCTCTCCCAGCTCTCAGGCCCCGCGCTGCAACGCTACTACGCGCAGATGCAGTACCTTTACCAAAACCCTAGCAGCGCGATCGCGCCACATATGTCGCTGCAGCAATATGCGCTCACGCCTTTGCTCAACCTCAAAGGTCTGACCAAGAGCGCGGCCCTCCAGCAGCTGCTGGCGCTGATGCACGAGGTGCAGCTTGACCCCAAGTTGCTGGAGCGCCGCGCCGCCGAGGTCAGCCTCGGGCAGCTTCAGCGCTTAAACCTTATCCGCAGCTTGGCGCTCCAGCCCCAGCTCCTCGTCTGCGATGAAATCACCTCGGCCTTAGATCCCGAGTCGGCGCACATCTGCCTTACGGTCATCAAGAACGCGGTAGCCGCATCGAGCATGAGCGTACTCTTTATCACTCATGACCTGACCAGCGCCCAAGAGTTATGCCCAGAGATCGCGGTGATGTTTAAGGGCCAAATCTTAGAGCAAGGCCCCGCCGACCAGCTCTGTCACCCCTATGTCCAAAGCCTCAAACAAGCAGCGGAGGTCTTGGCAGGTCACAGCAACCAGCTGCCCAACCAAAACGGCGCCCCCACCCTCACCTGTCCGATGCAGCAAGCTAAGCTCTGCCCGTGGCTCATGAACTGTCCTCAGGCCACGGAAGAGTGCCTGAAGCGGGCACCGGAGCTCCAACTCATCGCGGCCGGGCATGCCCTGCGCTGCCATCTAACCCATGACCGCAACCAATTGCCTTAACCCAATACCTTAACCCCTAGCCCAAACTAAATCTGGGAGAACTAGACATGGATCTTGATGCCCTGCTGCACGACGTTAAAGCTGGCACCCTCTCAATTGACGCGGCCAAGGCCCAGCTCAAAGCCGCCCCGTATTTAGAGTTAGGCTATGCCAAGCTCGACACCCACCGCCACTTGCGCACCGGCATGGCCGAGGTGGTGTTTTGCCAAGGTAAGGCCGATGAGCATTTAGTGGCGATTTTCCAGCACTTACTTACAACCGAAGGCGCCATTCTCGGCACCCGCTGCAGTCAGGAGCAAGCGCAGCTGCTGCAAGCAAAAATCACCAGTCCTGAGCTCTTTTACGACCCGATTAGCGCCATCATCTCAACCCAAAGTCCGGACCGCCGGGGTAAAAGCGGCGAAGGTATGATTTGCGTGGTTACCGCGGGCACGGCCGACATCAAGGTCGCCGAGGAAGCGGCGCAAGTGTGCGAATTTTTTGGCGCCAAGGTTGAGCGCATCTACGATGCGGGCGTGGCGGGCCTACACCGTTTGCTCTCAAAGGTCGAGACCATTCAGGCGGCCAACTGCACCATTGCAGTAGCAGGCATGGAAGGGGCCCTGGCCTCCGTCATCGGAGGTTTGGTGGGCAACCCGGTCATCGCAGTGCCCACCTCAGTGGGCTATGGCGCCAACTTCCATGGTCTGGCGGCGCTTTTAACCATGCTCAATTCCTGCTCTAATGGGGTAGCCACGGTCAATATCGACAACGGCTTTGGCGCGGCTTTTATTGCAAGCCAAATCAATCGCTTGGCGGTGCACGGGGACGCCAAGCACCACTTTGCGCGCTAAACTAGCAGCACCAGCTAAGGAGGATTTCATGGCGATTTTGAGTTTAGATGTGCAACGCGGTGTCAGCGGCGACATGATGGTCGCGGCCTTGCTCGACGCGGGCGCTAGCTTTGCTGAGGTAAAGCGCGTCTTAGGCACTTTGCCGCTTAACGGCTTTAGCATTGAACAAAAGCAGGTCACGAAAGCGAGCATCAGCATGCGCGACTTTACGGTCAAACTCGACCAAGACAACTACGATTCCGACCTAGCCTATCTCCATCCCGACCGCTACGGACAAGCAAAGCCCCATACCACAGTACCATCCGCGCCCCCGGCCCCGGCTCCCACCTTCACCATCAAGGCCCCGCTCTCAAGCGCGCAGCTCTTAACCAGCGCCGCGCAGCTACAACCGGCAGCGGCGTCTCAGCACAGCCACAGCCATGAGCACGCGCACTACCATGAGCACGGCCATGACCATGACCATAGCCATGAGCATGGTCACAGCCATAATCATCGCGCCTTAAGCGATGTGGTCGCGCTCATTAAGCACTCCAGCGCCGTACCAGCAGCCCAAGAGCTGGCAATCAAGGTCTTCACCATTATTGCCGCGGCTGAAGCTAAGGCCCATGGCACCTCCCCTGATTTAGTCCACTTCCATGAGGTGGGCGGGCTTGATTCCATCGCCGATATCTTGGCCTTTGCCGTGTGCGTCACCGACTTAAACATCACGCAGACTTACGCTACGCCTTTAGGCGAGGGCTATGGTGAGGTGCAATGCCAACATGGCCTACTGCCCATTCCGGTCCCGGCGGTGGCCAATATCTGCGCTGCCCATCAGCTCCCTATGGTCACCGGGCGCTGCTATGGCGAGCTGGTGACCCCGACCGGTGCGGCCATGCTCGCGGCCTTAGAGTGCAAATTTGAACCCGCCCCGCTCACGACCTTTGCCGCAGTGGGCTACGGTGCGGGCAAGCGCAACTATGACAAGCCAAGTTTTGTGCGCGCCACCGTGCTTCATGAGGTGACCACCCCAACGAATGCCAGCAAATCAGGTTCCTCATTAGGCGCAGCATTAGACAGCGCAGCAGGTGGCGCAGGCGGCACCCCGTCACCGTATCGCGACAGCATTGTCGAGATTAAGAGCAATATCGACGACTTAAGCGGCGAGCTGATGGGCACGCTCTTTGAGCGCCTGAGCGCCGCAGGCGCGGTGGACGTCAGCCTGCGCGCCCTCATCATGAAGAAAAATCGCCCCGGCTTTGAGCTGTGCGTGCTGTGCCATGAAGCGCAGGTCAAGCCCCTGGTGACCCTCATCTTGACGGAGACCAGCGCCATTGGCGTGCGCCTGTCCCGCCACGAGCGCTACATCATGCAGCGCCGCCAAGGCACCTTTAACTCAAGCCTGGGGCCTGTGAGCACCAAGCACTGTGAGCTCGACCCGGAGCTGGGCGCCTATAGCGTCGACTACGTCGAATTTGACAGCCTAAAGGAGCTGGCAGCCACTTGCGGCCGTCCGCTCAAGGAAGTTGAGGCGATCGTCAAAGGAGAACTCTATGCACAGCGCTAATTTCCCTGAGCTGCCACCTGAGGAGCTGCAGGCGGCTCAGGTGCGCCTGGAGGTTGAGCTCTCAAAGTTCAACGCAGAGAAGATTGCCTTAGCCTTTTCCGGGGGCGTCGACAGCACCTTGCTCTTGGTGCTCTTAGGCTTGCGCCACAAGCATGGCACCTTGCCCCGGGGCTTGGTGGCCTTTACCGTGAGCACCACCATGCACCCTAGCCACGAGCTCAAGGAGGCCCAAGACCTCGCGCAGTCCTTTAACATTCCGCACGAGGTGCTCACGCTCGATGAACTTCCGCTCATTGCCCACAACCCGGTCAATCGCTGCTACTTGTGCAAAAAGGCGCTGATGGGCGCGCTCAAGCAGCGCGCGCACGAGCTGGGCTGCACCGTGGTCATCGACGGCTCCAATGCTGACGATCAAAAACAGTATCGCCCGGGGCTGCAAGCCTTAACAGAGCTCGACATTAAAAGTCCGCTGGCTGCGGCCAACATCACCAAGGCCCAAGTACGGGGCATGCTCAAGGAGCTCGGGCTGAACATTGCCCATAAGCCGTCGAGTCCGTGCCTGGCCACCCGCTTTCCGTATGGCACCGAGCTCAAAGCAGAGGCCTTAGCCCAAGTGGGCGCGGCCGAGGCGCAGCTCCATCAGCTGGGCTTTTCCAATGTGCGGGTCCGCGCGTACCCGCAAGCGCGCTTGTTGCGTCTTGAACTTGACCCCGACGCCTTAAGTCGCGCTGTTGAGTACCGCGCGCTCATTCTCCCGATCCTGCAGCGCCTGGAGGGCTACGATCACTACACCTTAGATCTCGAGGGCTTTGCCTCCGGCAGCATGGACAAGGCGCTCCAACACGCCCCCGCCCAGCCTGACCCCCACTAACCGTCGGCCCGCGGGGCTGCTAGGACGCAGGGCCGCGCCCGAGCGGGCGCGGCGCAAAAGCTAGGATTCAGGCGCGCCATCGGACGCAGGTGCCGCGCGCTGCGCGGCTTCCGCCTTAGCTGCGTCGGCCGCCAACTGCGAATTGTGCGCCCGCGCGGCGCGCTCTTCCTTGCTTAAGTAATTGAGTCGGCGTCCGTCGCGCATCGAGACCGGGCGGCCTTTTCTGCGCTCTAAGTACGCCTTGAGCGCGCGGTAATTGTCCTTACGCTCGCGCTCTTTTTGCGCCTGCATGCGCACGTCGGCACGTTCAATCGTGCTTTGCAACGTGTCATTAGCCTGCTCGCCAAGGGTGGCGCAGCCAAAGCCGACAAAGAGCGGCATCACGCCTTCTAAGGCATTGTGGGTACGCACATAGGCGCGCAGCTGCGCCACGATTTCATTGCACTCCTCCCACGAGCATTGGGGCATGATGCTCAAAAACTCGTCGCCGGCAAGGCGCATGATGTCGCACGGGCGCTCAATGACGGTGTTGAGCACCTCAGTCACGGTCAAAAGCAAGATGTCGCCGTCAGCGTGACCTAGGACATCGTTGGTGATCTTCAGGCCCGTGACATCGGCGTAAATCACCGAGACTGGCCGAATGTCCGGATCGGTCCAGCGCGCTAAATGCTGCTGGAAGAAGGAGCGGTTCTTTAAGCCGGTTAAGGTGTCGGTGTAGAGCAGCTGCTTGATGTTCTCGAAGTTATCTTGCACCAGGTTGATATCCGAGAAGGTGCCCAGCATCGAAATGGCGCTGCCATCAGGGTGACGGCGCACCACGATGCCACGGCCAATCGACCAGATGTACGAGCCGTTCTTGTGGCGCATGCGGGCGCAATATTCAAAGCTGTCGCCAAAGTCAGGACACGCTAAGATATGGCGCTGCACGTCGATGATGTCGCGATCATCTGGGTGGACCAGCGTGCTCCACTCATCAATGGTCTGCGGTAACTCTTCTGCGCTGTAGCCTAATAAGTCGGTGTAGGCCTTGGACATGTGCAAGGTTTGACTCACGCAGTCCCACGAGAAGAAGCCATCGCCCGAGATCTCGCGCACAATGAAGTCAGAGTAGGAGCTATCGCTCTTGGTGAGGAAGCCGGTAGCATAGCGCACCTTGCTATCGGGAAAGCGCGCGAGCACCGAGCCATTGATAACAAAGCTCTCGCCGGCATGCGGACCGCGGGTAAACTCGATGTCCTCAAAAATAATCGAGCCCATATCGCGCGTGTCCATGACACGATAGTAGCGCTCGATATTGCGCATGGTGAGGTATTGCAGCACCTGAGCCTCATCAATCCACTGCCGCGGCTCGCTCAAGCCAAAATAGGCCGCTGCTTGCGCATCAAAGAGGAATTGGCGCGTCTCACCATCAAAGATCCAAAAGGCGCGCGCACTGGAGCCGGGACGCTCATCACCTAAGATCAGCTGCGCCTCATCCTCGTAATAGCCCGGAGCCGCAGGCCCTCTGTGCGGGGAAAATGGCGCATCAGTCATCTTGTTCTCCTTGCTCCTTGGCGCTCAGGCGCGCGCTGGTAAATAATGCCGAATTAGGATATTGGCGCGTTAAGGGCACTTGACTGCCTTGTGCGCCCACCGAGCCGGTGAAGACCTGATAGCCCTCCGCGCCACCCCCGGCTCCAGCTTCCAGCGCAGCGCGCTCCGCCCCAAGCTCAGCCTCAGGGTCAGGGGCACTGGGGTCCAACTCGCACACCGTTTCGGCCGCGTCCGCTGCCCGGTCCTGCTCCGGCGCAGCCGCCGCGTCAAGCGACGGTCGCACCGCCGACGCATCAGCTCCAGGCTCAACTAAGGGCTCGGCCACCGGCTCAGATAGCGGCGCGGCACTAAGTTTCGCCACAGTAGCCGGGGGCGATCCGGGCTGATCGATGTAATCGAGCACGCGATTGTCGGTCAAATCGATGCTGTAGCCGAGCATTTCCTCGACAAAGGAGCGCAGCGCGGCATAAATTTCATCGTGATGCTGCTGCTTGTAGCGTTTGAGGCGCTCATCAGCGCGCTGCTCACAGCGCATAAAGGTATCGCCGTCGTCAATCTCATTTAAGGTGGCAATACCATAGCCCATAAAGACGGGCAGTGGGAACTCGTGCGCGGCATTGCGCGCATGTAAGTCTGAGATAAAGCGCTCCATATGCGCGGCACATTGCTCGGCACCACAGCATGGGAAGATGAGCAAGAACTCATCGCCGGACAGGCGCACCAGCTCATGGTCTAAGTAGATATCTTGTGAGAGCACCGAGACGGCGAGCTTAACCAAGGCATCGCCCTTGGCGTGGCCGAGGTAGTCATTGATGACCTTGAGGCCTGAGATATCAACATAGACCAAGGACAGGGGCTGGCTTTCCTCCATGGTGAAGAATTTATTGCGCGTGTTGAGGTACAGCCGATTGTGCAGCCCCGTCAATGGGTCTTGGTAAATGGTGCGCTTTAAGCGCTCGAAGTTGGAGCGCACCACGTCGATATTGGTGGTGGTACCGATAATGCGCGAGGCCCGGCCCGAGCGCTTGCGCTCAACCACCAAACCGCGATCAATACACCAGATGTAGTAACCACCACGGTGCTTTAAACGAAAGATGCTCTCATAGTAGTCGCCGAGGCTTGGACTTGAGATGACATCGCCTTGCTTGCGGTAAATCAGTAAATCATCGGGGTGGATATAGCGCTTTTCAAACTCGATGAGCGAGCGTGGCAGCTTTTCCTCTGGGCGCAGGCCCAAAATCTGGTAAATCGCAGCGCCATAATGAATCTCGCCGGTGTAAGCGTCGATATCAAAGGCCGAAGAGTGCTTTTTGATCTTGGCTAGATACTCAATAAAGTCCGCCTGAATCCGGGCAAAGTAGCCCGAGACCAAGAGCGCAATGCCGGTGTCATCGCGCAACACCACCGAGCCCGAAAAGAACAAGCGCTCGCCTTGGTGCGAGCCTTGGCAGATGCGAATATGGGAAAAGAGCGCTGAGCCTGCGTTCGCATCAAACAAAATGCTGAGCATGGCATCTTTGTCGATAAACTCGACCTGCTGCTCAATCAGGGCATGCGGCACCCAATCACCGGTATAGGTCAGGCCTAAGAGGCGGCAGGAGCCCTCATCGAGCAAGAAGCGATCTTGAGCAAAGTCATAGAGCACATAGCACGGCAAATAGCCGCCGCGATAGGAGCTATGTGGTTCCTCGGCCCCAGCCTCATCGGCATAAACCTCAGGGGAGGCGCTATCCGCCGCATGGGCGCTTTCGTCCGCGTTAACCGCCGCGTTAGAGCCCGCGCTAACCGCCCCACTAGTGCCGACACTAGCCGCCCCGCTAGTGCCGGCACTAACGTTTGGCTCCAACTCCTTGCCCAGCAGCACTTCGGACAGGCTGGTGCCCTCCGACGGCGGCACCGTCTGATACGGGCGCAGCGCCTCGTCCTTGAGCACTTGAGCTAAGGCGGTATCGTGCGCTAAGCCCTCAGGCACCGGGCCATCATGGCTAAAGGTAGCGGCATGAAGCGCCACCTCGCGCAACGAGCTTGCAGCTGGCGCGGCGCCCTGCTCCTCAGCATTACTGTAAGGCACGGGGCTATCTTGCAGCATCGGCGGCTGCAAGTAAGATGTGCCCAGCGCGCAGCTCTTGGTATGGTCTAAATCCGGACACGACAACGGAGCCATCGCCGCGCGCACAAAGTCTTGGGTCAGCGGAATATCGACGCTGCGCGCGCTCGGATCAACCGGAGCGGGGATTTCTTGGGCCCGGGCATGATCGCGCTCTAAGGCCAGGACTAAGGTATCAACGCTGCGCTCAAATTGATCGGCTTGCGCCGCGACGCAAGAGGGTTCAGTGGAAGTCAGATCGGCACTGCTCATGGTGAGCACATGCAAGCCCCCCTGGAGCTCCGCTAAGCGCTGCGCCTGCGCTGCGCTGTGCACAGCGGCTTGCTCGGCGGCCTGCTGCGCCTGTTCTTGCTCTTGTTCGGCTAATTGCCCCGCTTGCAATTGCTCGCCAATAGTAGTCGTAGACTTGCCTTCAGCCTCTTGGGCCACCACATGGCTTTGAATCTTGGACTTGAGCGTTTGGATCTTATCGAGCAAGCTGCCCTGATAATCAGACTCATCAGCGTGGTCAATTAAGACATGCTTTTGCATGGCGCGCGCCCGCGCGCGCGCAATCACGCCTTGAAATTTATGCCACTCGGGCAGATCCAGCTGTGCCGGGACCGCCTGTGCGAGCACGCCTTGATTTTCTTCTTGGTTTGGATCAAAGGTCGACTCAAATTGTGCCAGCGCTGCCACCGTTTGCGCGGGGGTAAAGGTCATGAGCGACGGCGCCTTAGTCGGCGGCTCAATACTGCCACTTTTAGGCGGGCGCAATTGCCCGCGCACAATCGCAGCGGTGCGACCGGACAAGGCGGACGCATTAAAGCGGCGCACGCCGCCCGGCTTGACGGCTGCGTTTGTGCTGCTGCGACCACTGCTGCGACCACTACTCTTGCCGGTGGCGCCTTGCGCCTCAGCGGCGCCCGCAGCTGAGGTAGGGGCAACACTCGTCTTAAGGGCAGTCACAGTGGACTTGCCCCCCGCCTGAGTCGAACTCTGCTCAGTGGCTCTGTCTAAATCGTGCGGCAGAGTACCATCCTGTTGCGGCGTACCGGCTTTTCCATCCATTTTTCAGCAAGTTTTGTTAAGGTCTGTTCTGACAACAAGCATCAGTTAGTAAGCTAACAACCTTTATTGCATCAAGTGCACCAGCACCGACTAGCGCTCAGTATAACAGTGCCACCCCCACCAACGCTCAAAACGCCCTATTTTGCGCCCACAGATCACGCATTTGCCCGCTGGGGGCTAACGTAATATGTTTAATCTAAGGCATTTAAGCCATCAGCGCCGCACGCGGCATCCGTGCCTCAACCGCTGCCTTGCGCCCCCGCAACATCATTGCAGTAACATGGTAGTAATATTGCCGTAACATTGCCGTAACCGCCTTGAGCTATGCAGTACTACGATCCCGATACCTATCGCTTTGCCCAAGTCTATCTCTTGGTCGACTGCAATAACTTCTTTTGCAGCTGCGAGCGCCTCTTTCGCCCCGATTTAGAGGGCAGGCCCTTGCTGGTACTGTCCAACAACGACGGCTGCGTCATCGCCCGCTCCTATGAGTCCAAGGCCTTAGGCATCCAGATGGGCATTCCGGTCTTCAAGATCCGCCACTTAATTAGACGTCACCACATCGTGTGCTTTTCCAGCAACTTCGCGCTGTACAGTGACATTTCGCGCCGGGTCATGACCATCTTAGAGCAGCTCAGTGAGCACTGCGCCATCTACTCAGTGGATGAGGCCTTTTTGAGCTTTACTGAGCTCACCGCAAACGAGGCCCTCGCCCACGCGGTCAAGATTCGCAACGCCATTGCGACCTTGGTCGGCATCAAGGTCGGCATTGGCATCGCAAGAACTAAAACCCTCGCCAAATTGGCCAATCACCACGCTAAAAGCGCGCGCGCCACCACCTACGGCATCTACTCGCTGCTCCAAGACCTGCCGCGCCAATCCCTACTTCAGCGTACCCCCGTTGCAGAGGTCTGGGGCGTGGGACGGCGCCTCACCGAGCGCTTACACGATGAGGGCATCACCACCGCCGCGCAGCTTGCGGCCCAGAATCAAACGCAGATCAAACGCCGCTATAACGTGGTTCTCGCGCGCACCGTAGCCGAGCTCAACAATATCAGCGCCTTAGCCGATGAGGGTGACCCTAATCCCACTGCTTCCAGCACTGCTGTTAGCACTGCCCCCAGCACCGCACCGGCACTTAGTACCGCACCAACGCTTAGCACCTCATCTGCTACGAGCACTCCGATTGCCAGCTCCTTTGATCATCCGCGCCGCGCCCCCAGCTATCAGATCATGTGGTCGCGCTCCTATACTGAGCGCCTGACCACCCAAGAGCAGCTGCACCAAGCAATCGCCAATTACCTCGCCGCCGCTTGCCACAAGTTGCGCCTTCAGCAGCAATACTGCCGCGAGCTGACCGTCTTTATTCGTACCTCCTACTATGACGCGGTGCAATACCGCGGCGCGCAAAGTGTGCGCCTTAAAGTCCCCAGCGCCGACACGCGCGAGCTCTTGAGCTATGCCACCAACTTGCTGGAGCAAATCTTTTTGCCCGGCTACCACTACAGCAAGGCGGGCATTATCTTAGGGGGCCTGTGCGCAAGCCGCACCTACCAAGCGGACTTATTGGAGCAACCAGATCTGCGCGCCCAAGAGCGCTCCGATCGCCTCATGGCCGCGATCGATCACATAAACCGTCAGGGCAGCGCGCACCATATCTTTTTGGCGGCGCAAGGCACTACGCATGAGCGCAATTTCACCCACCAAAAGGCGCTCTCGCCGCGCTACACCTCAAGCTGGGAGGAGCTGCCGCAAATTGAGTGACAGCGCCGTGCTAACTTTGGCATAATCGCGCCATCTTTGGCATAATGGTAGTTTGGGTGCCCTAAAACCTAGGTACTCCCAGTGATTTTGTTGTGCCTTGCCCTGCAAGGAAGCGAGAGAGCATGCTTGCCAAGATCCTTGATTTCAGTCCAGCCTTAGCGTTCTTTATCACCTATCGTCTGTCTTCTGACCTCATCCTAGCTACCGGCGTCATCATTGGCTGCTGCCTTGTCTCCTTTATCGTGCAATATGCGCTCTATCATAAGGTCTCGCGCATGCAGATCTTTTTGACCGCGGCGGTATTGCTCTTTGGCGTGCCCACCATCTTGCTCAACGATCCGGTCATCATCAAATGGAAGGTCACGGTCGTCAATCTCATCTTGGCCGCTACCATCTTCATTTGCCAACACGTGGTGCACCGCAATCCTTTTGCCTACCTCTTTGGGCGTGAAGTGCCGCTGCCTGATCACATCTGGCTTAAGCTCGGCACCTCGTTTATGGGCTATTTTATCTTTGCCGCGGGCCTCAACGTCATCATCGCCTTCTACTTACCAGCCCTCTTTGGCATCGACGACAAGGCTGCCGAGTCGCTCTGGGTTGACTACAAAACCTTTGGCAATGCCATCTTAAACTTTGTCTTCTCGGTCGTATTAATCCTCGTATTAATGCGCCGCTACCCGGAGATGCTCGCCGCGTTCAAAGATGACGCCAAGGAAGCGGTCCCTGAACCCGCACAAGCTCAAAGCGCCGCAGACAGCAATCCCGAGTTTGACTCCAAAGACAAGTAAGGCGCAAGCTGCCTCCTAGACTTCACATTAGGCCTCTTTCCTTGCTCAGCCCCGCCCCCGGCGGGGCTTGGCGCATCTTGCGCCCTCACTGTAACGCTTCACTTTTTCTGTGCCCACGCTATACAAATTACCGTTGCGTTCTTGCAATGCCGACAGGGGCGCGGTACTGTAACAAGAACGCGCTGCAAGCGGCTAACTATAAGGCTTGCATCTAATTTGAGTCTAGTGAGCTTAAGGCCCAACTCAAGCCCAGTGCCCAAGCCTGGGGCCCTAGGTTGGCCTTGCGCTGTGCCCCAAGCGGGCTTTGGAAGTAAGGATTTTCTTATGCCTGATATGAACTATGGCAACATCAAGTACGCCATTATTCCGGTGGCGGGACTGGGGACGCGTCTGTTACCTGCCACCAAGGCCATTCCTAAGGAAATGATGCCCTTAGTTGACCGCCCGCTGATCCAATACGTGGTCAATGAAGCGGTGGCCGCAGGCATTAAGAACATTGTCTTGGTCACCCACTCCTCTAAAAACGCGATCGAAAACCATTTCGACACCTCGTTTGAACTCGAGGCCACCTTGGAAAAGCGTGTTAAGCGCCAGCTCTTGTCTGAGGTGCAAAACATCATCCCAAAGGATGTCACCATCATGCACGTGCGCCAAGGCGAGGCCAAGGGCTTAGCGCACGCCATCATGTGCGCCTACCCAATTGTGGGCAAGAACCCCTTTGCGGTACTGCTGCCAGACGTTGTGATCGACACCCATTTAGCCGATCCGCATACCACCAATCTTGCCGCCATGGTCAAGCGCTTTGAGGAAACGGGCGTGGCCCAAATCATGGTCGAGCGTGTACCGCATGAGGATGTCATCTCCTACGGTATCGTCGACTTAAGTGGCGCCGACATCAAGCCGGGCCAAGATGTCGCGATCAAGAGCATCGTGGAAAAGCCGGCGGTCATGGAAGCGCCGTCAGATTACGCGGTAGTGGGCCGCTATGTACTCCCGGCCGAGATTTGGCCACTGTTTAAGCGCACTCCGCTGGGCGCTGGCGGTGAGTTCCAACTTACCGACACCATCGATCTCTTGATGAACATCGAAAGCGTTAACGCCTACGCGGTAGTCGGACGCAGCCACGATTGCGGCAATAAGGAAGGCTACGCCGAGACCTTTATCGATGCCGCGATTCGCCACCCGGACATTGGCCCGCACATCATTGAGTTTTTAAAGCAGCGTGTCGCCGAGATTGAAGCGCAAGAGAACGCCCCGAGCACCCAGCCGCAATAGCACTCAGCCACCCTAGGGGTCGACCTAGCAGACACCTCTACTAACAACTGCCCCAAGCCCCTTAGGGCTTGGGGCAGTTTGCGCTTGAGCGCACGCCCACGGCTCATAGGTTACAATGGGGCGAGCAAGTAGCAAGCAGAGACTTTTTGAGGTGAGGCTTTTCGTATGCAAGACCAATTGAGCACGCAGGACGCACCACAGGGCCGCGCGCCGCACCTCACCCCTGCTGCTGCGGCGCTGAGCGCCGTCGCCGCGCGTTGGCATAAAGCTCAAAGCGCTGGACGCGATCCCATCACCTGTGCCCCGTGGAGCGCGCTGAGTCTTCAGTGCAGTGAGCGCGCCCTGAGTTTGCAGCGCCAGCTGCCAACCGTCCTCCCGACGCTGCACTTGGGCCTGTTAACCATAACCGTCCCTGATGCGGCATCAAACCAGCCTTTAGGCACCATCGCCACGCCCCTCTGGGCCTTAAACGAGGTTGAGCGCGCACGCCTTACGAGCTTTACGCCTAGTAGCATTGCCCCCAGCGCCGAGCATGATGCCACCATCAGCCTAACCAGCACCCCTGCAAGCTTAGATCCCAGCGCTCCCAACTTAGCCCAGATAGATAGCGTGGCGCAGCCTGTGCTCTTTGAGCTCATGCCCCAAGGCGAGAGCCTGTGTGTGGTGGGCGTGCGCCCCATCAGCGCGGTTGAGCGCTACGAGCTGTTAGCGCTATTAGCGGCCTACAACAGTGCCTTTATCCAGATATATCATCGGGCGACGCCCAGCTCTACCTTGCTAGCGCAAGCAGCGCAGCTGCTAACCCAATGTGTGGCTGCAAGTCGCCTCGATTATCTCGACCTTATGGCGGTGGCGGCCCTGAGCATCGCCCGCAATAGCAGTCACGCACGCCAACGCGCCGATCAAGCCCAGCTCATCGTCGCCAGCCCGTGGCTTAAGGTACTAAGCGCTGCTTTAGCTCCGTCGCCCAACGCCACGGTGGCCCCAGATCTGTCCGCGCTCACCGGTGCCCTGAGCGCCTGCCAGCACTACTTACAGCAGCCCGGAACGATGTGGCTTAGTGCCGTCGGCGCCCATTTGCCTCTGAGCACCCTGACCTTAGCGTCCATAACTGAGCTTAAGCATCAGCTGAGGGCAGGCGAGCTCGGTTCCTACTTAGGAGCAAAGCCTCAGGTCTTGCCCCATATCATAGCGGCCTTAAGCGCGGCGACGCTGTACCACCTAGCACAGCACGACGCCCATAATCCGCAGCTACACTTGCTGCTATGCTGCGAGCAATTGCTCCATAGCTACCTGGGCGCACTGTTACGCCCCGCCCCCAGCAGCGAGCGCGGGCATGCCCTGCACACCTTAATTCAGCAGCTGCACGGCACTGAGGCCCTAAGTTGCGAGCTCAGCGTCGTCGCCGCTTATCTGGGCTTAAGCAGCGTACTCCAGAGCGCCAGCGGCCCTGACTTTGCGGCCGCTCTGGCCGAGCTCGCCCCCGAGCGCGCGCTATTAGCACTCTTTACCTCAGAGCTGAGCCTCACCCCTGAGCGCACCTATGCTGCGCTTGGTCACGACTACAGCGAACTCGTCCCATGCTGCTCTGACCTAGACGCGCTTGAGGCCCAAATTAGCGCGGCGCTGAGCGCAGCGCCGAGCACCGTGCCCAGCAATCCGCCGAGCGCAACCGCCGCAACCGCCACCGCGGCTGCCGCGGCCCTGCTTTCAGCCTATCAGACTCAACCGGAGCGCTTCAGCGCACTCTTAACTGCGCATCCTCAGCTCATCGCCGCGGGCCTGACTGAGCTCAATCCCGAGGATCAAGCAGCACTACTTAGCGCGCTAAGTAAGCAGCTTCCCGCACAGCCTGAGGCAGCGTGGCTGTGCGGCCTCAGCGCCGCGCTGGATGGCCCCCTGCTGACCCGCTGGTTGAGTGCTCTGAGCGCCAGCGCGCCCGAGCGCGCCGCCTGCTGGGGCGCGGCCTTGCTCACCACGCTAACTGAGCCGGAGGCGCCCGCGGCGGAGGCAGACCCAGAGCGCTTAGCGGCGCTGCTAGCAGCGGCCCTCGTCCATCCTGAGCTTGAGGCGCTGTGGACACAAGCCCATAAGCTGTTACTTAAGCTCAGCGGCCACGCCTTAGCGACGCTTGCATCCGCGCTTACTTCGCTCTTGAGTACCCAACAAGTGACACTCAGCTCTTACTTGCAGCGCGCCGACGCGCGCGCCCTTAACTTGGTGCTCAAGACCCTAGCCCAAGCGCTGCGCTTGGTGCCGCTGTCGTCCCCTGAAAACGCTACCAACGAGGTGCGCCCATTTTCGCGCGCCTTGAGCGCTCAGCCTGAGGCCTTAGCGGCGTGGCTCTATTTGGTTCATAGCGTGGGGCTTGCCACCGTGGCCGCGGCGCTAAGCACCGCTGAGGCTGACTGCACTTGGTGCGCGGCGCTCTGGACGCATGCCAAAAGTAAGAGCGCCCGGCGCACCTGCTGGGAGCTCTTGCCCCCATCGACCTTAGCGCAGTTACCGCTGCCGCAAATCACGGCGTTAATGGCCCTTATAACCAAACCCACGGCGCGCGACCGCGAGCAGCTCCTGGCGCTGTGCCAGGCGGGGCTGTCCTTAAATCTCATGGATTACACGGAGAGTGAGCTTAGTACTATCTACCAGCTCTTGCAGCTGAGTGCCGCAGTTGAGCCTGAGCTCTACGCCCAGTTACTGAAGCAAACCGATGCGGAGCGCTTAGGCTTGGTGGTAACCAACCTCATGATCTTAGGGCGGCACTTTGGTGCGGTCGCCGGCGCTTTGGGGGACGCACTGCTCGCGCTCTCAGCAGATTTGCGACCGATCTTGCAGCAAGCGCAAGAGCGGCCTAGCCTTGGGGGTAAGCCCAATGTCTTAGGTTCGATGTTAGAGAGCATGGTCAGCTTTAAGCTCCAGCACCAAGAGCCCGATGCGCTACGCGCCCTGCTCCTGCTGAGCCCCAGCTATGCCAGCCGCTGCCTCTTGCAGCATCAAGTAGCCTTTGGGCGCTGGGTTGAGCAGCCGACAGCCGCTGACCTACCAGTATTGGCATCCTTGCTGGCCGGGCTCATCAAAACTCAGAGCAGCAACGCCACGGTCTTAAGCTGGGTGCGCGCGTGGCGCGCTCAGCCTCATACGGCGCAAGCTCTAAGTACCGCCTTAAGCCAAATTATCAGCCCCGAGGCCTTAATGGAGCTTGATGGCACCAACCAAGACAGCCTCGAGCTTTTGGCCTTACTGCCGCAGCCGCTACGCTTGGCGCATGCAAGCTTACTTCAGACCAACCCGCATTTTACAGCCTTTTGCGCCCAAGAACTCGGGCCCATCATCGCGCCGCTCACCGCGGTTTTAACTGATGAGTACCTCAGCGGCAGCCTTGAGCTCTTAGGCTTGACGCCCACGTATGACTGGGCGCCGCAGTGGCATTTGCCCGAGGAAAAGCGTGCGCTTGCCACTGCCTGCCTCACGCTGTGCTGTGCCTTAAGCGATAAGGAGGTGCGCGCCCAGCGCCCGGCACTTAGTACCGCGCTCCTTGCTAACGCCTCAAGTGAGCTTTTAAGCGCTGTCGCCACCTTAAGTGCCCCGGACTTTGCCCCGCTCATGGTCCTGCTGCCAACGCGTCTGTACCAGCGTGCCGCGCGCGTGCAACCATGGATTTTCCCCCTTACCCTGACCTTAGCCCATAAGGTCGGTTGCCCCCTTAGCCACCTGTCAGAGGAATTAGGCTCCTACCTGTTCTTGGGCCCGCCCGAGCTGGCGCCTAAACTTGCCGCGCTGACACCGCTGCGCCCCAGCTCGGCTTTAGCCACGGTTCCCGCCGCTCCGGTCCTCAGCCTTGAAGACTGGGCGCGTGCGCGCCGGGAGCAAGAGCTCGCCCCGCTGACGCTGAGCGACCTGAGTGCCACCGCACCTCATGACCGCATGTACTTGATCAAAAGCGCCCTGCCGCTGTTGGAGCCTGCGGCCCCCGCGCTTTATGAGCTGTTACGCCTCGCGCTCAAGGGCGCCCCGGGCTTAGTCGCGCTCAGCGCGCTGCCGCCCCCGGCCCGCGCTCCCATCGCCACGGCCCTAGGCGCCACTACCACCTCCAGCTTAGCCCTCAGCGCCGCCGAGCTTAAGGCGCTACGTGCCTTGGTAGTAAGCGCAGCGGACTTAGCGGCGGCTGGCTTTCCCGTTACCGCATGGGACGAGCTCAATGCGTTGGATAATCTAACGCCCGCGCAGCTTAAGGGGCGACATGTACTCTTGGTGGGCACCACGGAGGAGCTCGAAAACGACAGCCTGATGCCCCACGCCCTAGCGCTGGGACTCAATCCCTATGACTACCAGCAGCAAGGCCAGGAGGATCTGACGCTCGCCTTAGAGCAATATAGTGAGCAGCTTAATGTCTTAAGCCGCGCCACCGCGCACCGCTTACTGCAAGTGCACGGCGACACAACCTCGGCCACGGCCGAGCACGCTACCGAGCACGCGGCCGAAAACGTGGAAGAGAACGAGGTCGAGCCGCGCGTCATCCTCACCCGGCTGCTGGATGGCACCATCAACCTCTACACCATGGCAGCAGCGCCGCAGCGCGCGCTCTGGAGCGCTTGCGCCTCAGTGGAGAGCATGGAGCTCACTCCCGCAATCTGGGATGAGAACGCAGGCGAGCTGCCGCTGTTCAACTATGTCAGCACCACAGAGCCGCCTTCAGGCACTAACGCCCCCGCTGAAGCGCTACCTGAGGCTGCCAGCGCCTTAGCGCGCGACTTAGAGCAAGGCAGCGCCGATCCCGGGCTTTTGGCCGCCCGCTGCAGCTATCGCAGTCGGGTGCGGGCGCGCTATTTTGCCGCGCAAGTAGCGCTCTTAGTGCAGCTTGCAGCCCTACACCCAGAGCAGCCGCTATGCTATCTCATCGAGTACGAGCGCGATGTCGCGCCACTTAAGGCCTATCTTGACGCCCATTACCCCGAGCTTTCCGCCCGCATCCAGCTCTTAAGCCTCAGCGCCTTAGAGCCCGACTTTCTGTGCGCTGACACCAAGGCCCCAACCAGCGACGCCGACCAAGTTCTCGCCGCGCTCCCTGAAGGCGCGCTCATCGTGATCAATAGCCTTGAGCTCAACGCCCATCAGGACTTAGTTGAGCTCAGTGCCGGTCAGAGCGTCCAACGTAGCCTCTATCACTTAGGTTTAGGGGGCTTGAGTGCGCACCTAACGACGCTTCAGGCGGCGCTGCGCGCCGGGGGCACGCGTGCCGACCAAGCCTTGCTCTTGATCTTAGTACACGGTCTTAGCACCGCGCTCTATCTCAAGCTGGGTGGGCGCATTAATCAATTTCACTATTACCTCTTAGAACCGGCGCTCAATGAGGGCTGGGAGACGCCTAGTGACCTTGACAGTCTAGTGCGTCTTCTCCCGTGCTATCTCAAGCCCTTTGCCAGCCGCGCCGACAAATTGCGCGCCCAAGAGTTGGCGCAGCCTTTCTTTAGCGCCACGACCGAGACCGCTGCGGCCTTGGCCTCTTTAGAGAGCATGGCCCAGCACTTAGCGCAAACCGCCCCGTCCCCAGTAATCGCGGCCAATGAGCCCGAGCTAGCCCCTGAGAGCGTGCCGCACGCGGAGGAAGCTGCGGTCCCCAGCGCTGTGGTGACAGCACACAGCCCCCTCTTACTCAATCCGCAGCAAGGGGCGGAGGTATTGGCGCGCCTTGAGGGCAACGATGAGGCCGGGCAGCTTGAACTGACCAAGGCGCTGCGCGCTATCTCCCATATGTTTATCGGGGGCCATGAGTGGCGCTCCTATCAGCTCACAGCCTTACCGCCGCTGATTAAACGCTCGGCTGACGCCTTGATTTCCCTGCCCACCGGTGGCGGCAAGTCGGTGCTATTCCAAGGTCCGGCGTGGTATCGCTCCTTTTACTCGGGGCGTTTGAGTGTGGTTATCACGCCTCTGCGCGCGCTCATGGTCGATCAGGTCAGAGCGCTGCGCGCTAAGAACTATTTGAGCGTTGACTATCTGTCCTCGGACCGTCCCAGCTATGAAACGCGCCAAGTGTTAGAGCGCATCAGAAGTGGCGTCACCACCTTGCTCTACATCACCCCGGAGCGCTTGCGCAGCCGCTACTTTGTAAAGCTGCTCACCGAGCGCTATGAGCAAGATGGCAAGCAAGGCGAGTTCTTTATCTTCGACGAGGCCCACTGCATCTCCCAATGGGGTAAGGAGTTCCGCCCCGACTACATTTACGCCGCGCAGCTCATCGCCCAGCTGCGCTCTGAGTACGACTTTAACGTCATCATGTGCTCGGCGACTATGACCACTCAAGTGGTGACCGATCTGGAGCAATACCTGCGCCCCGAGCACCTGCTCTTAGGCGAGATCGGCACCAATTACAACCCGATTCGCCCGCACATCGGCCTCTCGACCCAAGAAGTGCCCAGTGACTTGCACGCGCGCGTCGCTGCCATCATCGACTTTATCCGCAAGGAGCACATCGACTTTGAACAAAGCCGCATGCTGGTCTTCTGCCAGCTGCGCCACAGCACCGAAGCCCTGTGCGTAGCCTTAGAGAGCTATGCGGCGCACTTAAACTACCTCTATCACTACCAGCAGCGTCATCCTGACTTCAAGTTTGAGCCTGAGCCTTTGCCCGAGGTCTTGCGCAAACTCGACGACCAACCGTCCTACTTGAGCTCCATAGAGCTGGGGTCAACGGATTTCGCCCCGGATTTTGCCGCGAACTTCGCCTCAAACTCAGCCTCGAACCTAGCCCCTGAAAGCGATCCTAACGAGCCGACCACGGAGCTGGAGCGCAAGCTCACCGAGCTATTGGCGGCGATGGACCAAGCGGCGCAAGAAGAGGAGGCTGCGAGCTCCTTCGGCGCCGCGGTCGAAGTGCAAGAAAACGAGCGCTATGCCCAAGAGGCAAGCCCCACGGAGCTCTTTGCGTCCGATTCGGCGCTTAAGCAGCGCCTGAGCGCCGCTTTAACCGATGAGAACTCCTTTTCCTATCGCCCGAACAAGCTTCATGATCTGTGCTGCGATGTCGCGGTGATTGATCCGGATGATCCGATCCTCAAGCTCGCTGCGCACGTGGGATTTTTCCATGCCCAGATGAGCGCCCGCGCCCGGGAGCACGTCTTTACACGCTACCAGGAAAACTTAGAGCGCGCCATTGCCGCCCAGGTTAAAAGCCAGAGCGCCCTGTGGTTTAACGACCAAGCGGCGCTCAATGAGCGCAGCGGCTCGACCTTGGAGCAAAGCCTGCTGTCAAGCAATCAGCCCCTGTACTTGCTCTGTGCCACCAAGGCCTTTGGCATGGGCATGGATCTGCCGAATATCCACTACGTGCTCCATGCTGAGCCCTCTGCGGTGTTCGAGGACTACCTGCAAGAGGTGGGACGCGCCGGGAGATCGCAAGCCCAATACGAAGCGGCCTTCCCGCAAGATCCGGTAACCGGGGCGCGCGCGCTGCTGCCCGCGCTCTGCTTGTACCATCAAGAGGACTTTGACAAGGCGATGGAGCGCCTCAACAAGTCCTTAATCAGCTGGGATCACCTGATGCTAGCTGATGACTTGGTGCGCACCTATGTCAGCCGTTTTGGCCCTATGAGCGCAGCGCTCACTGAGCCGGTAGTGGTGCCCTCCGACCTCTTTGCCCGTGATGTCTCCCAAGTCTTGGCTCCGAGCGACCCCGAGAACATCAGCAATAAGGCCCTAGCCCATAACAGCACCTTGCTCTTCTACCACTTAGAAGACCTCGGGCGCATCAAGCTGGGCTTTCGGGCTCCCTGCCCGTTGCAGCTGACCTTAGTGCGCACCCCGTTTACTCAGCTCTTACGTAACCGTGAAGGTTTCAGCTTCGCCCCCAATGAGGCGCGCAATGCCGCCCCGAGCACGCGCCTGAGTGCGCGCGAACAATTGGCGCTCAACTGCGTCATCACTGTACTGCAAGCGCAGCTTAATGATTTCGATCAAGCCTGCCGCGCCACCGATGAAGCAAACGAAGCCAACGAAGCAGACACTAACTTGCCCGAGCACGTCGCGCTGATCTTTGACCTGCAATACTTCTTGCAGCAGTGCAATCACAATACCCCACTCAAAGAGCGCCTGAGCCTTGGCAGCACGATCAATGCGCTTTTGGAGCTGATGGCCGCTGGCGCGCTCAATCTCAACCTGCCTTTTAGCCTGAGCTTTAACTTGGGCCACAGCGTCGATTACGCCCGGCGCTTTAACCAAGCGGAGGTGCAATACTACGTCAGCCGCGCCGTGACTACGCCTGAGCTGACCGCGCCGGTCTTGCCGCATTTAAACCTTACCTTGCGCCTGTGCGCCCTGATTTTAGAGCGCTCGTACCAAGACTTCCGCGCTGAAATCAAGCGCCGCTCAGAGGCCGCCACCTTTGAGCGCTTTGATGACAGCACTAATGAGCGTAGGCGCGAGCCGCTGCCGGACTATCCGGGTTTAGGCTTTACCAACAATTGGCTCACTACCACCTTACGTGAGCTCATCGCGCCCTATGCCGATGAGTTTATGGTCGAGGGCGATATTGGCCTTGAGGGGAATCCAGCGGTGCCATGGCTCACCGGCCAAGGCGCGCGCAAACGCGACCTTAACACCTACTTAGAGCACCATCTGCTTCCAGACGTGAAGTCAGGCGTGAGCGCACTGTTGCAGCTCATGCCCCACGTCAAGCTCACCAAGGTCGCCTCAGAAAATGACACCACTCCTGCGACCTTAGTGGTCAAGACTTGGAGCGAATCCTTCTATCTTTTGCTCGACCTGCTCTATGAAGACAGCTGGCACTTATTAACCGAGCTCAACCGCACTCAAGGCTTAAACCCGGTCACCACCACCGCGGTGACCTTTGCCCGCCTTGCCGAAAACACCGACGTCACCCCAGATGATAGTGCTCAAGATAGCACCGGCCCCGAACAGGTCGCGCCCGAACTGACCGCGCCAACCTACCTCAACAACTGGGCCGAAATCGTATTTGCTCTGGGACTGCGCCATGAGTCCAGCGACGCGCTGCTTAATAACTACGAGCTGAGCCAATCACGCGCTCAGGTGCGCGAATGGTACTGGGAGCTCAGTCGCGAACTCAACACCTATGGCTATTTTTCCCAGCTCCTAGCCTTTTTGCAGGCGGTGGGCTTAGTGCGCCATTCAGCTATGATTAGCCATGGCTATGAGCTTACGGTAACAGAGGAGTGCGTTGCACGGCCACTTGATAGCGCACCGAACCTTGAGTCGCCTTTCTTCCAGCGGCGCAAGCAATTTGAGCTGCTGGCACAATTCAAGCGCGCGCGCCTCGCGCTTATGCAGGTCTACTGCCAAGAGGTGAGCGACGACAAGCGCCGTCTCTTTATCGAGGAGTTCTTTAAGTCCCAAGATTACGGCGACTACATCAAGCACATCGGTAACTTCTCCGATGCCAACAGCTCGATCTTAAGCGCAATCACCGCCTCCAACCTCGCCTTGGAAGAGGAGAAGCTGCGCGCTAATCCCGAGCAATGGGCAGTCTACCAAAGCCCGGTCGACCTCAGCCTCAATGTTATGGCAGGGCCAGGCTCCGGCAAGACCCACCTCTTGGCGCTACGCTGCGTGCGCCTGATTTACCAAGAGCATGTCGCCCCTGAGTCCGTGCTGATTTTGGCCTACAACCGTGCCGTGGTCGTCGAGCTCAAGACCAGGTTAGACCGGCTCTTTACCAATTTGGGGCTGCGCAAGATTGGGCGCAAGCTTGCGATCTTTACCTTCCATAGCCTCGCCAAGGTCTGCCTCGGGAACGCCCTCAATGACATCGACCCAAATAAGTGGGAATGCACCTTGATCACCCAGCTCAAGGCCCAGCCGCAGCTTTTTATCAAGCGCTTTGGCGCCTTGCGCTACATCATGATCGATGAGTTCCAAGACATTACCCACGCAAGATTGGAGCTCTTACACCTACTCAAGCAGTGCTACCGCACCCCGCTCTATCTCTTCACCATTGGCGATATCAACCAAAGTATCTACGGCTTTAACCGCGTCGCCAATATGCTGCAAGACCCCAATGCTACCGGCAGCCGCAGCATCAGCGCCGCGCAGTACGCCGCCTGCCTAGGCCCTGAGCCCTACTATCGCGACTTAGCGCGCTTGTTTGAGCCTACCACCTTGAGCCTAAAGCTCAACTACCGCTCCTTTCCTAAGATTCTCGCCCGGGCTGAGCCTTATGCGCTCAATCCCGAGTACACCGCGCACAGCGCCCCGCTTTTGGAGAAATATGCGCCTAAGAAGACCGCCTACTGCGCCTTATTTGATGTCACCAACGCGGCGATCTACCAAGCACAGCGCCAACAGCGGCGCGTACGCTACTGGGCCCAAGACCTGAGCAATATCATCAGCGGCCTAGTCAAAAAGAGCAATGAGAAGGCCCAGCTCCTCGCCCAAGAAGCGGCGGCGCAATTAGGACTGCAAGACAGTGCCGCCTGCGAGCGCTATGAACAGCTCATTTTCGCTGCCGCTGCGCTCAGCGCCAACAGCGCCGCGGCCCAACGTGCACAGCAAGAGCCCCCAACCCAAGTCGCGCGCACGGTCGAGGGCATAACAGAGCAAGCAGCTCATCCTCAGGAGGCGTACGCGCCACAAGCTTCTAAAGAGGCGCCCGCCCCAGAGGCGATTCCAGCGGTGCCGCGTCCGCACAGTGCCGACGAGCTCTTGCTGCAAAGCAAGTACCTGCGCATTACAAGCCTGGCGCTCTTCTTTAGAACCAATAATGAGGTCTACCGCGCCCTAGAACAAGTGCAGGCGCTGCCTCCGGAAATTCTGGCTCAGGTCGAAGTGCGGGTGCAAGGCTCCAGCAGCATTGCTCTATGGCGTGAGCGCGAGTACTACGCCCTCGCTCACTTCATCAAGGCCCAAGGCGCACATGAGCTCAAGCTCGGCCCAGTGACCACCAAGCTGACCGCAGCGGCGCTCCCCCTCCATGCCCCGCTGGAGCAGCTTTATGCGCAGCTGCAGCCGCTGACGCACGAGGACAGTGCCACCGCGCTCAAGCTCCTAACCCAGAGCTTGATGGAGCGCTACCCCAATTGGGATCAAGCCAAGCTTGATATGGCCTACTGCCTTGCGCTGAGCTTTAACGCGACCATGATTTCCGGCATCACTTACACTTGGACCGACCTCTTAGAGTACTACCTTGACTTGCTGACGCGCGACGATGGCGGCCATTGCTACAAGCTCTATGAGAGCATGGCGGGGCAACACTTAGTCCACCATCAGCGCGTCAGCCTGACCCTCTCGACCATGCACAAGGTCAAGGGCCTTGAGTACGACTTGGTGCTGATTCCTCCGAGCAGTGCCGACTTGCCCCTGATGAGCCACGACTACCTCAAGCCGGAGCCCGGGCAGCTACGTTTTAGCAAGGGCCGCTATGACTCAAACGAGCAAGAGCAATGGGCCGCCTACAACCTGCCCCTGAGCGCGGACGAACAAGCAGATCTGGCTGAAGAGCGGCGCCTGTACTACGTGGCCTATACCCGGGCCCGCAAGTACCTTTATCTCTACTATGGCGAGCGGGAACGCGCCTTAGACGAGAACCGGCGCTTCATTACCCCAGACAGTCAGCTGCTCTGGAGCGAAAACGACGATAGTGTCGACAACTACGTCATCTCCTTTAATGCCAGCGCCGCGCGCGCGGGCATAAATGATTACATCGCCCGCCACGTCAAAGTGCACGATCCCGTGCTGATCGTAGCCCAAGGCGACCACTGCTACATCCAGCACCAAGCGCAAGCACAAACCTCAGCTCAAGCCCTGCGCCCCGGCTACGGCTGCGGAGCACAATACGGAGCCCAAGCAAGTGCCCCCTTAATCACCATTGGCCGCCTCTCAGCCAAAAGTAAGATTAGAGCCCAGATGCAGGCGCACCATGTGGCCACGCTCACAGGCCTGTTTGTCAGCACTATCGTGGTCTGGACCTACGAGGATACAGTCAAAGCTGACATCAAGCGCTTGCAAGATGCCATCGCCCAACAGCAAAGCTTTACCCCACAGCTGCAAGGGCTCAAGCAAGAGGAGCTTGACTTATCTGACGCCAAGCTGCGGGCAGCGCTCGCCGCACGCCTCAACGTCACGCTCTTTGCCCCATACTGGGCCCCGGAGGTCGCCGCGCGCGGCTACTGCTACTTAGTGGTGCTGGCAGGGCGCGGCACGCCCCATGGCCCCGTCAGCTAAGTCCACTCAGGAAAACTCAGGCCCCCAGCTCACTGCCTTAAAGCAAGCTCAAAGAATGATAGTGCTATGATCAATTTATCCGAACTCAGCGCAGCTCAGACGAAGTTGCTGGAGCATTTAGTTCACTACTACGAATATGCTACTTTGCACTGTCCGCCCTGCTTAGAACCCAGCCCCCTGCTCACTCAACTTGAGGCCTTCTTTGCCCAAAGCACGCATCCCTGCCCGGTGATTAGGCTCAACCTGGGTGATGTAACACAAAACTGCACGCCCGAAGCGCCCAATACCTATGAGCGCGCTTGGCGCTCTGAGCTCATTCGGGCCTATAGCCACGCCGGATTGCCGCAAGTTGCGGCATGGGAGTCTGAGCGCAACTTGGAAGATTTGTTGTTACGCTTATCCGACCTCTCGGATCAGCACGAACTTACGTTCTTGCTCGACGTCGGGGATATTCCGCTGTGGATGCAGCTGGGCGCAGCCGAGTTATCAGATCTGTGCACCACCTTGCTTCATTGGCTCTTTTCCCTGAACCAGGTCCGCTTTGCCCTGATCTTAAGCTACACCCCGTTTCAGCCGTCCTTAGCTTTGAGATATACGCTCAGCGTTAACGACAACCCCGACTTTAGCGCCTTGGTAGGACTGAGCGCAGACGAGCTGACCCATTACTATGCCGCGCCCCTGAGCGCCGCCGCTCAGCGCCTGCAGCTCACGCTCAAACAGCTCTTAGCTCAACTAAGAACCCATTACGGCGGCTGGCGCTTGAGCCCGCGTGCCCCAACCAAGCTCTATGCCCCAGCTGCACTTGAGCGCTTCTTAAGCCAAACGGGGCCCAGTACTCCGCACTTTGCGTATAATTGGCCTAAAGCCAGCACCACCGCGCTGCAAGCGGTACTGGCGCAGAACCATCCTGACATGAGCACCATCGAGCAGATCTTAGGCGGCTTCATGATGCTTGACCCGTGGCCCCAACCGCTTACCTCAACCCAAGGGCTGATTCAGTTCTTGGTGTACCAAGGCTACTTAGCGCACCGCGACAGCCGCTACTGCTATTGTCCCAACCACATGGCATATAGCGCCTTGAACCATGCACTCCTCACCTATGCGCAAGCTCAAGGCTTCATTATCATCGACGTGCCGCCGCAATGAGCATCCTCTACGCTTCCAATCAGGCTCACAACCAGCGCGATACTCGCGCAACTCCAGTGAACCCGTTACTCGCGCCATGGGCGGTGCGGGAAGAAGATGTCGTGGGTGCGACGGCTCATACGCTGGCCTAGTACCGCCGCTCCCAGATAAGTGCCGATTAAGGCGCCGATCAGGCCTGCGGCAAGGCTTGGGACAATGGCATGGCAGGCAAAGAACGAGAGCTTGAACACCGAGCAGGCGGTGTACACCCCTAGGGCGGCTGCTAGCGAGCACAATACGCCACAGGTGTTAAACTTGCGCCAAAACAGGCCTAGGACCACCGGCCAGACAAAGGCGCTCTCGAGGCCACCAAAGGCAAAGAGGTTAACCCAGACCACGATATCAAGCGGGAACAGTGCTAAGACAATGGCGATGACACCCATGACCAAGGTCGCGCCCTTGATGATGATCTTCTCGTGGTAGCTCAACGCGGGCTTGACCGCATCGGCGATGGCATTGTCGCTCTGGCCTCTGTCCTTATGAGCTTCAGCTTGCGGGCGCAGCGCCTTAAACAAATCGCGAATAATGGCCGAGGCTGAGGCGATAAGTAAGGAGCTGACCGTACTCATGGTGGCCGCCAGCGGGCCTAAGATGGTCACGCCTGCCACTAAAGGATGCATCTTGTGCGCAATCAAGGTCGGGATGACCGCATCGGTGCCACCTTGCGGTAAATCCGGGATCACCGCACGCGCAAATACGCCCAGCATGGTCATGCCAATCATGAGCGCACCGCAGATAACAGTGGCGATGATCATGGCCTTGTGCAGCTCATGGCTTGATTTGTAGCTCATGCAGCGCACCAGCGATTGCGGCAAGCCCACCGTGGCAAAGCCCACTAAGATCCACGCGCTAAAAAGCAAGCCCAACGGCAGCGCTCCGCCCGCGTTAAACTCAAGGTTGCGGCTCACACCCGTGGCTTCATCTATATTGACCGTGCTCAAGGTCGCCATGATGTTTTCGATGCCGCCGCCATCGTGCACAATGACGTAGCCTAAGATGAACATGCCGGTGAGCATCAAGATGGCGCAAATGGCATCGGTGATGGCCACGGCGCGAAAACCGCCTGAGGAGTAGAGCACCGTCACCAAGGCAAAGATGATGAGGCCTAGGCTGTAGTCAATGTCGGTGAGACCAGCAAAGATCTGCGCGCCACCAATGAATTGGCCCACAATCATAGCCAAGAAGAATATGATGAGCATCAACGCCAAGAGCAAGGCCACGAGGCGAGACTGAAAGCGCTCAAATAGCAGATCGATGACCGTGAGGCTCTCAGTGCGATGAGCCAAAATGGTCATGCGCTTACCCACCACGCCTAAGATTAAAAAGCCGGTGATAATCTGCGGTGCCGCAAATACTACCCAGCCTAAACCTAGGTTCCACGCCACGCCCGGGCCTGAGACAAAGGATGAGACTGAGCCATAGGTCGCCACCAAGGTCATGGCCAAGACCACGCCGCCTAGATTCTGCGAACCCAGAAAGTACTCTTTTTTAAAGGAGGTAGCGCGGTTGGCCTGATAGGACACCACGTAGCCCACCAAGAGCAAGACTACAAAGAACAGGCCAATCGGCACTAAGGACAGAATCTGTTGCATCCTAGTGCTCCCCCTGTGATTTCTCATGCAGCTCATGATAGGACTTGACCTTAAGCTGACATGGCTTTAAGCAGAATTTGACTAGGGCAATGACGATTACCACCGAAAAGACATAGCCCCCAAGGCAGCTTAAAACAAACCACAGTGGCATATAGCCCACGGTGAGAGCGCTGTCATGGGTCAGGAAAATCGCGCCCCAGAACACTACCGTCGTCAAAAGCGCCGCTCCTAGGGTGTACCACGCCTCGCGATCTAACTGCGCAAACTGCGCTGCGTACTGCGCTTGCTCAACCTCAGTTGCACTCACAGCGCCCGTCCCCGGCGCTGCGCTACTAGCCGCAACGCTCTTGTGCTTTCTCACCACTTCCCCACCTCTCTGACTGAGCTCAATGTGTGCTTTGTGCAATCGCACAAATGACCGCAAAAACCTAGGCCATGGTAGCACAGCCCCAGCGCGGGACTTAAATCAAACTGAGTAGATAGCACCAAAATGGCACGGGTGCACCATAGAGGGAACAGTTCAGGGCGATGGGGCTTTACTCAGATCGATAGGGCTTTACTCCGGGAACCGAGGCTTTACTCCTCGGTGTGAGCTAAGAACTCGAGCTTAGCGCTAAAAGATAAGGTGCGCTCCTTTTTGAGCTTGTCAAAGTAGATGCAGTACTCGCCTAGGTCATAGCGCACGGTGCGAATCGTGCCCTCACCAAAGATCTTGTGGAACACCTTGGCTCCGACTAAGTCAGGCTTAGTGCCCCCTGCCTGCGCATTTATGGCAGCGTCATTGCCCTGGATGTCAGTTGCTCCCTCAGGCGAGCTGTAAGCTGATGACGTAGTAGCTGCGCTCTTTTTAACCACGCCTTGGAGCTTAGAGCATGGGAAAGGCGCGCCCACCTCGGCATAGAGGTCTGGGGTGATTTCGCGCAGGAAGCGCGAAGGCTCGCGCGGCAATTTGACCTGATCGTTATTTTGACGCACCGTGATGTAGCCCCCGGCCTCAGTCAAAATGAGCTGCTTTTGGGCACGGGTCATGGCCACATACATCAAGCGGCGCTCTTCTTCGACATTGAGCTCGTTGACCGCCTTCTTGCTCGGGAACACTGCCTCATTGAGCGAGACCACGAACACGTAGTCAAACTCCAAGCCCTTGGCGTTGTGCACCGTCATCAGCCGCACCGAGCGGCTTAAGTGCGCCTCATCGGCGCTGGTCATCAAGGTCACATTGCCAATGAAGTCAGCTAAGTTGACCTCATCGTCTTGTTTCTTGCGGAAGTCATAAAGATAGTTCTTGAGCGCTGCGATGTTCTCTAAGCGCTCATCCTCGCCATTGCTCTTGATCCACTCCTCATAGCCGGTGTTGTTGACGATGAGCTCAAAGTCATCAACTGGGTTGCCCAAAGGCGCGAGCGCCAGCTCACTCATCACTTGGACAAAGCGCACAATCTCGGCACGGGCGCACAGGAACTTGTCGTCTAGGTGATTGAGCAAGGTGCGAAATAGCGAGCTGTTTTCTGAGCGCGCTAATGACTCCAAGCGCTCCATGCGCTTTTTGCCGAAGTTGCGGGCCGGGACATTGACCACGCGCCGGAAGGCGACATCATCATCCAAATTGCAGCGCAGCCGGATGTAAGCCATGACATCGCGGATTTCCTTGCGATCAAAGAAGCGCTGCTCGCCGACCACGCAATACGGAATCTGATACTGCACCAAGGCGTTTTCTAAATTGAGCGCAATGTAGTGCGCCCGGTACAGCACCGCAATCGAAGCGTTAGGGTCAAGCGCGCGCATGGTGACAATGGTCTTGGCCACGAAGTCCGCCTCACGATAGACCGACCCGGCATGCCCAATCACGGGCTTTAAGCTGCGCACATAGCCCTGAGCATCGGGCACCTCGCTCATGGCCGCAAGCTGCGCGCGCCCCAAAGGCTCCGTCGCCCCTACCTGCGGGGCGCTGAGCGCCGCCGGGCGCGTGCTGGGCAGCGTGAGCGGCGCCATTGGAGCTAAATCAGGCGCGGCCCTCGGAGCGCTATTGGGAGCAACAATAGAAGCTACTGTCCCGCCCCAGCTGGGCGTAATTAGCTCCGAGGCTTGGGGTGGGGTGAGGCCATAGGCTTGCGCCTCTTGCGCCCAAGCGTCTTGATTGTTCGCTCCCTGCCAATAAGCGTTCACTTGAGCATTGCCCCCGGATTGCACCGATTGATATGGCGCATAGTGGCGCTCGTGCGCCGCGGCTGTCGGCCCAACATCAGACTTTGACGGTGCAGCCAGCGCGGCCTGCGTCTTGACGGTCAGCCCCAAGTACGACAGGCGATGCTCGTTTTTAAGCTGTGCGCGCGTACTCTTACCCAGCAGCGCGCTCAGCTGGGGCGCGTGAGCTTGGATTTGAGAGGGAACTTGGATTTGAGCGGGAACTTGA
>DXIF01000018.1 GCA_019113025.1 Candidatus Anaerobiospirillum stercoravium | reverse complement strand
GCTCTACCATATGTTACCACCTACTTTTGTAACAGATGACCTACACTAAGAGATATATCACGAGCAATCAATGCCTAGCAACTATATGTTGTTGTTTTTGTGATAAACATCACATATGTATCTATATCTAAGCATCATCTCGGTATTGCCGCTTTCATCCCTACGCTTACGCATAGGGAATTTCGCGGCATTTAGTTAAAGACGATTGAGGTGGCCTCGGGGCACGTCATTTCGCCCCTGCAGTCGATGGAGGATAAGCTCCATGTGGTGGTCAACTACCTCATCATGCCGCTGTTTGCCTTTGCCAACGCCGGTATCACTCTGACCGGCGCTGAGGGCGCGAGTATTGGGCAAGTAACTTTTGCTGTGCTGATTGGCTTAGTTCTAGGCAAGTTTGTCGGCATCTTTCTCTTTACCTTCCTTGCGGTCAAAAGTGGTCTCACCGTATTGCCCACGGGCGTTACGTGGAAGCAGATTGCAGGTGTGGCCTTGTTAGGCGGTATTGGTTTTACCGTGGCGCTCTTTATCGCCAACCTCTCCTTTAGCACTGCAGCACAGCAAGACCTGCTCAACCAAGCTAAGCTCGGTATTTTGCTTGGTACCATTTGCGCCGGTATCTTAGGCTATATCGTGCTGCGCTTAACGCTACCCAAGGAGCCGTCGGAAGACCAAGACTTGCTGGCGCACTAAGCGCGCAGCTGACAGCTGCTTTCTAACCCAGTTTGTTACCAGAGGAATGAGCCCCGGCCCATTCCTCTGTTGCTATGAGCCCACTTGGTGTTTAGCGCTGCGCCGGGGCCGGCTGAGCGGGCATAGACAGAGAGGACTCAGTCTGAATTGCGACAGGCTGGGGCGCGCGCGGCATCAGCTCTAAGATGGCGCGGCTGAGGGCTACGGCCGGTGCTTTGGCAGCAGCTGGACTTGTCGCAGCTGGGAGGTTTTCTGTCGGTGCGGGTGCCGCGGGTTCAGACTCTGAGCTTATGGTCGGGCCAGCGCTCTCTTGCTCTGCTACAAGTATTTGGGCGGCAGCGGGGAGAAAGTCCTTGAAGGCGAGCTCAAACCACAGCTGCGGGTCGCGCTTGATGTCATGGTGCAAGGTCACCAAGTTGTAGGTGAAGTTGTTGGCAAAGCACTGCTCTAAATTGGGGTTGGCGCTGAGGCGACCATAAAACTTGCCTTGAGGCGTGACCACCACTGGGGGCTGGGCGCCATAGCGGTTCCATGGACTAAAGTGGGATTGAGCATTGCCAAATTCGTAGAAGTCGCTCCAGATGCTGAACTGACTTAAGGCTGAGCCATAGGGGCCATCGCGCTTCCACAGCGAAATATGCATGCTCGGCGCGCAGTTGAGGCAGCCTAAAAAGACCTGATATTTGTGCCCGCCATAGACTAAGAGCGCCTCCTGCCCTGAGCTGATGAGCTCCTTGAGCTCAGCATTTTCTTGGGTGGGATTGGGCCTGAGGTGCTCAGACAGCGCCGCGCGCTCGGCCGCTGCCGCCTCAGCTTGGGCTTGAGCTTGCTGTGCTAAGAGCCGCTCCCGCTCCAAAGCCGCTTGGCGCTCGCGCGCGGCGACCTTGATCGGATCTTCGGCGTATTGAGGTCCTGCCATGGTATAGGTAAACCCCGGGCTTGCGCCCAGCGTCGTACTGAGACTGAACAGGGCAAGACTGAGGAGTGCCCACCTAAGTTTGGCGCGCCTGTGGTTAAGGCGTCTAGGGTAGGGGCGCTGAGAACTGTTTGGTTGGTCTAAGTAACGCAGCAGCATAGAGACTCCTTAGGACTACCCCTCTATTGTACAAAGCGTCGCGCCTGCGGGGGCATGGTGCCACGTTAGGGTGCTATATCTGTGAGCGCGCTTGCGCTCAGGGGCAGTGGGTTGGGTGAGATTTGGCTTATTTATGGCTTTATTACCATCGCGGCGGCCTATTTTGTCGCGTAACTTGGCTTTAGCCGTCATTGGTATTATCCTGAGCGCTGAGTCAGCTGAGGACGGGGAAGCTCATGCTATTTTAGAGAGGATCTTCGTTGTCGGCTGTTGTGCCTTAGGGCGGCGCGCCCGGCTTTAGTCGGCCCTACTGTGGCCGGTCAGGCCTTGGTTTGCCCAGCTGTGGTCTGCCTTGCCTTGCCTTGGTTTGTCGGGCTGTGGTTGGCCCGGCTGTGGTCTTAGCGGGCGCTGTGCTTTGAGGTTGGTCCTTGGGAGGAATTAGGTTAATGGTGTTAGGTAAGCTGCGTTTTGCTGTGGTCGGCACTGGTCACATTGCCAAGCAGCACGTGCAGGCTTTGATCTCGTGTGGCCAAGACTTGGTCGGCGTGTGCAATCGCCACCCAGAAAAGGCTATGGAGTTCATGCAAAACTTCTCGGGGTACGAAGAGGTTGCACCTGCCGTGGAAGGGGAAACGGTCTTTTCCGATTTGGGGCAAATGCTCGATACGGTCAAGCCCGACGTCCTCTACGTCACCACCCCGCATTTAAGCCATGTGGATTTGGCCTGCCAAGCGGTACGCCGCGGTATCCACTGCATCATTGAAAAGCCGCTGGACATCAGCCTTGCTAAGGCGCAGTACCTCAAAGAAGAGGCAGCACGCAACCATGTTTTAGTCTCGGTCATCGCCCAAAGCCGCTTTATGCGCCCGTGTGCGCGCATCATCAACGCCATCGCTGATGGCAAATTAGGCCAGCCATCCTTTGGCCAAGTATCAGTCTTAGCGTGGCGCGATGAGGATTACTATCGCTCCAACGCGTGGCGCGGTACTTGGGCCGCCGAAGGTGGTGGTGTCCTGGTTAACCAGTCAGTGCACGAGCTTGATTTACTGTGCGCCTTCTTAGGCGAGGTCGATCAGGTTTATGGCCAGTGGCGTAACATCAATCACCCTTACATTGAGGTGGATGACACCGCGATGGCGGTGGTGACCTTCAAGTCCGGCGCCATTGCCAATATCGTAGTTTCCAATAGCGTCAACCCGGCCCAAGATGCCTATGTCCACATCACCGGCTCCAACGGCCACACCGTGGGCATCAGAACCCATCAAGGCGCAGAGGCGCAGGCGGGCATTCGTCCCTCGCACTATCGCCCGGTCAACGATGTTTTCACCTTGATGAGTGAGGAACAGCTGGCCGAATACACTAAGAGCGATTATGCCGAGATCTCAGAGGAGTCGTGGTCGTATCACTTCTTTGCCGAACAGGTCAAGGAAATGGTGCGCGCAATTGAGCACCAGCGTAATGGCATGCAGGTGCACTTAAGCAATGATATCAACTCGGCTATGGGTTGCATGACCATCTTCAACGGCATCTACTTAAGCCAGAAGCTGGGGCGCCCGGTCACCATCGATGAGATCTTGTCAGACTCGATGGAGCAGTTGGTCAATCCTAGCACCCCGGCTCCAGCTGAGCCGCAGGCGCAAGCTCCAGTGGCTTCCGCTCCGGCGGATGCTCCAGCGGCGGTTGCTCCTGATGCGGTGGCCGCGGCTGAAGCAGCTCCGGCAGCGGCCGCACCGGCGACCGCGCCGTCAGCGCCGAGCGTTTAAAGGGCCTGGGAGCGCAGCGTTCGTCCTAGGTATGGTTGAGGCGCCGTCGGCGTCTGTCGGTAAGGCCGCGCAATGCGGCCTTACGCGCATTAGCGCGCGGGGCGTGGGTTGGCGCGCGCTCACTGCTAAGCATGAGCAGTGCATGCCGGGTGTGTTTGCGTTGAGCGTGTTTGCCCGTGGTGCAAAGTTATGGTGCATTATTGTGCAAGGGGCCGACCGGCTGCTTTGCGGTGGTGCAAATGTGCTGTGTGCGGCGCGTTTTGGCGTTTGCGCTTGATCCTAGCTCGTAATCGGGGCACACTGAGCCCAACACGAAGATTGAGTGTTGTGCTGTTTTGATTTTTTTCTATTGTGACTGTGGAGTAGTACCTGTGTTGGTCTTAACCCTGAAGCTGGCTTTATTACTGCGACTTACGAGTTGACGGCTGGGGTTGTATCTACAGTTAGCGATTTAATCAATCGTTTGGAAATAGGGCCCTAGCATCACTAGAGCCCTTTTTTATTTGGCCGACCGGGCTTGGTGGTTTGGTTTTAGGGCCGCAAGACCTCTTACCAGAGGCGCTCAGCGGTAGTTACGGGTAACCGCCCTGGTAGTTACTACCGCCCATCGTTACGTGGAAGGCGCACCTGAGCCTTCCTTGAGGAAAGGACGAGAACTATGTCTAACAACGATAAGAACCGAGTGATTGTGTTTGACACCACTTTGCGTGACGGCGAGCAAGCCCTGCTCCAATCCTTAAATGAGCGTCAGAAGTTACAGCTGGCCTTAATGCTCGAGCAATTGGGCGTCGATGTGATCGAAGCGGGCTTTCCGATCTCTTCGCCAGGTGACTTCAATGCCGTCAAGCTCATCGGTGAATCGTTGAAGCGTTCGATTCCTTGTGGTCTGTCGCGTTGTGTCGATAAGGACATCGACGCGGTGCGTGATGCTTTATGCAAGTGTGAGCGCTACCGCATCCACACCTTCATCGCCACCTCCGATATCCACGTGCACGATAAGTTACGCAAGGGCTTTGATGACATCATCGCCATGGCCCAAAACGCGGTGCGCCGTGCTCGTAACTACACCGATGATGTTGAGTTCTCGTGTGAGGACGCCGGTCGCACCCCAATTGATAACCTCTGCCGCATGGTTGAGTGTGCCATTGATGCTGGTGCTACTACAGTCAACATTCCAGATACCGTGGGCTACACCATTCCGACCGAGTTTGGCGGCATCATCCATACCTTATTTGAGCGCGTGCCGAACATCGATAAGGCCGTGATTTCGGTGCACTGCCACAATGACTTAGGCATGGCCACCGGCAATACCTTGGTTGCGTTACAAAATGGTGCCCGTCAGGTCGAAGTGTGTGTTAACGGCTTAGGTGAGCGCGCCGGTAACTGCTCGCTTGAGGAAGTCGCCATGGCCTTGCATGTACGCAAGGAGTACTTTAACGGCCTCTACACCAATATTGTCCCAACCAATATTGCGCGCGCCTCGCAGATGGTGGCCGGTATCTGCAATGAAAAGGTACCACCGCACAAGGCAATCGTGGGCTCCAATGCCTTTGCTCACAGCTCGGGCATCCACCAAGATGGCGTGTTAAAGAACCGCAACACCTACGAAATCATCACTCCAGAGAGCGTGGGCTTCAAGGAAAACAACTTACATATGACCGCCCGCTCGGGCCGTCACATGATCAAGTCGCGCCTCAACGCCTTGGGCTACAGCGACGACACCTTCAATTTGGACGAAGTCTACCGCCGCTTCTTGGAGCTGGCTGACCGCAAGGGCCAAGTTTTCGATTACGACTTGGAGGCGCTCTTGTTCTTGTCACATGACATGGAAGAGCAGACTCAGTTTGAGCTTGATAACTTGAACGTTATCTGCGGTGGCTCCGGCGTAATTCCAACCGCCTCGGTGCGCATGAAGATCGGCAACGAGACCTTCGTTGAGTCCGGCACCGGCGACGGCCCAGTTGATGCCGTTTTCAACTGCATCACCCGTTTAACCAAGATCGACTGCAAGCTGGTTGATTACAACTTGGCTGCGACCTCCGAGGGTATGAACGCCCAAGGTCAGGTCGACGTTGACGTCATGTTCCATGGCCGCAAGTTCCACGGCAAGGGCCTGTCGACTGATGTTATCGAGTCTTCGGCCTTAGCCTTAATTCACGCCTGCAACAGCATCTACCGCGCGCAGATCATCGAAAAGCAGCGTGATGCCGAAGAGCACGAGCACGTCGACTCCCGCGGGGTATAACCCTCGCCGCGCGCCCGGCACCGCGCCCGCAGCCCCGGGCCGTTGCCCGGGCGCTCGGCCCAGACCTGTGCCTGGGTGCTCGGCCGGGGCGCGCGACCCCATTCTTGGTTTAGATTTCACATCAGTACTTGGTAAGCATAAGGATTTTTGCGATGGAGTATCAAATTGCCGTTTTGCCTGGTGATGGCATTGGCCCTGAGGTCATGGCTGAGGCGATTAAGGTCTTAGATTGCGTCAGCGCCCAGTGCGGCTTTAAGCTCAACTACGAGTTCAAAAATATTGGTGGTGCCGCCATTGATGCCCAAGGCAAGGCTTTACCTGACGATACTTTAGCTGCCTGCGAACAGGCTGATGCGATCTTGTTTGGCTCGGTGGGTGGCCCCAAGTGGGATCATCTGCCACCGGCCGAGCGCCCGGAGCGTGCCGCCTTATTGCCGCTGCGCTCGCACTTTAAGCTCTTTTGCAACTTCCGTCCGGCTAAGATTTTCGCAGGGCTTGAGAGCTTAAGCCCACTGCGTGCCGATATCGCTGCCCAAGGCTTTGATATCCTGTGTGTGCGCGAGTTAACCGGCGGTATCTACTTTGGTCAGCCTAAGGGCATTGAGGGCGAAGGCGCCCAAGAGAAGGGCTTTGATACCGAGGTTTACCACCGCTTTGAGATTGAGCGCATTGCCAAGGTCGCCTTTGAGTCAGCGCGCCTGCGCCGCAAGAAGGTTACCTCGGTCGATAAGTCCAATGTTTTATCAAGCTCGATTTTATGGCGCAAGGTAGTGGAGGAAGTCCATCAGTCCTATCCTGATGTCGAGCTCAACCACATCTACATCGACAATGCCACCATGCAGCTGGTCAAGAACCCAGCCCAGTTTGATGTGCTCTTATGCAATAACATGTTCGGTGATATTCTCTCCGACGAAGTAGCCATGATCTCAGGCTCGATGGGCCTGCTGTCTTCGGCCTCGCTCAATGAGTCGAGCTTTGGTCTCTATGAGCCCGCCGGTGGCTCAGCCCCAGACATCGCAGGTCAGGGCATCGCTAACCCAATTGCTCAGATTTTAAGTGCAGCCTTAATGCTGCGTTACTCCTTAAAGCAAGATGGTGCTGCCACTAAGATTGAGGCGGCCGTGGCCGCGGTTTTAGGCTCAGGTCAGCTTACTGCCGATCTGGCGCAAGGCAACCTACACGCCACCATCTTAAACACCAGTGCCATGGGTGATGCCATCGTCGCTGCCCTCAAGGCTCAGGCTTAGTAGGCTCAGGCTTAGTGGGCTGAGATTCTGGCTTAACAGGCCTAGTCAGGCACAGTTAGCCCTAGGCTGCGGCCTAAGGCCGCAGCGTGGTCCGGTTTTTTGGTTTGATTGGGGGCGTAGGTCGCCCCGCATTGCTACAGATTTTTGGTTCTATGGGTAAGACACTTTACCAAAAGGTTTTTGACAGCCACATCGTCTATCAGGCTGAAGGCGAGCTGCCAACTTTATACATCGACCGCCACTTGGTGCACGAAGTCACCTCGCCGCAGGCATTCTCGGGCCTTGAGATTGCGCACCGTCAGCTGCGCCGCCCGGATTTGACCTTGGCCACCATGGATCATGATATCTCAACTCAAGAGAGCACCATCGAGGCGTGCAGCCCGATGGCCCAAGAGCAGATTCGCACCTTGATGGCTAATACCAAGAAGTTTGGGGTCAAGCTCTTTGGCTTGGGTGATCCCAACCAAGGTATCGTCCACATTATTGGCCCGCAGGTCGGCTTTACCTTACCTGGTACCACCTTGGTGTGCGGCGATAGCCACACCGCAACTCACGGTGCCTTTGGTGCCCTTGCCTTTGGTATCGGCACCTCCGAGGTTGAGCACGTCATGGCAACCCAGACCTTAAAGCAAGGTCCGCTTAAGACCATGAAGATCTATTGCCATGGCCGCTTAAAGAATGGCGTTTATGCTAAGGATCTGATCTTATACATCATCGGCAAGCTCACTACCGCTGGGGGCACCGGCTACGCGGTTGAGTTCTGTGGTCCAACCATTGAGCACCTCTCAATGGAAGGTCGTATGACCTTATCCAATATGGCCATTGAGTTTGGCGCCCCAGTGGGCATGATCGCCCCAGATGAGGTCACCTTTGAGTACTTAAAGGGCCGCATGATGGCGCCGCAAGGTGAGGCGTGGGACCAAGCCGTAGCGTACTGGAAGACCTTGTACTCTGATCCTGATGCCCACTTTGATCAAGTAGTCGACATCGATGCGGCTAATATCGAGCCGCAGATCACCTATGGCACCAACCCAGGTCAAGTCTGTGGCGTGTCCAAGTCCATTCCTAAGGTCGATGCCATCAAGGATCCTGTGGTCAAGAAGAGCTTGGTCGATGCGCTCGAGTACATGGGCTTAGAGCAGGGCAAGAAGTTAGCCGGGGCCCGCATTGACGTCGCCTTTATTGGCTCGTGCACCAATGGTCGCATTGAGGACTTCCGCGCGGCCGCTGCGATCTTAAAGGGGCGCAAGATTGCGCCGTGGGTCCGCGCCTTAGCCGTTCCAGGTTCGGTCTGGGTTAAGGAGCAAGCTGAGCGCGAGGGCTTAGATCAGATTTTCAAGGAAGCTGGTTTTGAGTGGCGCTTACCGGGCTGCTCGATGTGCCTTGCTATGAATGATGATAAGGCCGGCTCGGGGCAGCGCGTCGCGTCCACCTCCAACCGTAACTTTGTCGGGCGCCAAGGCAAGGGCGCGCGCACCCACCTCATGAGTCCAGCCTCGGTTGCAGCTTGCGCCATCAAGGGGTGCTTATGCGATGTCCGTGATTTCTTAGATCACGACAGCAACGGCGAGAACGGTCAGTAGTAGGGGGCTTCATTTCATGGAAAAGTTTACGGTTCACACCGGCATTGCCGTACCTTTGAACTCGGCTAACATCGACACCGATCAGATCATCCCCAAGCAGTTCTTGCTTGCGACCACGCGCAAGGGCTTTGGTAAGCACGCCTTCCACGATTGGCGCTACTTAGATGATGCTGAGACCCAGTTAAACCCAGAGTTCAACTTAAACAAGCCGGCCTACCAAGGCGCTTCGATTCTGGTCGCGCAAGATAACTTTGGCAATGGCTCATCGCGCGAGCACGCCCCATGGGCTCTGACCGACTTTGGCTTTAAGGCGGTGATCGCACCGTCCTTTGCCAATATCTTCCACCACAATGCCTTGGGCAATGGCTTGCTGACGGTCAAGTTGACCTCCGATGAAGTCAACGAGCTCATCACCTATTTAGAGGAAAACCCTGGTGAGAAGCTCACCATTTCCTTAGAGGAAATGTACGTGGACTGCGCCGGTAAGCGCTATTGCTTTGACTTAGATCCGTTCTACCGTCACTGCTTGCTCAACGGTCTTGATAACATCGACCTGACCTTAGAGCACGATGCGGCCATCACCGCCTTTGAGCAGCAGGCCACTACCTTCATGGTGCACAAGGCCTAGGCTCAACCACAGTCAGGCCCCTGCGGCCCGATTTGCTTAGGCTCGATGTGACTGGTCACAACACCGCTGGGGGGTTAAGCTCTCAGCGGTGTTGGTCTTGTTAGGGGGTAGGGTGATGCCAAGTAATAGGGTGGGGCCAAGCACTAGGGGGCTGCCTCGCAATAAGGGGCTGCCTCGCAATAAGGCGCTGCCCAGCTACCGCAGCGCGATCGAGGATGCCTTGGTGATCGAGGACAGCGAGTTATTGCCCTTGGTGACACTGCGCCCGGATGACCCGATGGTGCGCTATGACGACAGCGGCACCAAGGTCTTGCTGCTCAACGTCCATAGCTTGCCTCAGACCTTGGTCGCGCCCGCGCGCATGCTCTTGCTCTTCAACCTCTGGACCTTTACCGACCTTGAGTTCTTGTTTTGGCTGAAAAGCCGCGGCGCGCATTATCAGGGGCACAATTGGCCGCTGCGCCTCAATCAGCTCTTGGGCATGCCCGCCCAGCGTGCCAGCACCCATGTCTCAGGCTTTTGGGTCAAACCTGAGTTTGTGATTCGTCCCGCCTACAGCTTCAACGTCTTCACCCCGATTGCCACCGCCTCCTTTGAGGCCACCGTAAACGTCTATCGCGCGCTCGATGCGCTCTCCCATGCCGCCGCTGCGCCCGCCGCTGCGCCCATTGCGTCGGGGCCTGAGCGCGAAGTGCCCGCCCTGGCTTGGCACGAAGTGCTGCGCCGCGCGCTCCGCCACGGCGCGCACTACTGGTCGTGGTTTGAGCACCAAGCGCTGGTGGCCTATAGTCTGCGCCCGGGCTGCCCGTGGACACGCCTTGGTTATACCTACGATTGGGGTAATGCTCAGCACGATGACAGCTTAAGCAAGTACGGCTTAAGCGAGTTTCTGATTCCGCTAGGTACCGCGGTCGACGTTGCCTTTACTGTGACCATTGCGGAGTTCATTGCAAGCGCGCAGCAGGACTATGCTCCATTGTGGGGCAAGTGAGCGCGGCGCTGCGCGCTTCTTGAGCGCCCTCAGGCTCAGTGTTATAGTGCGCTTAGCTTGTGGCTATGGTGGGGTTGACCACCCAAGTGGCCCTGAGTTACCCCTCATAAGAACCCTTCGTAAAGTTTAGACAGGAGAAGGTGCTGCGTTGGGGCCGTGAGGCCGGGACGGAGCACAAATAATTATGAACAAGTCTGTTTTAGCCGTAACTTTAGCCTTAGCTGTAGGTTCTTTACTGGGCACCGCCAGTGCCGGTACGTTAAAGGTGGGTGCTACCCCAGTGCCTCATGCTGAGATCTTAGAGCATGTCGCTCCGGCCTTAAAGGCGCAGGGGGTTGACTTACAGGTCATTGAGTTCAATGACTATGTGCAACCTAATTTAGCCTGCGATGATGGCGAGCTTGATGCCAATTTCTTCCAGCACAAGCCTTACCTTGATGTCTTCGTCCAAGACCATGGCGTTGATTTAGTGGCAGTGGCCGGCGTCCACATTGAGCCAATGGGTATCTACTCCAATAAGATCAAGGACTTAAAGGAGCTCAAAAAGGGCGATAAGGTCGCGATCCCTAATGACCCAACCAATGGCGGCCGCGCCTTACTGCTCCTAGCTACCGCCGGTATCATCAAGGTGCCCGATCTCAATGACGTCACGGTAACCGTGCTTGACATCACCGAAAACCCATTAAACTTAGAGTTTGCCGAGCTTGAGGCCGCACAGCTGCCGCGTGCTCTGCCTGATGTCACCTGCGCCGTCATCAACACCAACTACGCCATGCCGGCCGGCTTAAATCCATTAAAGGATGCGCTCTACATCGAGAATGCGGACTCTCCATACGTCAACATCTTGGTAGCTAATAAGGAGAGCGCTAATACCGAGGACATGAAGGCTTTAGTTAAGGCCTTAACCTCGGAGGACACCGCTGAGTTTATCAAGACCAAGTACCAAGGCGCGATTGTGCCAGTCGGCGGCGCCAAGTAGGCGCCAAGTAGGCGTTAGCTCAGCGTTAATTAAGCGCACATCACAGGTATTAGGTCGCAGGCCCTACGGCTAGGGGCGTGCGGCCCAACCCACAACCAATACCAAGCAGCGTCGCGCGCAGCGGCTAGCGCGTGCCGCGTTTGCTTAGATCCAAGCCCGGCACGTCGTGAGGTGTGCTGGGCTTTGTCATTTTTTTGCGGCTGGGGACTTGAGTGTTGGCACTAGAGTCGGTACAGTTAGGTTCGGTAGCTTGCGCTTGGCTTCTCTCGAGCCTGCTGTGGGCTGGTGTTCAGTTAGGTTCCCTCTCGGGGTGGGCACTTAAGGTTACAGCCGTTGTTACGACTTTTCCTCATCCACTTAGAGCGCTTTTTGCGCTGCTATCTCGTGGCCTGCTTTGCCAGCTTGCTCATTGTGCCCCTCGGCTTCAATCTGTGCGAGATTATCCGCGCGGTTGCCTACCCTTCCAATTTGATGTATTTGCTCACCGCGTTGCTCCCAGCGCTGGTGGCCGCGGTTTACACGTGGCAGCAGCGCCGCCGCATCAACTCTGACGAACTGGTTTTTTACCTGAGAAATCGCCTGCGCTACCAGACGCGCCTTTTGATCCCATACTTTGAGCTCACCGGGGTGTTGCTGCGCCAAGTGGCAGGCTTTGACTTAAAGCTGCGCCAAGGGGCCTTTTTAGCGGCGCTGCAACTTGCCGACGCGGTTGAGCGCGAGGCCATGACCAGCCAAGCTGCGGCTAACGCCGCGGCCATGGGCCTAGGCGACTTCACCTTTGATGAGGAGGAGCCGAACCAAGAGCGCTTGGAGCAGCTGGCGGTAGCCGCCGCGCAAACCGAGGCCTTAAGCAGCATTGAGACCATGGTGCTGGCCTGTCGCCTGACCTTAAAGCGCAAGAGCTTAGAGCTCAGCAAAGCCGCCTTGCTGCGCGGCTTAAAGCAAGAGCCAACTCCCGATAATCTTACGCAAGCGCTAGCTGCACTTAAGCTGCAAGTAGCGGGCATGGGTCCCTACTTTGAGTCATGGCTTGTTATCTCGTTGGTACGCTCCGTCATGAACGCGCTGCCGCACGAAGTGCACAGCGACTTCAATGCCTTGCGCCAAAACCCCATTCTCCAGCAGGTCGCCGACGAGCTGTTAAGCAGCGAGACGGCGCAGCGCTGCGTCCCCAGCTTTTTGTTTTTGCTCAACCAAGAGGTATATCGGCTGCGTCACCGTGCCGCCTATGTGCGGGCCCAATTTGCCCAGGCCCAACAGGCCGCGCGCGCCCATCAGCACGCGGGGACCGCACATGCAGATAGCCCCCATGCAGATGGGGCCCATGAAGGTGGAACCTACGAAGACTGGAACCATTCCGGTGGGGGCCGTGACGGCTGGACCCACGCCGGTTCCTATGAGCAGCACTCTCAGGAGCGCGCCGCAAAAGGCACGCGTAGTAAGTCAGGCACTGGTGCGCGCCGCAACGCGGGCACGGGCACAGGCCCCGGCTTTAGCTTCCGCGAGGATTTAGGCGCGGACTTTGGTGAGGACTTTGCCTACGGCTCCTATTACTACGAGGGCTATTATGATTCCAGCCAGCGCAGTGATGAGCGCTATGGCGCGGAGCACGATAACTTTGAGGGATCCCGCTACAGTTATCGCGATGATTACGAGGAACGCACGGCCCACGAGGAACCCGAGGAGCTCAGTGAGCTTGAGCGGGCCTATCAGGTCTTAGGGGTGACAGATGACGCCACCTTAAGCGCGATTAAAGCGCGCTATCGCCGCCTCGCCTTTGTCTATCATCCCGACCATATCAAGGACTATATGAGCTTAAGCCCGGCGCAACAGCGCGTGCTCAACGCCAAGTTCCAAGAAATCTGCAACGCTTACGCGACCATTCTTGCCGCGCGCGCCCGTCACGATGCGTCGGCGTAGGGAGCGGCGCCCCCACGGGCGGGGGCGTGCTGGCTTGTGAGCGCGGGCTTAATCAAGCATAATGAAAGATTGAGCGTGCGTCCGTTATTGGGCGGGCTTGCTTTTGTTTGTCGATGTTGGTTATCCCATGTGCGGGCTTTCCCCGCAAGTTAAGGGATGTAGTGGTGCGCTAGCTTAAGCTTAGGGAGGATATATGGCATCCAATAAGAACGCCAGCAAGAAGGCGATGGCCAAGAAGGCCGCGCGCAAAAAGGCTTTAGCCAAGAAGGCGGCCTTAGGGTTAGACCAAGGCACCTCTGCCTTTAGCCGGGACGAGTCGCACTCGATTTTCACCCAAATGAACGCGCGTCCGGGCTTTGAGCACACGATTGACTCGCGCCTTAACGTCTCCCCTGACGGCGCGGTCTCAGTGCAGTACAAAGACTTAGACGATCTGGTGGACTATACCCAACGCAGTGAGCGTCGCAATATGGCCATCGGCAAGGAAGTCGGGGCGCGCTATCAAGACTATTTTAATAAGACCGCTCAGGCCAATGACCAAGCGGGCATTAAATACTTCTTAATTAAGATCAAGGTCAAGAACGCTCCATATCCACTGTGGCGCCGGATGGTGCTTGCAGCCGACTCTCACTTCTCTGAGTTGCATGCCAAAATCCAAGAGGAGTTTCGCTGGGACAACGACCATATGTCCTTTTTCTGCCTAGATGACAATCGGCGCAAGGAGTTTTGCGCTACCCGCGTCGATCCGTGGACCTTTGAGCCCGATCCGCAGCTGCGCGAGGTTATGCGTCAAGGCGGGCGCATCGGTTATGTCTTCGACTTCTTTGAGGAGAAGCAGCATCTAATCGAAGTAGAAAAGGCAATGAGCGATGCCAACGATTATGACCAGACCTTGCAAATGGCTAAGGGCGAGGCCTTTGGCCCGGGCTCGGTGTGGTAACGCGGTGGTTTAACTGAGCGCTAATGCGACACGGTAACTAAGAATAGACAATCGACCAAGAGGAAAGTGACTCTATGGCCAAAGGTGGTAAAAACAACGCCAGCAAGAAGGCGATGGCTAAGAAAGCCGCGCGCAAAAAGGCTTTAGCCAAGAAGGCAAGTTCGGGACGCTTTGAGGGCACTTCTGCTTTTGATCGGGATCCGCCAAGCTCGAACCCATTGCACTCCTTTATCAGCAATAATGCCCCGTTTAGCAATTACGACCGCTGGGGCTTTGACCAAGACATCCACGCAGCACCCGGTGTCAGCTTGAGGGTGAGCGATCAGGGCGTTGCGATCTCCTATGCTGATGAGCACAGCCGTGATCGCTTTAATGCTCAAGTTGAGCAGATGAATCAGGCTCAAACGCAAGATATCCTGCGCCGCTTTACTCCGTTCTTTGAGAAGACCAAAGCCGCCAATGAGGCTGCGGGCATCAACTACTTCTTGCTCAAGATTAAGCTCAAAAATGCGCCCCACCCACTGTGGCGCCGGATGGTCGTCCCGGCTGATTACACTTGCTCGCAGCTGCATGAGGAGATTCAAGAGGTCTTTGGTTGGGATCAAGAGCATTTGGCTTCCTTTAGCCTTGATGACAAGCGCGGTAATGAGTTCAGCATCGCCTACACCTCGTGGGATTTTGGTCCAGATCCTGAACTCAAAGAGGTCATGACTGAGGGCCGTCGCATCGGCTATCTCTACAACTTCTTCCATGAGCACAATCACGTGATCGAGGTCGAAAAGGCCATGGTCAATGCCGCTGATTATGACCATAGTTTGCCGATGGCCCAAGGCAAAGCCATTGGCCCGTTTGCCGACGACAACGATGAGGACGATGACGACGCGGTCGAGAGTACCGGGTTCAAGCCATCATTCACGCTCGTTGATGATGACGATGAAGACGAGTGCGAAGATGACGACGAGTACGAAGACGACGCGCTTGACGACGATGACGACTACGACATTTTTGAAGGTCTGGACGACGCCCAGCGCGACGCGCTTTTGTCCGTGACCATGAGTGATTTGCTCCAGTTATTTAGCTCGCTGAAAGATAAGATGGACCTAGTTCATAAAGAACAAGATCTCTCGGTTCCGCGCTTTCGTGCCGACAAGCAGGCGTTGCTGGGGCGCTCGCTGTTCCAAGATTTTGGTCAGAGCTTAGCGGAGAAGACTTTTGATGATCCATCGTGCTACTACCAGCTCAAGGTGACGCTCAAGGACACCTCAAGCCCATGCTGGCGCCGCATCGTGATCCCTGATACCGCGCGTTTATCGGACTTGCACGACGAGATCAAGTGGCGTTTTGACCACTTTGGTCCATTTATGGCGCAGTTCTACTGGCCCAAGCATCGGATTAACATTGCTGAAACCTCAGGTGAGAGCAATGAGGAATACCGGCTGGAACCTGACTACCAGCTCAAAGATGTGCTCCAAGAGGGCATGCGCTTAACCTACACCTTTGACTTCATCCGTGACTATGAACACACCATCGAGGTCGAAAAGGTATTAGCTCGCCCGGAGGATATGTCCAAGCGCTTGAGCATGGGCAAGGGCGATCTCTCTTTGCATCGCAGCCATGAGGGCTACGACTACGA
>DXIF01000159.1 GCA_019113025.1 Candidatus Anaerobiospirillum stercoravium | reverse complement strand
TATTGGTAGCGCTCGGCCCAGAGTGGCAACGGCTGATCGAGCCAGATACATATAGCTCGCTGAGTTACTGGGCACCACTAACACAAGTCGAAATGGCGGCGTAATTCAACTGGGCTGGTGCCAAATATGCGATATAGCACCAGTACGACGCAGCGCGGCGCAGGGCGTGGCGCCGCGGTTAGGGTGATACGGGGCCAAGTAGGGTGATACGGGGCCAAGCTAAGTTGAGGCGTTTAGGCGGCAAGCACGAGCAGGCGGCGCAGGCTAGACAGTTCGGCGTACTTTGTCAGCAAATTGACGTGGCGGGGAAGCGCAAGTTGGCTTGGCTGCGGACTCCCGCGTAGCAGAACGTAGCGAACGTAGCGGAACATAGCGGGACGTAAGTTGAATGTAAGCTGGCTGGTGCTGGCCGTAGCTGACCGTAGCAGGCCATAGCTGGCCATAGCTGACTGTAGTAACCGTGCGGCTGTGCTCTGATTGCCTAGAGGCGGGCCTGTTGGCCCCTGGGAAGGGGGCGGGGGATGGTGCGTGAGAGCACTGCGTCAGTCCCCGGAGCGGGGTAATTTGCCCGCGGACGACTTGCCGCGTGAAACTTGCTGCGTGCGCCTTGTCGCGGGTACTTTGCGCTGATGCTGGTTTAGTGCGGTACAGGAGGGCTTTATGGGGGTGGCGGCATCGCGCCTTGGCGTCAGGGCGTATGAGCTGGGAGGCTTGCTCTGTGGTTGGGCTGAGGTTGGACTGAGGTTTGAGGGCGCGGGGGGACAGCGTGGTGTGCTTGGCGCTGGTGCAGGTGGGGCGCTCAAGGGCGTGGGGTTTGGGGTTTGCGGGACTGTTGGGCCACAATGGGATTGTGGCGCGCTATTATTTTGCTTGCATTTGGGCCCGTATTTTGCGATGTTGTATATAACACAGAGGATGCGATGTTATCTTTGTCATCGCTCTTTGTGTTGAGGTAAGGTGGTGCTCGTTCGCCGCCGACATAAATCAGGCGAGATTTGTGTTTGTCTAAGAGCAGGGTATGTGCCCGGCCGTCCAAGGTCAGCTTTGGTCTGTAAGCTCTGAGTGACGTGGCTTTTGGCCCGTGATTTGGGGTGGGACAAGTTGGCTTTGCCTTAAAGGTGAGAGCTTGTCTGTTTTCTCCGTTTTATCTGTTTGCAGCTTGCTTTTGAGTTTAAGGGTTTTGGGTCGGAGCCGTGATGAGCACGGCTGGTTTGAGATTGCTCCTGGGTTGCTGTAGCGCAACTGTTTATGGCACTTGCTATATCGTCCTCCATCCAAAAAGCTTCACCTAAGATTGTATCTGTGTTCTCCTTAGGTGCGAGCTTTCGGTGTGGCTTGTTGCTCAAGTGCTGCGGTGACGGGGACAGCGGGCCAGTCGCAGCTATTAGTTCCCATGTTCTTGGATGTTGATAAGTGCTGGCATTATGTCCAAGGAAGAGGCCATTACCCTCTGACAATGGATCCCTTAGGTTCGGCTCCAGGAGTTTTCAGCTACTCCTCCGACTGTTAGATATGTCTGGTTGCACCAGTTTGTCGTTGAGCCTTGTGACGATCCAGTACTGCATGAAGCCAGAGCCCCTAAGCGAGAGCTAGCCTTAGCTGGTCTAAGATCCTAAGGTTAGTTATGAACCTCCTATAAATCTTCGACTTAGACGGCGCTGGTGCAGAGCTTATCAGCCCCCTCCATGGCGAAACTGCATGTTTAAGGGCAAAAGGAGTGGTACGTAAGTCGTACGTGCCCACGTCAAATCAGAGCCAACCCCTTACCTTGTAGCACTAAAAAGCAAGGGTTTCCTACCCGGGCTTTTTGGTGGATGCAAGGCAATTGAAGCTTTGGGGTTTACCTTGGAGTAAAGATTGTTTTGTAACTTGGGTTAGGAGAACCCGGGCTGTGGTGACTACAGGAAACCTCCAACTAAAATAAATATCCTGTGGTTGAAAGTTGGGAAACTTGCAGCAGCATCATCGTCTGATGCTGACACCAGAGCTAAGGTAGATCTGTGACCCAAGGGTTTCGTAACCCCACACCTGCTCTCGTTAGCGGGTGCGGGGTTATATTTTTGGGGCAGCAAGGATGGCGCAGCAACGCAGCAAGATTTTAGTTACCTTAGTTGGCTGGCCGCTTTTCCGTGCCATCTGCCTTTGGGCTGCCGTCCGGTCTGCCGTTTCGTTTTAGCTCCGTTTTAGGCCGACGGGGCGCGTGCACGTGCTTGCTTGCAGCTTGCAGCATGCCGTTTGCCGCTAGTAGCTTGCGCTGATTGCTGATGTTGGTTGCTGGCGCTGGTTGCAGGTGCGGGGGCCGTGGGAGGTGGGCCTAGTGCGGTGCACTTAATTTGGACCCCAAGACCTGTGCTGGAGCTTTTTGCTTCACTTTGGTTCAGACAAGCTCTCTCTTGTGCTTGAATTTTGCTTTGCACGGCTTAGTTGTCACCTTGAACGTGCGTTGCGGAGAAGTCGCTGTCCCCCCTGCTCTCAGACTGGCGCAAGGGTAAGTCTATGGTAGGTTTCAGGCCGCAACCGCTTGCTCTAAGGGCTTTTGACCATGGTTCACTCGACCTCTTCGCCACGCCCGCTTGACGTTGACGTTGACGCTGACGTTGCCGCTGTCAGCATCTAGACACAAGGTTGCGGGGCAAATTTGACGCCTTCTTGGGTACTGTTCTGGTGCGCTTTATTTCTGCGCTGTGAGGCGTAACAGTTGGGTAACGTTGGGTAACAGTTGGGACGAGGGGCGTGCTGACTTACCAGGTCGGTTCACCCGGTCGGTGCCCTAGGTCGGTGCTATAGGGCTCAGGTGGCAGGTGTCGGTTCGTAAGACCTAACAAGTGGAATTGCCGCACTTTGTTGGGAGGCTTAGATGGATTGGTATTATTCGCTCAAACTCAAGACCAAGCTGCTGCTGAGCTTTGGCGTCGTCATTGTCTTTACCGCAATCATTGCTCTTACCGCTTTGTATTCGCTCCAGCGCTCCCGCTCGGCGGCAGATACCATTAACTGGACGCTGCAAGAGCGCTTCTTGCGCGTAGAACAGGTGCTGCTCACCACGATCTCGTTGCAAGAGAACATGATCTTCTGCATTAACCGCTTCCAGCAAGAGCCCGGTTTAGTTGCTCAAGTCCAGCAGGAAATCGCGGCGTTACAGGGCTATGCCAATGAGCTGCAAGAGTCCCGCTATCCTAAGGAAATCGGCCTCATCAAGCAAAACGTGGCCGCCTTAGATGCGCTGTTTAAGGGCAAGATCTCAGAGCAAATTCGGGCTGAGGATATCTCTGGGGCGGCGCAAATCTACGTGGTAGAAGCGCTGCCGCTGTACAGCGCAATTTTGAGCAATATCAATGAGGTACGCCACCATCAAATCAAAAATGCGGTTAACACCGCGGAAGCGGCCGCCAGCAATGAGCCGGTTGTGGTCATCTCGATCGTCTCCTTCTTGGTCTTGGTGGTCTCCTTCTTTATCGCCAGCTTTACCGGCAAGTATTGCCAAAATGCCATCTCCAACCTCATGGGCAGCATCGGTCGGATTGAAAACTTCGATCTGATTACGCCAGTTGACGTCAGCCACCGCGATGAGTTTGGCCAATTAGCTGCCAGCCTTGAGAGTCTGCGGCGCATGGAGGCTGAGGTCATTGGCGCGATGCGCGATGCCAGCTCCGAGGCGGTGAACAATATGAAGACCCTCACCGCCAATATGCAGGCGCTGGAGGAAAATGCCCGCGACGCCCAAAACCGCACCATTACCGCGGCGGCGGCTTCAGATGAGATGGTGTCGACCACTACCGAGATTGCCCGCAACTGCGAGGAGGCGACCATGCTCTCCAATAAGTCGCGCGACATCACCAATCAAGGTATCGCCCAGGCTAAGGATTCGATCAAGAGCATCTACCGCCAGTCGGAAATGACCAAGGAAGACAGCAAGCAAATCTCCATCATGATTAACCGCTCACGCGATATCTCCAATATCGTCAGCACTATCGATGAGATTGCCGCGCAGACTAATCTCTTGGCCTTAAATGCTGCCATTGAGGCCGCACGTGCCGGTGAGGCCGGACGGGGCTTTGCCGTGGTCGCCGACGAAGTGCGAGCTCTTGCCACCCGCACTAGCTCGTCGATCAATGAGATTACCGAGACGGTGCACCTCATTGAGACTGATGCTAATAACGCGACCAACTCGATGAAGCGTTCGGTCACCGATATGGACGAGATCGCCGCGGAAACTTCGAGCCTAGAGACGGTGCTCAATGATATCTTGGCGCAAGTTCAAGAGGTTAACGACCAGATCACGCATATCGCCGCTTCAGTTGAGGAGCAAAGCGCAGCTACCGCCGAGATTTCGGCGCACATTCAGCAGCTGACCTCACGTGCACAGGAAGTGGCAGGCATCGCTACGGACACCGGCTCGATCATTAATACCACAGCTTCGAGCATTGATGCCCTGAACGCCCGCTTATGCCACTTCAAGATTGCGTAATGTAAGTTAGGCGCTCAGTGCAGACGTCTACGCATTCGGGTTTAAGCCCTCAGCTTGAGGGCAGACTATGCCTACTCTGGTTTGGTTTCAGAGTGGGCATTGTCGTCTTTGACCGGAACTAAAATAGCGCGCATGGGGTCGAAACTGCCAGCGCGGGGCCCCCTGAAATGTCCCGTGGGGCACCATAAGGTACCCCACGTGGTGGTGCCCCACAAAGCGCGGTTATGGGGAATGTGCTGAGTCGCGTTGAGCCGCGCCGGGGGGCGGCGTGGTAAAAGACTTTGACAGCAAGTCGCGCTTTGGCTATGTTGTAAGGTTCCGGGCGTAAGCTTGGACTTTAGTCATCTTCCATTGTTGCTACTTCCATTGTTGCTTTCGAGGGTACTGTCGTGGCTTACGAACACGAAGATAATCGCGCTCAAGATCTTAATGCCGACGGGGATTGCGCTAAGGCTTGCTTGACTGCAGCTCAGCCTGAGGGCGCGGCTGCGCCAACACCTGCGGCCGTGCCGCCAGTACCTACCAGCGATCAGGCCCCGAGGGCGGCCGCGGTAACTGACGCCGCGGTAACTGATGCCGCAGCAACTGATGCGGTGGCGAGCGATGCGGCAATAGCTGATGCGTCAACAGATGATGCCGCACTTCAGGCTCACGATGAGGTCAAGGTCATCAGTGTTGGGGACGAGTCTAAGCCGGGCGCAGGCCCGGCGGCTAGGGCGGCCCGCGCCCAAACTGCGCAGAACTTAAGTCAGGCCCAGGCGGTGCTCTCAGAGCTGATCCCCATGCTTACCGATTTAGATCGCGGCCGTTCGGTGCTTGCCTCGCTCTTGGCTCAATCTGCGGAGGCTGGCTCAGAGCTGGTGGATGGTCATGGCCAGCCTTTAGGCAGCATGCGCGCGCCCGATCCCACCAGTGATGGCTTCTATCACGACCTCTTGCAGCTAAAAACACAGCGCCTCTTCATCGACAAGACCGATTATATCAGCTCGTACTTAGCAACGCCGCGCTTTGATTTGATTGCGCGTCCGCTGGGTATGGGCAAGACGGTGCTGCTCAAGACCATTGCCGCGCTCTATAGCGGCCGTCAGGACGTGTTGCCATCCCATTTGGCTGTGCTCTCTGATTGGACTGAGCCCCAGTACGAGGTGATCTACCTTGATTTTGCCCAGCTGTGCTACCCCGGCCTTAACATCGTGCGCCACTCCTACCCGACCACCGAGGAGTTAATCGCAGGCCCATATATTTGCGGTACCGATATCCTCAATCGGCGGCGCAGCCAAGGCCTGATTGCGCATATGGCGGAGTATGAGTACCAGTACTATCACTCCGACTCCTTTGCCACCAATGTCTATGACCAACTCTATCAGCAATGCACGCGCTCCTTTGATAGCGTCGCAATCAAGGAAGTGCAAGCTGAGGGCGCGGATGTCGGGGGCAACGAGGATTTTTCGGGCATCTTAAGCCACACAGTGGATCGCATTGCGCTGTTGCAAATCATTCGCTTGCTCAGCCATTGCGCGGCTGCAAGCCGGGTGCTTATCATCGACAATTTCGATGCGCCGCTGTTGAGTGCCATGCACTTGCCGGAGTGCTATAACCAGCGCGCCAGCTTCTTAGCCCGTTTCTTATTGCTCTTAACCCAGCACGGTCAGGCCTTCCATCATATTCTGATCAGTGCACAATGCGGTTTGCCGGAGCTGGGGTGGCAGCCTAGTCAAGATGGCGTGGTCATCAACTCGGCCTTAAATCAAACGCGTTGGCATAGCGCTGAGTTTGCGCCGCGCTTAGGCTTTACCTTAGACGAGCTCAAGGCGCAAGTACCTCGTGAGATCAAGGAGCGACAATACGACTATCTAAGTCTGTCGCACTCGCTGTCAGATGAAGATGCCATGTGGGATCTCTTTGCCCAAAACTTTGGAGGCTACAGCTTTGACCGCAAAACGGCTCTGTTGCTGCCGCGCCTAGTCATTGCCCAGCTGCGGCAGCCGAGCAGCACCTTTAACCCTAATTTGACCTACGGTCATGGGGCGCAGTTTGCGTACGAGGCGGTCGAGGCCATGCCGGACTTGGATCTGCTCTATTTGCACACCATCAGCCGCCTGCCCTTTGAGAGTTTTATCCGCTTCTTTAACACGGTGTTGCGCGGGCGCTGCTACGCCAGTCCCGATCCCTACCAGCTGCCGCTGAGTATTCCCGGTTACCCTGATCAAATTCCAGGGCGCGATAAGACCGACTTTAGCGCCAATTCCGAGGATGACTTAACTCGTGCCATCAAGGAACAGCTCACTAAGTCGGAGCCCAGCGCTAAGGATTTAGAGCACTTCACGGTGCGGCAAGCTCAACCTGAGGCGGAATCGGCCCCTAAGGCCGAGCCTGAGGCAGCTGCCACCCCGAGCGCGCCGAAGCTCGAGGTTAAGTCCGAGGATCAGGATGCTTCTACCTTTGCCGCTACCGCAGCCTCTGCACCTGTGCCTGCGCGCTCAGAGCAGCCGCAGCCTGCTCCCAAACGCCCGGCGCGCCGTCGCGCTAAAGCTCAGCCTACGGCGGATGCGGCCGGAACAGAGGCGGCGCAAGATCGCATTGGCGCGATTTTGGGCTTTGGCGATCAGGTTGAGTCGCCGTTGGCACGCCTGAAGACGCCCAGCCAGATGATGCTCGAGGAGTTTGTTAAGCACATCCATAGCGCGCATACCTTGCTGCCTAAGGAGCAAGAGGATCAAACGCGCAGCCTCGATTACTCCAAGGTTCAGCAGGGTTTAAATCAGCTCAATACCAAGGCGCAGGATGCAAGCTTAGAAGAGCTAGCGCGCGATGTCGATCTCGTGGGCTATTTTGAAGACAGTGAGGCGCGCGATCCCAGCCCGCGTGATTCAAGCAAGCTCGGTGCAAATAAGCTTCATGGACCGCATCGCCTTAAAGTGGCTCCGATGAGTCAGGAGCTGGTGTTGCGCCTGCAAACGGGCTTTGCCGGTGCGCCGACCGGGCCGCATGAGACCATGCCGCCTCCTAATATTTTAGGCACCGATCCCCAGCAGGACGCCGCGCAATTAACCGAGGATACTGCGGGGCAAGTAGCCGATGAGCTGCGTGCCAACCATGATCGCACGGTCGCGATGGAAGTGCTCAAAAAGCAGCGCGCCTTGGAAAACAATGTGCTCAAGGCGGCCTATGCGCAAGTTGATGCGCGCGCCGAAGGTGGTTTCCCGGCCGTGAGCGGTGCGGACTTAGAGGCGCTGGAGCGCTTAACCCAGCGCGTCCAAACGGGTCCGACCGGCGCCCAGATTGATGAGGATGAATCTCGTCAGCTGATTGCGGAGCTGCAGCGCTTAGATCTGATGCGATCGCGGGTGGCACGCTCACGCTACACCCCTACGGACGCTTGGCATAAAGAGCCGTTTGAGCTCGTGGATTTGCTGCGCGCACTGGGCTTTTTGACCTTGAGCCGGGAGCGCTCGATTCCGAATCTTGATTTGGTGCCTAACCGCTATGTCTACCGCAAGTTGCGCAGCATGGTGCTGAGCGCCTTGTTTAGAGCTGATTGCCCGCTCAACAACAAGTCCGAGGCCAAGTTGACTGAGGCCCTAGGGCGCGCGTCGGGCATCCGGCTTGAGGTCGAATATGACTTTAGCCATGCCCAGCAGGAAGTTGAGCGCATGCGCCAGCTCTTCAATCTCGCTGGCTTAGGGGCACTGTTTCAGACGGTCCAAGGCAAGCGGAGCACCGAAGACTTGCGCATGGAGTTAGGTGACTTACCGGACTTGGTTCTCTATCCCTCCCACTTCTTCCCGGTCAAAAAGCAGGCCCCGGTTTATGTGCCGCTGTTGACCAATATCATCAATTGGATCAGCGTGCCCGGCCCCATTACCTTATCGGCCAATGCCATCAATGAGGCGGTGGCGCTGTTTTGCCAGCTGCACATGATGAACAGCGAAGATCTCGCGCTTGGGCGCGACATTATGGTCGCGCTGTGGCGGGTGGATGAGCTTGAAGAGGAGCGCCAGGCTGACGAACAGCAGTTCCGTGCGGAGATAGAGAACGCGGCGCGTGCGGCCCATGAGCTCCAAGAGCTGCGCCGACAAGAGGCGGCACAAGAAAAGGCGGCCTTAGGAGCTGATGCCGTGTCAGGGCAAGCTGCGTCAGAACAGACCGCGCTATTGGAACAAGCCTTATCGGAGCAAGAGGCGCTGGAGCAGGAGCTGCTGGATCGCGCGGCTCAAGAGCAAGACGCGCAAAGGGCTCAAGAAGCGGCCGCGGCCGCCGCGGCGCCCAAGCCTGAGTACAAGAGCCCAGCTGCGGCTTATGGCCTTTTCATCTACGATGAGGACACGGAGCGCGATTATGAGCTGGAGGCGCAAGCTTTAGCGCAACAAGCGGCGCAAACTGCGCACGAGGCGGCGCTTGCGCCGTCAGCGCAGCCAGCGTCACCGGCTTTGCCGCCAACTAAGAGCGCTGCTGCGCCTACCGTAGCAGAGAGTGGGCCTCAAGCAGTAAGAACTGCGTGGGATCGCTCAACTGAGCGCTTGTTGCAACGGGCCAATGATTTAGCGGGTTATGATGAGCGCTGGCGCGGGGTTAACTTCTCAACGCGCCCCATTGAGCCCGATAAGCAAGCGCAAAACGTGGTGTCCAAGGCCTTAGAGGCCGAGGATTTTGACCTATCGCAGGCCTTATTGGAGGTGGCAAGCGCCCAAGTGCGGCGGCACCACAATTTGACCATTTACACTCCCGGTAGCGCGATTGTAATTGAACTGGCTTTAGCCAAAAGCGAAGAGCAGCTTCAGCACATGACCTCGCTGGCGCTACACAACTTAGTGCGGGTTGAGTCGCCGTTACTGGCGGCGCTCAACAAGACCAATCCGTATGAGCTGGAGACCACACAAGTGCAGCGCGTACTTTTAGTGGGCTTAGTGCAAGAGCGGCGCATCGTGGTGCGCAAGGTCTTGGTGGTCGATGTTAACCAGCCGTTGGATTAGCAAGCCGACTGCTCAGAGCGCAAAAAGCCCCAAGCGCGCGCCCCGCAGCGAAGCTGCGGCGGTGCGGGCGCCTAGGGCTTGAGTTATGCTTTCAGGTCCGCCGCCAGTGGAGACTGAAAGGGGTGGCGATCCTGATGGTTAGATTAGCTTGTGGTGATGGTTGCCGCGGTGCTTAGCTGTGGAACAGTGGAGTAGCTAAGTCGTGCAGGCTGACCCCCTTGAAGGTGGCACTACCATTGGTGCTGTACAAGCTGACCGTGTGGTCGGTGCCAAAGAAGTTCGAGGTCATGGTGTCCCAGCCGCCATCGACGAAGACCTCAATGGAGCTATTGTCGATGAAGATGCGCAGCTCATGCTCCTTATTCCAATCAAGCTCTATGGCGCGATAGGAGGTGGCATTGAGATCGAGACGGAATAAGGTCAAGGTCTTGGTCTGACGGTCGACAAAGAGCCGCAGCGAGTGGCCCAGCGCTAAGCCATATTGCTCAGCATCATTGTCCTGTGGGTTAAAGCGCCAAGTGAGCTCTAAGGCCGAGTTGGTGCTTAAAGTGCGCTGGGTTGACTTCAAGGTAAGGTCACCTAGGTCTGTGTTGGTGGTGCGCAGGCTCTCTACTTCCTTGACCGGGGCTTGGCATAAGTGGCCGTCGCGTAAGGTGATTTCACGCGGCAGGGTCAAAGCCCCGCACCAGTGGTCGCCATAGTTTAAGAACGGCAGCTTCCACATATTCATCCACGCCAGGACGATGCGGCGGCCATCAGGGGTAGCGGTCGATTGGGTGGCATAGAAGTCATGGCCGCGGTCGACCTCATAGAGCTTGCCTTCGGCCTTGAAGTTGACGCCATCAAAGCTGCCGGTTTGCCACGAGTTAACCGAGGTGTTTTGGCGGTGATAACCCACTGGCGCTTGGCCCATAGGCGAGGTAGCTAAGACCCAAGTGCTCGGTTCACCGTCCTGATGCGGCAGCTCAAAGAAGTCAGGGCACTCGTACATGAAGGAGTTATCCTCCATTTCCTTGACCACCGAGACAAAGTTCCACTTAATCAGGTCGGAGCTCGTGTAGTGGCGGATTTCGCCCTCATGCTTTAAGTTGGTGGCGCCAAAGACGACATGGAATAAGCCCGACTCGTCTTGCCAGACCTTAGGGTCACGGAAATTGTGGATATCCTCGTGCTCCGGCTCAATCACCACGCCCAGCTTCTCAAAGTGGATGCCATCGCTGGAAACGGCTAAGGCTTGAACCTCGCGGCAGATGTCCTCCCCACCCTCACGTTCGGCCTTAACTAAGACCTTGTGGCCGGTGTAGATAAGATAGAGCTTGCCATCGTGCTCAATGGCCGAGCCGGAGAAGCAGCCGTCGCGATCGTAGTCTTCCGAGGGGGCGAGTGCTACTTCCTCATGCTGCCAGTGGATGAGGTCAGTTGAGGTGGCATGACCCCAGTGCATTGGACCCCACTTGGCATCATAAGGGTAGAACTGATAGAAGATGTGGTACTTACCCAGGGCGTAGCAAAAGCCATTAGGGTCATTAATCCAGCCGTAACGGGCGGCTAAGTGATAGCCTGGATAGAAGCGCTTGTCGACTTCAGCAGCATGAGCGGCGATAAAGGCGTTGGCTTGAGCTAACTTGGCCTGATGAGTGGCTTGATCAATCATGAAGGTTCTCCGGGAGTCCCCGCGCCATCCTCATTTATGCCGTTGGGGCATGGCACCGGGACAGGGCAAAAGCGGTAAAGGGCACAAGATACCACAGGATGAAAACAGATGGGGCGTAAGCCCTCTAAGGGGCGGGCCAAACTTAAGGCCCGCGCTGTGGTATCTGGGAAATGAGCTGAGGGGAGCCAAGGGAAGCTCTCAGAAAGCGCTCGGGAAGCGCTGTTGTCCCCATGACTTCGCTCTCATTAAGCTCAGCTTAGATATTGGCTTCCTTGGTGCCCGGTAAGGTCTTATTGGTTAAAGCAAAGATTGAGACGATGGTGGTGCACAATACGAAGGCAGCCATCAGCAAGTAGGTGTGAGCAAAGCCCATGTTGTCGTAGAAGTAGCCGGCCACTGGTGCTAAGACGGCCGAGACGATCTGGCTTAACATGGTGAAGGCCACTAAGTAGATGGTTGCCGACATAGCTGGGTTGAAGCGGGTGGTTATGTACTTGAAGAAGGAGACGATCACCATTGGAACCTCAGGGCCGTGTAATAACTTGACCGCGGCGATGGCCCAAGTGCTATCGACCAAACCCGATAAGCCGATGCGGCAGAACATGATGGTAGAGGCGATGATTAAGCCATTCTTTGCGCCAATCTTGTTGACGACAAATGGGGCTAAGAAGGTGCAGATGGTCTCGATGAAGACTTGCGTTGAGTTCAAGAAGCCGTACATCTGGGCGCCTTGCGCTTCGTCGGCGAACTTGGAGACGAAGTAGCGCATGAATTGCTGGTCATAGACGCCGTACATCGAGGAGCCTAAAACCCAGACAATGACGGCCCAGAAGGCAGGCATCTTGAGTAGATTGCCGATTTCGCCAAAGGAGCTCTTCTTTTGGTTGTCGCTCTTGTACTGCGCCAACATCTTGCGCGAGAACTCCTCGGAGGTGTTGAGCATGATGAGCAGGACAAAGAAGATGACACCGGCGATGGTCGAGAGATAGAAGTTATAGTGCGGATCGATGTTGATCAAGATGCCGGTGATGGCAACGGTCGAGGCCCAGCCTAACGTGCCCCACATCCGGGCGTGGCCGAACTCAAAGCCTGCGACACGGCCAAAGCGCTCGGTGTATGACTCTAAGGCGCCGATACCAGCTTGGAAGGCAAAGCCCATGTACAAGCCTAAGGCCACGCTACCGACGATGACATTGGTGCGCAGCAGTGGCTCAATGATGAAGATGTAGTATGGACCGCACAGGGCCAGCATTACGCCGACAAAGAACATCAAGTGGCGGCGCAGAATCAAGCGGTCTTGTACCATGCCATAAACCGGGGACAAGACTAAAGCGGTAATCGAGAAGACGCCGTAGGCAAAGCCAATTTGTGCGCCGTTTAACTCAAAGAAACGTTGTAGCCACACGGCCAGCAGCGAGTAGCAGCCTGCCCATGACACAAAGAAGAAAAAGAGCATGGCCGAAAGCAGGTAGTACTCCTTGCCCATGCCCTTGAGAATCTCAACAAACGACTTCTTGGTCGTTGCTTGAACATCACTCATAACACACCTCGAGGCGCAGCGCAGCGGCAAAACTGATGGAATGGTCATCCACTGATGGAATGGTCATCCCAACATTTGCAACGGCGGGCGCGCATTTCTCGCAATCTTAGGCACAGCTGCGATCTCAACCTCCACCCAGTGGCGTGATGCCATCCGCGTTGAGCCGTCGGCTGTGACGCATCATGTGCAACAACTCCCATATAACCCAAGAGGGGGCGGGCCCCAGCGCAAGCTGACAGTGGTGCAGCATTACGCTTGCGGGGCCCAAGCCAATGTTGTTGCGTTATCTATTGCAGTTATTGTTGCAAAGATGTTGCAACAAGTGCAAAGCCTTGTGCTGATTTTTGTGATGAAAATCCGGAAAAAGTAAGATATTTTGCAGAGCCAACTGCACAAATTGCACTGCTTTGCACCATTTGGAATGCACGTGCTTTTCTCGTAATATCGGCTTAAATAGGCGATCATAACGTCACGTCAGCAGTGCTGGTTAATAGCGCGAACTGCCGACATCTTCATTTTGGTGTAATGCCATAC
>DXIF01000158.1 GCA_019113025.1 Candidatus Anaerobiospirillum stercoravium | reverse complement strand
CAGGGACTAGTGTGATTTTAACTTAATGCGCCTAATCGAACGAAATCCCCGCAAAACAGTGATTTTGGCGGGGACGATAATTCACGAAAAATATCTGCCCAGTCACGGTCCTCACGCGCTGGCGCAAGTCTAAGCCGCTCGGTACCTTGGGAGTTTTGCTCCAAGGCCTGAACCGCACCAAAGCTTACGCGCTGCGAGCAGACCAGTGGGTGGGCTGATAAAACTCACCCCAAATTTTACGGCACCAACTCCCGCAGCGCGCACCTGCAGGGGGCTACCTGCAAATGCCACTCACCAAGCGGGCCCTTAACTTGGAACAAAAGAGAACATTGCTGCGCAAAGCAAAGCCTTACCCAGCACGCGCCGCACAGAAACGGCTGAGGTGCCCCTTGCGGGCACCACGGTGCATCCGTACCCCCAGTGCGCCCCATTGCGATGCGCGGGGTGCGCCCCGAATGCGGGGCTAGGGCTCACCGCCGTGAGCCCAGAGCGGCGCACTACTCGCTGCGCGCCATCAAATCTTCCCAGCGCGCATACAAGGCATCAAGCTCAGCTTGGCACGCGTCGCGCTTTTGTTGCACCTCTTTAATTGCCTCCGGGCCCTTGGTGTAGAGGGCCGGGTCAGCCACTTGGGCGTCCAAATCGGCCAGCTTAGCCTCTTGCGCCTCAACCTTGGCCGGGAGCTCTTCTAACTCATGGGCCTCGGTAAAGGAGAGTTTGGACTTCTGAGCCGCGGCCTGCGCTTGTTTGGCCTCCTCACGTGCCTGCTGCTTTAACTGAGCTTGCTGCGCCTTAGCGGCATCATCAGCCGCGGCATTGAGCTTACCGCTCACCGCATCCACCGCAGACTTGCCGATACGTCGGTAATAGGCCTCAACATCGCTCCAACCGCCGACCACGGTCTCAATCTCACTGTTGCCGGTGAAGACCCAAGTTTCGGTGGCGAAATTGTCGATAAAGCGGCGGTCGTGGCTGATCACGATGACCGTGCCCGGGAAGTTTTGCAGCAGTTCCTCGAGCAAGTCCAAGGTCTCAAGATCTAAGTCATTTGTCGGCTCGTCCATAATCAGGACATTGCACGGCCGGGCAAAGATGCGCGCTAACATCAGGCGGTTCTTTTCCCCGCCGGAGAGCACCTTAGCCGGGCTTCGCGTGCGGCGCGCGGTGAACAAGAAGTTCTTAAGATAGGACAGAACGTGTACGCTCTTATTGTTGATCACGACATCGCTCTTGCCTTCGGCGACGTTATCGGCGACCGATTTTTCCAGCTCTAATTGCTCATGGTACTGGTCAAAGTACTGCGTTTGGACGTTCGTACCAATGCGCACATAGCCGTGGGTGGGCTTGACCAAGCCTTGCAAAATCTTGATCAAGGTGGTCTTGCCCGCGCCATTGGGGCCGACAATGCCGATGCGATCAGAGCGCATTACCACGGGCGAGAAGTCGCGAATCACCACGTTCTCACTGCCGCGATCATTGTAGGTGACATTGATGTGATCGGCCTCGAACACGATATTGCCCGAGCGATCCGCTTCGGTAATCTTGATGATGGCGCGGCCTTGGCGGTCGCGGCGCTCAGCGCGCTCCTTGCGCATCGCCGCTAAATTGCGTACCCGGCCCTCATTGCGCGCAAGACGTGCTTTGACGCCACGGCGAATCCACGCTTCTTCTTCTGCCAGCACGCGGTCGAAGTTGGCGCGCTCGAGCTCCTCTAAGCGCAGACGCTCGTCCCGCAGGCGCAAATAATCATCAAACGACCCCGGATAGGAGTACAGTTTGCCGCGATCTAATTCAACAATGCGCGTGGCTAAATGGTCGGTAAAGGTACGATCGTGCGAAACAAAGATCACGGTTCCGGCAAAGCTCTGCAAATACTCTTCGAGCCACGCAATGGTCGCGATGTCCAAGTGATTGGTCGGCTCATCGAGCAAGAGTACTTGCGGCTCATTGGCCAAAGCCGCCGCCAGCGCGACCTTACGGCGCCAGCCGCCGGATAAGGACGAGAGCGGCGCTTCGGGATCGAGCTCCATCTTATTGAGAATCTTGTAGATGAGGGCATCCTTGACCCAGCCGTCATGGTGCTCGATCACAGCGGCCAGCTCTTCTTGCTCGGAAACCGAAGAGGTCTCGCGAAAACGCGCTAAGGCCGCCCCGACCTCATCAATGCCGCGTGCCACCATGCCATAGACCGTGCCGGTGGCATCTTGCGGCGGATCTTGCTGCAAGCGCTTGATGCGCAGACCATCTTTGAAGATGATGCGCCCGGAATCAAGCTCGGTGAGACCTGACAACACCTTAAGCAAGGTCGACTTACCGGTACCGTTACGGCCCACCAAGCACACGCGCTCGCCCTCTTCCAAGGCAAAGTCGGCCGATGCAAGCAAAGCGTCATCGCCGTAAGCCAAGGAACCGCCCATCATCGTAATCAGCGCCATCCCTGCCTCAACCTACTAATCTAAGTCCTTAACGCCCTGGGGGCCCCACACGCGCACCTTAGTCGGGGCCGCGCTGCGCATCGGCCGCTCGCTGCGGTCGCCTCCGCGTACCCCGGCGCGCGGCTCAGCACGCTGCCCCTTACGGTGCCAATCGCTCTGTCCCTCGCGGCGCACCGCGCGCGGCCCCGCACTCTCTGGGCGACCGTGGCGCTCCGCGCCCCAAGTGCGGCCGTGAGCCCCGTCGCGCCCAGCGCCGCTCTGACCTTCCGCGCCCGCCCGGCCCGGCCAAGAGCGTCCGCGGCGCTCAGCCCGGTCATCGCTGCGTCCAGCGGCGTGTGCGCCGTCGCGAGCGCCACTGCGGGCGTGCTCAGCGGCAGCACGGCTGCCCTTAAAGGTGAAGCGCTCGGAGCGGTCTAAATCGCGGGCCCAGCGCGGACGAGCGGTGTTGGTGACTAGGGCTTCCGGCGCCTGCGTTTGCTGCGCCTTGTTATAAGTTAACTTAAAGCAGGTGTGCAGCTTTTGATCGCGCTTAAAGTCAGGATCGTAGCTTTGGGCCGTGATGTTCTCGACGCTAAAGCCGTAGGCCTCAAGGCCCTCGTCTAACTTGAAGTTACGCTTGTTGGTGCAGAAGATCACCACACCACCATCGTTTAAGTGGCGCGTTAAGTTGCCCAGCATCTTGAGGTGATCCCGCTGCACATCAAAGCTCTTCTCCATGCGCTTGGAGTTGGAGAAGGTCGGCGGGTCGATGTAGATCAGGTCGTAGCGCGCGCCTTGCTCGCACGACAAATAGGCCAAGCAGTCGGCCTGCTGGAAGTGATGGCAGCTGGCGGCACTTTCGACATCTAGACCATTTAACTTGAAGTTAGCTTGGCCCCAGTCAAGGTAAGTGCGACTCATATCAACCGAAGTGGTCGTAGTGGCGCCACCCTGGGCGGCGGCCACTGAGGCGGTGCAGGTGTAGGCAAAGAGGTTTAAGAAGCTCTTGCCTGCGGCTAACTGAGCGATCAAACGGCGCAGCGGCCGGGCGTCCAAGAATAAGCCCGTATCCAAGTAATCATAGAGGTTAACTTGGAACTTAAGCGGCCCCTCGTAAACCTCAATGGTGGTACCCGAGGCATCCTCACGCTTTTGGTACTGGGCATCGCCCTTTTGGCGCTCACGGCTTTTGACGATAACTTCGTTACCTTGAGCCCCAGTGACCTCAACCGTGGCGGCGATCAAGTCGAGCAGACGACGCTGCGCCACCTGTGGCTTAATGGTGCTGGGAGCCTGATACTCTTGGACGATGTAGTACTGGTTATAGCGATCAATCGCGGCGTTGTACTCGGGCAAATCGGCATCATAGACGCGATAGGCCGAGATTTGCTCCCGCTGGGCCCACTTACCCAAGTTCTTTAAATTCTTGCGCAGGCGGTTGGCAAAATCAGGAGCAAGCTCCGGCGCCGTCTCCGATGCCGCAGGGCGCGGCGCCGCCGCAGCGCCCGCAGCGGATGCATCCGCGCTCTCAGCGCTTGGCTCGGCGGCAAGCTTGAACACCCGCAGCTGGCAGTCTAAGGCGCCATTGAAGAGACGATAGGTCTTAGGTGCCGCCAGGCGCAAGCACGATAAGAGCTCCGGCGAGCTTGAGATAATACCTGCAGTGCCGCCCGGGAATAAGGTGCGCAGCTTAAAGCCTAAGGTGGTATAGAGCTCAATTAACTCATTGAAGTTGCCCATACGCTCGCCGTACGGTGGGTTGGTGACCACCACGCAGGGGAAAGCATTGAGCTGGGCGCATGGATTGGTGAGCTGATGCAGCTCGCCTTGCTCAACCGTAATTAAGTCGGCAAAACCAGCGCGCTCGATATTGTGGCGCGCCCGCTCAATGGCTTGAGCGTCGGCATCAAAGCCATAGAGCTTGATTCCGGCGGCCACAGCTTGGGCCTTACCCGCCTGCGAGCGTGATTGAGCTTCTTGATAGATGCTCTGCCACAACGCCTCATCAAAGCCCTTTAAGTGCATGAAGCCATAGTCAGAGCGCATCAGGCCCGGGGCGGTATCAGTGGCAATAGTGGCGGCCTCTAACAGCAAGGTGGCCGCACCGCACATGGGGTCGATGAAGTTTTGGTTTTGACCAGTAAAGCCTGAGCGCACCACTAGCGCGGCGGCCAAGTTTTCCTTGAGCGGAGCCATACCGGTGACGCGGTGATACTCACGCCAGAACTGGGCCGAGCCCGATAAATCAAGACCTAAGGAGAGCTCGCCCTTTTTTAAGGTAGCGATGATGTGCACTTCAGGATGATGACGCTCAACATCCGGGCGCTCCATGCCGTTTTCCACGAAGCGATCGCACACCGCATCCTTGACACGCAGTGCGCCGTACTGGGTGTTACGGATGCTGCGGTTTTGGCCGTTGAAGGTTACGGCAATAGTCTTGGAGCTCTCAAAGTACTCACTGTAATTGACGCCCTTAGCGCCTAAGTACAGGTCGGTGTCATCTTCACAATTGAAGGTGACCAAATTCATGATGATGCGCGAGGCAAAGCGGCTGTACAAGCAGACGCGCATTGCAAGGCCCAGATCGCCCGAAAAAGCGACACCGGCCACGGTCTCTTTAACCGAGGAGGCCCCCAGAGCCCCTAACTCGTTAAATAAAAGATTCTCCAGTCCTTTGGGACAGGTGGCAAAGAATTTCTGCATGGACAAGCCTCATGAAAAAAACCGTGCTTATTATAGCGGCCCGCATACCAAAACTTAACCGCAATCACAATTTCACGGGCTTAAATACGCCGGACTCACGCTATCAGCCTTCATCCCAATTGATCTGCGGCCAAGCCGCGCGCCACAGCGGCAGCCACCACGAACGCACCTGTGGGTACAGCGTCCGCGCCGCCTCAGTGCGCAGATAACGTACGTCGAGATCAAAGGGGCCAAAGCGTAAGCGATCGAGCGCATCGGCGTCTTTGAACAAATGATAGAGCAAGACGCCCGAAGGCAGCTCCATCAGCTCCGCCTCGCCCAAAGCGTCGTTGCGGTCATGGTAGGCCATGATCAAGTAGGCGCGCTCATCGCACGTGAGCTCATGCGCTTGGCAATACTCCCGGTAATAGTCCGCGGCGCGCTGCCCATGGCCCACATCTAAGCCATCATCGTGGCGTCGGGAGTCATGGAAGACGCAAGCTAGAGCCAACACCGCCCGCAACTCAGGGGCAAGCTCAAGCTGTTGGGAGAGGAGCAAAGCAATGAGCAGTACCCGCGTGCAGTGCTCTATGGTGTGATTCTCACTGCCCTCCCATGCAAAGTGCACTTCATGGCGCAAAAAGTCAGACCAGCGCTGATACTCAAGCTCAAGCGCTGCGGGTAACTTAATCTGAGGGGTCATATCTCCTCCTTACTAACGGGACTTGCCAAGTCCACAAACGAGACCTGCCAAGTCCACAAACGAAACCAGCCAAGTCCACAAACGAGACCTGCCAAGTCCACAAACGAGACCTGCCAAGTCCACGAACGAAACCTGCCGAGTCCTACCACGCCCTACGGCGCATAAATTGCTGTACTCCCCGCACCATTAGTTTACTAGCATATAGCTTGCTGCCACGGCATCAAGTCCATACTGCCGCTCATTAGAGGCTGATACCATGAAGCAAAATCTCTGTAACGAGCCCGGCCCGTCCGCTCAGGACGCCCCCTATGCCGCGTACCAAACGCCCGCGCGCACCAAGCTGCCTTACGTGGTGCTGGTCTTAGGCGCCTGCTTAGGCACTGAACCTTTTATCGTCGACCTGTTACGCCTGGGCGTCCAAGTGGTGGTACTCGATCGCAAGCCGATCATTTCGCAAGAACTCATCGACTCGCCCTTGGGGCAACGCCTAACCGTGCTCACCCAAGATCTCGCCGATCTTAATGCAGTTGAGGCCGCGATCGCACGCTATCAGGTCACGCACAGCATCGCCATGCCGGTAGGACGCGCCTTATTGTTCCTAGGTGAGATCAATAGTAAGTACCACTATGAAGGCCCGCGCCCTCAGGCCATCGATCTGTGCTCAGACAAGCACCAGTTTCAACGCCTGCTCATTGAGCATCAGCTCCCAGCACCGGACTATCTGGTGCTGCCGCCGCGCCGTCGCAGCGTACCGCCTGAACCTGACCCCACTTTAGGCCTAACCCCGGCTGAAATTGACCTTATCACCGCACAGCTTGCATTTCCGCTCATCGTCAAACCAGCTTTAGGCAGCGGCTCCAAGTGCGTGGCCTTGTGCACTAAGCGCGCTGATTTAGCGGCATACCGCATCCATCCTCACTTTAGCACCAACGAAATCTTGGTCCAAGCGGCGCTAGAGGGCCCTGAGTACCTGCTCAACTTCTTTGTTGATGACGCAGGCCAGATCTACCCGATTGGCCTTTATGGCAAGGAAATGAGTCCCCCGCCCTACCGCCAAGAAGTCGCCTACTTGGTCGATGACTACACAGACGTATTCCAACACATCGACCCCGTGGTCACTAAGCTAGTTGCAGCCCTAGGACCTGACTGCCACAACAGCTTCTTCCAATGCGATGTCATCGTCAATGACAAGGGTAACGCCTACCTCATTGACGTATCCCCGCGGCTTACGGGCAATCTCATCTTCTTGCTCGAGCAGCGCTACAGCGTCAACCCGATCGCACTCTATACTCGCTACATCTTACAGCGTCAGCCCATTGAGCCGCTGGCCCAGCCGCACCAATTGCCCCCATGCCCGACCAAAGCGGTGCTGCGCTTCTTTAGCTTTAAGCAGCACGGCACGGTCACAGCAACTAAGCCGCAGCTGAGCGCCACCGAGCGGCAACACTTGGTGCTGGAGCACAACAATCTACATATTGGAGATGAAGTAGGTCCCATGAAGGATGGTAATGACGTCGCGCGCGGCGTCATCTTGGTTGAGCACCCTGATTTAGCTGAGGCCCAGCGCATCAGTAAGCACTATATCGACGCCATCGCGCTTCAGTAACAACGCCCACCATCCCGCACCACCACCCGACCAACCGGCCCCATCCAACCAGAGCCAGAACCAGCACCCCCAATCGCCCCTTACCGCGCGCTGGGCCGTCATAAGTCAAGGGCTGACGCACGGCGCCCTGCCTCAATTACTACTCAATTGGTAGCACTCAATAGGCTGCAGTTGAGTTCTACTAACCGGCGTGCGGTCACACCCGCGCGCTGGCGCCCGCACCTCACACCAGCGCAAATCCCCCATCGCCCCAACCCAACGGCTTGCCCCACATTAGCGCGTAAAGCCAACTTGCGCGGTCTAAACCTCAGCGCAGGCAGCGCAATCTGCGCAGTCCGTGCAGACAACTGTGCGCCGTCGACGCTCACTGCTTATTCTTGCAGCCCAACAGTAACGCCCTTAAGCCCTGAAAGTGCTGAGCGCGCTCCCAACTTGCCACTCCTCCCTGATTCCTAAGCCTCGTCCGCATTACAATCTATTTACACTATATACAAGATAAAAATACCATGGGCTCCGTAAATTTGCATTTTGCGCCTAATGTCATATATGCAGGTCAAGCGCAAGAACAGCTCAAATAACGCAATCATTGAGTTTTGCT
>DXIF01000157.1 GCA_019113025.1 Candidatus Anaerobiospirillum stercoravium | reverse complement strand
GCCCGCAACGACGCCCGCAACGACGCCCGCCCCCCTATCGGCGCAAGCGCGGAGCGCACTGCGAGCGAACCTGAGCCCAGTTCCATGGCCCCGATGCCTAACGCCGCGACCGCCCCGGTCAGCGCCGCCCCAGCCCCAGTAAGTGCTACGCCGGAAGCTGCTGCTTTGGCCGCAGCACCTGCAGCAGCGGACCCGGCTCCGGCGGCGCAAAATCGCGGCTTTCTAGCAGAGCCTGAGGCAGAGGCTGAGGCTGAGGCTGATCGAGCTCAGAGCGCAGCTGTGGCCGCTGTGGCCGCTACCGAGAGCGCGGTAAGCGCCCGCACCCGGGCCAGCGAGCGCCTGGCGCGCGCGGCGCAAGCGCGTGCCTTAGCCCGAGCCCACGAGCAAGAACGGACCCAAGCTTTTAGCGCATGGTATGAGCACCATACCCCGACAGCGCTGCAATCAGAGCTCTGCTCCCAGCGCTACGAGCTGCTCGCGCGCCGCTATGAGCCGCACGCGCAGCTTGACGCCTATCTCCAAACGATGGCCCAAGCACCCGCCCAGACACTGACTACCCCTGAGGTCACGCTCAGTGAGGTCTGGCCCCTCAAGCCGGAGCTAAGCGCCAAGCTGCTGGATGCATTTCCTCCCAAGGCGGCGCAAGTTACGGCCCTCTCCAAGGCCTTGCGCTCGCACCCCATTGCGCTCGTCCCTGAGTCCCTGCAAGCGGAAGCCTGCGAGCGCCGTCCCGAGCAGCAATTAAGCTGCGACTACCAAGCCTACCTCCTAGGCAAGCTCAAGCCGCAACTGCGCGTGACCCTCTTTAACCAGAGCCTGCAAAACGTATTCGCCCCGCACGGCTTAAGCCTAGAGCGCCAGGTTGAGCTTGACTGCTGTTTAGCGCGCTTAGCGCCCCAGCACCTCATGCTATGGGCGCGCGGCGATTTCTCGTTACCGGCCTATCAGGCTTATTACGCGCAAATGGCCCCTGACTGGACCGAAGACGATCTCAGCGCCTTTGAGTGCTGTGACTACGAACTGAGCGCAGTCCCTAAAGCGGCTGACGTCAAGCGCTTCACCCTCGCCTTAGAGCAGCGGCGGCGCTGCCTTGAGCCGAACTTAAAGCTGGTACTGAGCGACCTCATCACCTTGCTCAGCAACCTCCAGCCGCGCGCCACCGGCCTCTTGCTGCACAAGCTGCAGCCCCTGCTGCGCTGCGATTCCTTGGAGTTTTGCCGCGGCCTGTGCGCCTTAGGTCGCGCCTTACCAGACAACTACCCGTTAGTAGCATTGCTCAGCCTCGCCCCAGCAGCCGACCACGCCGAAAACGAGGACACTCCCACCCCAGCGGAGGCTGAGCCGCAGCCGTCGGCGGAGGCCCAGCGCGCCCAGCTGCAAGCTGCCACTAACGACTTCTTGCATGGTACCGAGACCAAACTGCGCGGGCGCTTGCTCAAGCTCGCCCAGCGCAACGATGAGCGTGTGGCGCAGCTGCAATTAGCCGCCGCGCAAGCGGCCGCGGCCGCCCCCTTGGCGCCCGAGCCATCCGAGCCCTCACCTTTTGAGGATTACTACGAGCCCGATGACCCCGACGCGGCGGCAGCGCCCGCCCCGGAGGATGACGATTGGGACGAAGCTGACGGCGCTAGCGCCGCCCCAGACGAGCTTGCAGCAGACGAGCTTACAGAGTTTGACTACGAACTTGCAGCAGCCTTAGGCGTGCCTGAGATCGCCTCCTGGGATGACGCCGCTGCTGAATCGGCAGGTACCGCCCACGCGGCACCGAGCGCGGCACCGGAAACTACCGCCCCCGCTGTTGCGCTGTCTACAAATGTAGACAAGGATGGGGCAGATTATGAGGTCGACCAAGTCCGCGAGCCAACTACTGCCCCTATTACTGCCCCTACTACTGCCCCCAGCACTGATCCTGATGCGCGCTCTTTAGCCGACCTGAGCGCGGATGCGGCCGCGCGCCAGCGCTTTGCACAACTGGGCTTAGAGCTCATCGCCCCAGTCGCCATCAACTGGCCCGAGGCGCCGTGCGTGTACCAGCCAGCGCCGAAGCTCAGTGAGGACTGCCATCTGATAAGAGCCCAAGATCAGCCTGAGCTTTGGGTTGCCACCGTTCCCCAGTGCTATGGCATTCAGCGCTGCCATGGCACCTTTGAGCTGATTAATCCCATCTGGACCAATATGCTCGACTGCGCTAATTGGTTCGGCGGCCGCGTCGCCACCCGTCCTTACACCTACATCTTGCCGCAAGCGATCACCGCATGCGACGAGCAGGGGGTACCGCGGGCGCAATTTGTCAGCAGCATGGCCGATGGCTACACCCCACGGGTTGAGTACTTGCTGCATGAAACCATTGCCGCTGAGAACCTTAAGTCCTACTTCCTCGACCCCGACTACCTTGAGCAAGTACGGGCTGACTTTGCCCAGTCGTGGCTTAATACCAACAATGGTGCCGGCTTTGAGCTGTGCCCCGATCCGACTGATCCCGCCTACTTGGGCTATGAGGGCGAGGCAGCAGCGCGCTCCATTCACTACCACGGCTCGGTTGAAGAGTGCACCATGAGTGCGTATCCCCCGGTCTACCTTGACCGCTTGCACTTAGAGCAGCTCTATCTCTCCAGCATCAGCCCGACCGCGGCCCATCCTTACGGCCAAGCAGTCGAGGTAATGTACCCGCAATTTCTCAATGCCTTGCGCTGGGTCCAAGCTCAGGCCGCTCAGGCCTCAGGGGAGGAGTTTAAGCAGCTCAACGCGGTGGCAACGCAGCTATCAGACCTGCTGCAGGACGCCGCGATGCGCGCCCACTGGTGGGCCGACCGCTGCCTTAACTTTGAGGTCAGCTGCACCATCGTCAACCACAGCTCAGAGCGCAAAGTAATCCCTAACGTCCATTACTGTAACTGGGTCGCCAATCAAGTCCAGTATGACCTCTTAATGGAGGCCCGCAAGAGTGAGGCGCAGCTCAAGCGCGATATCCGCGACCTCACCGCCCTGGTCACGGCCCACAACCTGCCGCTGCTTGACATTTACGTCAGCGCCCAAAGCCCAGTCGGCGCCCTTTATGCCGCGGCCGCGCATCAGCAACTGGCCCAAGGCCTGACCGCCTTTGACTATCATGGCTTGCCGCAACTGCCACAAGGCCTGCTGCCCCCGCAACTGCGCCCCGAGGACAACGCAGTGTTCTTATTAAACCGCGCGCAGCAGCGCTTAAGTGGCTGCATACTGAGTATCACGCAAATTAAAGATCTCGATACGGGCTTACGCGCCCCGATTGAGGCGCGCACCAAGATTGAGTGGTGCAACCTGCAGTTTTTGACCGCCCCGGCCCGGTACGACCAGCCTAACCCGGTGAGCCGCGCGACCCCACCGCACCTTGCACCTAACGCCGCCTTCATTCAAGAGGGCGCAACTTGGACCGGCTATGCCACCCAGCTTTATGGCGAGCGCACGAACGAAGTGCAAGTGGAGCTGATTCGTCCGGTTCTGACCAACCAGCGCGATCCCCAGTGTTGGTACGGCGGCCGCGAAGGCCCCGACCCGGGCGTCTATGTCCGCCCTGAGCCCATCGGCACGGTGGACGAGACCGGCATTCCGCAGGTCTTAATCAGCCACGATGACTCTCTGGAGCTCAACCCGGTGGTCGAGCAGCTTTTGTGTATAGCTGAGCCCCGCTCTGCCCTTAAGTACTACACGGTAACCCCGGAAGCCGCCCAGCGCCGTCACCAGATCTTTGCCAGTGAATGGCAGAACACCAACGACGGCCAAGGCTTTAGCGTGACCACCGACGCAAGTACTCCTGAGTATTGCGGGCGCGATCGCTACGACACTACGTCCGAGGAAGAGTGGGCGCGCTACGCCATGGTGATGAGCCAGGCCGAGCTTGAGGCGGATAATGCCTTGCGGCAGCAACATCCGTGCGACCTTGAGGAGCTGACTCAAGCCCACGCCGATCCGCTGGAGTACGACCAATTGCTCTTAGAGCAACTCATCACCGCCAATTGCCGCCCGGATGCAGCCCATCCCCACGGGCTAGTGGCGACGCTGATGTTCCCGCAGTACGACAACGCGCTGCATTACGGGAAAATGCGCTGTTTGATGCTGCCTGCGGGCCGGGAGCGCCAGGCCTTAAAGGTACAACTCAAGCGCTTGGAGGATGCGCTACATGAGGCCAGCGACAGCGCTCTTTGGATGGCCGATCGCATCTTAAACTTTGAGGCCAGCTGCGATTTGACCAACTCAGGCCTAAGCCCACGCCCGGTCGAGCGCGACCTGCACCGCTGCTCTTGGGTTTACAACCGCGCACAGTACTGGTGCTTGATCGACGCGCGCCGCGGCGAGGTCAACGTCAAGCGCGACTTAGCGCTGCTGCGTCAACTCACTCAAGACTTGCCGGTTGCGACCATGCGCCTGACGCGCACCAGCGCCCTGGGGCTTAAGTACGACCTGTGCCGCCACCAGCAGCTGTTAGCAGGCAAGTGCGCCTTTGACTTTAAGGAATTACCACCGCTCCCGGCGGGCATGTTGCCCCCGCTGATGAGTCCTGAGGACAACGCGCGCTTTGTGCTCAACCGCCGACGCTATCAGGCGCTAAAGCTTGGCGCCACCGGGGTTGAAACCATGAGCGAGGCTGAGCTCTTGCGCTTTATGCAGCAGGCTAACGCGCCCCGAGCGGCGCGCATTGCCGCGGCCATAGCGCAGGGGCAAAACTCCGCCCACGTAGGGGTCGGGGCCAAGGTTAAGGGCTTACTCGGCAAGCTCTTGCGTCGCCGTTAGCCGACAGTAATTTCATCAGCAACTCCTACTTTAAGGCTGGGGCCGCACGGCTCCGGCCTTTTTGCGCTGTGCGCCCCGGCTACAGCACCAGCGCGCTCCCAACCTTAATCCATCCTGCCAGCCCAAAGGAGCAAATCCCCACCATGATGGCCGCTTGCAGCGCTAAGCCCACCGGCAGCACTGTGGCCCAAAAACGCGGCGTTTTGTTGATATTAAGGTGCGTTAACGCGCTAATGGCATCGACCAAGGCCGCTTGCTGGGCCGGTGACACCAAGGAGCCCAGTTGCGCCCAATTTGCCTCAGCGGTTTCAGCGCCCGCAGGGCGGGAAGCAGGGAGGCAGCAGGGTGGAAACAGGGCTCAGCGCAAGGGGCAGAAATGATGGTACCCGCGCGATCAAGTTGGGCCGCAGATTGGGACGCGAGTTTGAGCGCAGCGG
>DXIF01000156.1 GCA_019113025.1 Candidatus Anaerobiospirillum stercoravium | reverse complement strand
TCCGTTGCTGGATCGTACTGTGATAGCTTCAGGCTGAACGGATCTAGTTCAATGAAGTCAAGGCCAGCTCTTGCAGCCGAGCGCTTGAGGTGAGCAATGAACGATCCAATCGCAGAGCGATTAATCACACGGCCAAAAGACCTCTGAAAAGCATGGTATATATTGATACCACAAATCTACCCAAAACACAAGACAATTATTAGGAACCAAGCGCCTGCTTATCCCCACTCTTACGAATGGGGTGTGCGCAGGCGATTTTAATCATTTTGGACAAAATCCCCCTGAGACGTGAGTGGGCTCACGGCGCGTCTTGAACAAGGTTGGGGCTTTTGTATGTTTTTGGTCAAAAAATTGTGATGCAGATGCCAGAAGTTAATATTTTGCGCCAGTCAAATTGCGCAAAAACACTTGTTTTTAGGTGATGTGACCGTATAACATAGCACCCAAGACAGAGGCATTTTTCTCCCCAAGCGGGCACCTGCTTCCAAGCTTCATGCAAGCCTTATTTTGGGGCGTGCAAGCGCTTATTTATCGGCTGGGGCACGTGTTCTGCTACTTGCTTGCTGTTTTCTTTTCTTCCTTTGTGCCAGATCCTCATCTGGTTCTCTTCTTGTAAGGTTCTGAGTTATGGCTTTTACTCCGTTATTTGGCCATCAAATGCTCTATGGCGCTGACTACAATCCTGAGCAATGGCTCGACATGCCAGACGTCTTAACGAAAGATGTAGAGATGATGAAGCAGGCTCACTGCAACATCATGTCAGTTGGTATCTTCTCTTGGGCCAAATTAGAACCGCAAGAGGGCGTCTTTGATTTCTCGTGGTTAGATGCGGTCTTAGATCGCCTCAATGCCCAAGGCATCAAGGTCTTCTTAGCCACCCCAAGTGGCGCCCGTCCGGCCTGGCTGGCGCAAAAGTACCCTGAGGTCCTGCGTGAGAACGATCAGGGCGTCCGGGCCTTATTTGGCGGCCGTCATAACCACTGCATGACCTCGCCGATCTACCGCGAAAAGGTCAAGATCATCAACCAAAAGCTTGCTGAGCGCTATGGCAAGCATCCTGCCGTGATTGGCTGGCACTTATCCAATGAGTACGGCGGCGCCTGCCACTGCCCACTGTGCCAAGAGAAGTTCCGTCAATACCTCAAGGACAAGTATCAGACCTTAGATAACTTAAATGCTCGTTGGTGGAATACCTTCTGGTCGCACACCATCACCGACTGGAGCCAAATCCACTCGCCCTCGAGCATTGGTGAGGGCGCAGTTCACGCCTTAAACCTCGACTGGAAGCGCTTTACCAGCCATAACGCCTTAGACTTCTGCAAGCGGGAGCGGGACTGCGTTAAGGCCATTACTCCTGACCTGCCAGTTACCGCCAACTTCATGGAATTCTTCTTGGACTACGACTACTTTGAGTGGGCCAAGGAATTAGACTTCATTTCCTGGGACGCCTACCCACAGTGGCACATCTTCAAGGATCCTGATTACACCGCCAGCTACACCGCGATGAATCACGACTTAATGCGTGCTTTAAAGGGCGGTCAGCCTTGGGTCTTAATGGAGTCGACCCCAAGCTGCACCAACTGGCGTGAGCTCAGCACCTTAAAGCGTCCGGGCATGAACACCTTAGCCTCGCTGCAGGCAGTCGCTCATGGTGCCGACTCGGTGCAATACTTCCAGTGGCGCAAGAGCCGTGGCTCCAGCGAGAAGTTCCACGGTGCCATTGTGGACCACGTAGGTCACTTAGACACTCGCGTCGGGCGCGAGGTCATTGACTTAGGTGCCAAGCTCGAGAAGTTGGGCGAGATCTGCGGGAGCTCCATTGACGCCAAGGTCGCCTTAATTTTTGATACCCAGAACCGCTGGGCCATCGACGACGCCCAAGGCCCACGCAACTGTGGGGTGCACTACCTTGAGCACTGCTTGGACTACTACCGTGCCTTCTACAAGTGCGGTATCGCCGTTGACGTCATCGATGAGACCTGCGATTTGAGCAAATACCAAGTCGTAGTCGCCCCTCTGACCTACATGCTGCGTGAGGGCTTTGCTCAGCGCGTAAAGGACTTTGTAGCTCAGGGCGGCAGTTACGTCAGCACCTGCTGGTCGGGTATTGTTGACGACACCGATCTCTGCTTTTTAGGCGGCTTCCCCGGCCCATTACGTGAGGTCATGGGTATTTGGGAGGAGGAAATCGACTCCTTAGCCGACGACATCGAGGTCTACACCAAGTTAGAGCCAAAGGGCGCCGAGCTGTGCTTTAACAGCATTGAGCCGAGCGAGAACTTCAAGGGTCGTGAGCTGTGTGGCTTAGTCCACCCAGATGAGGACACCGAGGTCTTAGTCAGCTACGACATCGATCAGCCGCAATCCAAGGCTCCGATCTTCTATGCGGGCATGCCAGTCTTAACCCGTCACCCATATGGCAAGGGCAAGGCTTACTACGTCGCCTCGCGCATGGATCGCGCCTTCTACGACAACCTCGTCCAGCTGCTGATTGCTGAGCACGATCTGCATAACGGCTGCGGTCAGCGCGCTTATCGCTTAGCCGAGGGCTTAAGCGTCAACGCCCGCTTAAGCGACAACTACCGCTACGTCTTCATCGGCAACTACGCCAGCTACGAGCAGTCCTTAGGCATCAATTTCGCCTATGAGGACATGCTCAACGAGGATGAGAACGGCAACAAGCAACAAGTGGTCGGTGCCATCACCTTAAAGCCATTTGAGATGCGGGTATTACGCCGTCCAATTAACTCGTAGCACGAACAATCTCCAAACCAAGGCCCGCGCAGTGCGCGGGCCCCTAAAGCCCTGAGGGGCGGCCCTAGCGGGCCACCCTCAGGGCTTTGTTATGCGCGTGCGCTGCGCGCCGCATCCCGCCGCTAGGCGCCGTACTCACCGCTGCGCGCCAGAGGCAGCGGGCGTCGCTGCGCTTGGGGGAGAGCGCGCGCCTTGCGGCGCGTTTGCGCCGTGCTGGGGCGGGCGCCACTGTTTGCACCAAGGGGGCGCGGGGCCGGGAAGAGGTCTGGCGTAGGCGGTGCTGCGGCGCGGAAGCTGCTGTTTTTGGTATCCATTTTGCCTAGGCTGATCCTAGGATTTAGGCCAAGTTTGAGAAAAATTTTCACCGCAGCTTCCTAAGTTGCGTGTCCGGTGACAAATTTACGGGCCCGGATAGTGAAATAAGTACCAATTGCTTTGGTCTAGCGTTACACTATCTTTAGCGTTGTTGTAACCTCAATATGCTCTACCTTTTAGGGTGTAAGCATGGCTGTTATATGCAACCTTGACTTGCTTGGTTGGGGTGCCTACCTTGGTGGTGGCTTACCGCTCCAAGGCCCCGTAGCCGACCAAGAAAGTTTAGGACGTGGTTGGGATACTGCGTCAAGCCACTAAGAGGACAGTTGCTCGACTAAAGCGGCGCTTACGTAAGCTGGGCGCTTGCTGTGATTGGTTGGCGCAATGCTCTTTGGCTGAGATTAGCTTTGTGCTGCAAAGTTCCGAGGCTAGGATGGCCATGGGTTTGGGCGCTGAGACGGATGCTTGCCGTTTGCCTCAGTGCACTCTGTTCTAAGCTCCGCTTAAATAGCAATTAAGCAATGCAATTAAGCTGAACTTGAGCCGAGGTACCCATCTTAAGTGGACAATAAGGTCTGAGCCCGCCCATGGGGGCTGGCTGTGCGCACGGGATTTTGGACACGGGATAGTGTGAAAAGTTCCAACATTCGTTTGGCGGCGCAAGCAAGACCGATTCTGATTGAGCGGGGTAGTTTTTATGAAGAAGAATTTATTAGCTTTATCAGTTGCTGCTGCAGCTTTAGCTTTTACCACTGTTGCTAGCGCAGCAATTCCTAACACTTGGTATGTTGGTGCTCGCGCCGGTTACGCTCACCTCGATACCGATTACACCAACGAAGCCAATGGCGATGGCTTTTATGACTTCGACGATGCCGGTTATGGCGTAGGCCTCTTCGGTGGCTATAGCGTCAACGAATACTTCAGCGTTGAGTTAGGCTATAACTATTTCGACGGCTTCGATTACAGCGATCGCTACACCACTTCTGGTGTTACTGAGGAGTTCACCGGTGATTTTGCCATCCACGGTCCTGAGTTAGGCGTACGCCTCTCCTTCCCTCTGACCACTAGCGGTACTGACATCTTCCTGCGTGGCGGTGGCTTCTATGCTATGTACACCGGTGATGTCGACGACGGTGATCAGTTGGCCCCATTCGTCGGTGCTGGTGTTAACTTCGCTTTAACCGACAACTGGGCTCTGCGCTTAGGCTACGATCGCTACTTCGAAGTTATCGATGACCCAGTTCTTGACATGGATCTCGACTACGCTTACTTAACCGTAGGCTATGTCTTTGGCGATCGCACCCCAGCTCCGGCTCCAGTTGAGCCCCCTGTTACCAAGACCGTCACCACTTCATACAACTTAGACGCTAGTGCTCTGTTCGGCTTTGACAGCGACAAGTTAAGCGAGCAAGGCCGCAGCGCCGTTGATCAGGTCGTAATTGACGCTCAAAACGCTCAGTTAGACTTCGTAGCTTACGACGTTAAGGGCTACACCGATCCAATCGGTAATGCTGAGTACAACAAGGGCTTATCCTTACGTCGTGCTGAGGCCGTTGCCTCTGAGTTACAGGCTAAGGGCGTACCAGCAGGCTCGATCACTGTTACCGGTTTAGGCTCGGCTGATTCGACCGTCGGCGATGCTTGCGATGGCTTACCACGCAACGAGAAGCTCAAGTGCTATGCTCCAGACCGTCGCGTTGTTGTTAACGTAACTGGTTCGACCACTACCACTGAGCAGCAATAATTTAGCTCACAGGTAAGGGCTGCCCTCAGGGCAGCGGCGGGGGAAGCCCCCGCCTCCCATAACAAGGCCTCAGGGGGTATGCCCCCTGAGGCCTTGTTATTGGGCGGTGGCGGCCCTGGGGCCGCCACCGCCCGGCGCGTTGCTCCGTACCGCGCGGCACCGCGCAGCGTCGCTTTGCGGCGTGCCGCTTGGCGCGCTACTTTTGCTCGTAGGCGCCGCTTAAGTCGATTTCCTCGACCCCATCCTCTTCCATCTGGGCGCTTGCGGACTCGGCAGCGCTAATGATTTGGCGATAGTACTCGATGGTGGACTCATCTGGGTTTTCAATCGCTTGGGTAAAGAGGTACTTGATCTGCTCTAAGACCGTGGCGCGCACGATGAAGACCAGCTTGGATTCATGCTGCTCTTCCGGCCACTCATCTAATTGGCCTAATGGGTAGAGCTGGCCTTGGACGCCGTGGATAATCACCGGCTTATCTTGGCCCTCGATATTCAAGATGCCCTTTAAGCGCAGAATCGAGTCGCCGTATTGCTGCTGTACTAGGTTGATGGCCGCCAAGAGCACGAGGCTCTTGATCGGCTGGTCATAGACCAGCGCAAAGCTCTCAATATTGGTGTGCGCAATGATCTTAGGCTTGGCGACCGCTGCCTCAATCGTGGCGTTAACCGGACGCAGCGGCGAGGCGAGCGTCTGACCATCCTTGCCCTTGATCGGCATTTTGATCTCAAGCCAGTTGTTGACCTTGGCGCTGGTCTCACCTGAGTTCTTGTACGGGCCGATCTCATCTAAGATCTTTGGAGTGATGTGGCCGCGTACCATCGGGTGAATCTGAGCCGATGGATTGATGGCGCGGGCGGTCTGGGTAATGGCATTGATTTCCTCGGCGTCGATTAAATCGGTCTTGGAAATCAAGATGATGTCCGCAAGAGCAATCTGCTTGACCGCTTCGTATTGATTCTTCAGCTGCTCGCGCACAAATTGGCCGTCTAACACCGTGACCGTGCCGTCATGGCGGTAGTTGGCATAGCAGAACTCATCGTTGTTTAAGGTCGAGATGACGCCTGCGGGGTCAGCAAGGCCCGTGGTCTCGATTAAGACGCGCTTAAACTTCGGAATGGTGCCCTCTTCGGCCTTGATTAAGTTTTGGGCCAAGGACTGAACCAGCTCGCCTTGCAGCGTGCAGCAAATGCAGCCTGAGCCTAACAGCACTACGGTGTCGTCCACCGATTGCACCAGCTCATGGTCAAGACCAACATCACCAAATTCGTTGATCAGCACTAAGGTGTCCTTGAACTCCTCAGTGTTAACCCATTGATTGAGGAGAGTGGTCTTGCCACTACCCAGAAAGCCCGTGATGATATTGACTGGGATTCTGTTATCAACTTCTGACATGGTCTCACCCACCAAATGAAAATGACGGCCCAAGCCGCGCTGCGGCTGCGCGGCCGCAGCGCGACGGCTGCGTAGCCACCAGCCCCCGTAGCCCCCGGCGCCACTTTGTGGCACGCGCGGTTAGCCTCTGCTTACCAAAGCTTGCTTATTGTAGCACCGCCGCGCCCCGGCCGCGTCCCGAACCTAGTGGGGCTCAGGACGCGGCCGGGGCGCGGCGGTGCTAAGCGGTTGGGCCTGACTTGCGTCAGACCTGACTTGCGTTAGGCCTGAGCGCTTAAGCCGGGCGATTAGGCCTTAGGCACATTCGGCGCATCGCCGATCAGCTCGCTCTCATCGACCTCTTGCTCGCGCACAATGGTTGCGCCTTCGGGCACGGCGCTTGGCGCTACTGGGCGTGGGGCGGGCGCTGCTTGCGGGGCCGGGGCCTGCTCAGCATCTTGCTTGCTTTCGCTTAAGTAGCTTAAGTCGGTGCTGCCGTTGAACAGGAAGTTTAAGGCCTTGAGCAGCGGCTCGTTGCGGTAGTTGTCCGACTCGTTGAGAATGTCGTGGTAGGCGTGCGCGACTAGCTCAAAGGTCGGCGGTACCGGATCATGGCTGTGCTCGCGGCAAAATTCTTGCGCCGCCTTGGTTGAGACTACTTGGTCGGCACCGGCGCTTAAGCACAGCATCGGGAAGGTGAAGCGGCTCTTGCGCTTGTGCAGACGGCCTTGAGCCTGCATGCAGCACTTAACAAACTTGTAGGTTGGGCCCGCCAGCGCCATTTGCGGGTGGCTTGCGTAGTAGTCGTGGTAGAGGTTGTAGCGCAGGCGGCTGTGCGAGTGGTAGTTTTCCTCAAACGGTACGCGCTGGTACTCCTTGCCATGAGGCGTGTAGGCCAGGGCAAACGCTCTGATATTGCACAAGATCTTGAGGATCGGGTACACCAGTTTGGGGGAAAACGGCATTCTAATGCCTAAAAACGGCGCGATTAAGGCGACGGCCTTAGGCTTGTATGAATAGGTGGTGTTGAAGCAGAACTCAAGCGAAATCAAGCCGCCTAAGGAGAAGCCGAGCAGCTTAAAGTCAGGGCCGACATCGAGGTAGCTTAAGATGTTCTCAAGATCGTGGCGATAGTGTAAAAAGCGCTCAACATGGCACTTATTGGAGTCATAGAGCACCATGGATGACTGGCCTTGGCCGCGCACAAAGCATACGAGTACGCGCAGTCCCGTGTCTTTTAAGTGATAGAGCAGTTCGGCGTACTTGTGCTCAGTCTCAGCGCGCCCCGGCACAATCACCAAGGTATTGGAGCTATCTTGCAGCGAGGTGCCCGGCGTGCCTGGAGGGGCTTTGAGCTCAACGGCGCTTAAGACCAAATTGTCGCTGACGTGGATGCGATGGAACTTAAGCTCCTGTTCGTAGAACTCTTCAATCTGAGGTGACAGGCTAGCTAAGGAGGCTTCGGTGCCAATGTCTGTGATTTTAATCATCTTCCCTCCTCATCGTGGGGCCTAGAGCGCAACGCAACGTTCACACTTGCCGTGGCCGTATCGCCCAAAAGCAATATTTCGTATTTCTCTCCTTTATCAGCATAAAACAAAACCGGCGCCGCCGCTATCCTTTTGCCGCGGGGGCACCGGTTTTGTCATGAAAATGGGGCATAGCCCCGCAAAGCGGCCCGCCGCCTGGGCCTGCCGCCGGGGCGCGGCGCCCGCGAGCTTGCGCCGAGCGCAAGCTGCGCCGCAGGGGGCGCGCGCCCCTAGCGGCGTCTAAAGACGCTGGTGATGTTCGGGATGTGCTTGACGCGGTGGATGATGCCCGCCAAGTGCTCGCGGTCGCGCACCGTGACCGTCAGGTTGATGAGATAGGTGCCATCCTCCTTGATCTCGGAGTTGATGGCGTCGATCTGCGAACCGGCGATATCAACGGCATTGGAGATCTCGCTTAAGATGCCTTGGCGGTTCTCCAGCTCAATGCGCAAGCCGGTCTGGAAGGCCATATTGGCGCTGACCGAGTAGTCCCAGCCCACCTTGATGAACTTCTCGGGCTCGTTGAGCTTGTCCTCCTCCCGGATATTGGAGCAGGTGGCGGTGTGGATGACGAGGCCCTTGGCCGTAATGTGGCCAATGATGTCATCACCTGGAATGGGCAGACAGCACTGCGCAAAGGTGTATGGCAGACCGCCGGTGCCGGTAATGGGCTTGCCCTCTTCGGCGTCGGACAAGTCGCTCTTGAGCTTCTTGGCGACGACTACCGCCAAGATGTTACCTAAAGCCACATCGCTTAAGAGGGCGTTGAGATCGGGCTCCTTAAACTCCTTGAGCACCAGCTCCATCTGCTCGGATGCAACCTCCTCTAAGCGCATGTCCTTGAGGACATTTTGCAGGAGACGGCGGCCGATTAAGACGCACTCTTGGCTCTTTAAGCCCTTGAGGTACTGGCGAATCTTAGAGCGGGCCCGTGGGGTGACCACGCTCGACAGCCACATCGCATTAGGCTCGGCATTAGGCGAGGTAATGATTTCGACCGCTTGGCCTGATTGCAGCGGACGGCCCAATGGGTACATGCGGTGATTGACGCGCGCGCCAATGCAATGCTGACCGATATCGGTGTGCAGGGCGTAGGCAAAGTCAACCGGGGTTGAGCCCGCGGGCAGATCGAAGATCTTGCCATCAGGCGTAAAGACGAAGATGGCATCAGGGAACAGGTCGGTCTTGACGCCCTCAATGAACTCCATCGAGCTGGAGGTGCTCTGCTGAAGGTCAATGATGTTCTTGATCCACTGCTGCGCATTCTTTTGCGCCGTGGTTGAGGTCGGCTCCGAGCCATTCTCCTTATACGACCAGTGGGCCGCGACGCCGCGGGCGGCCATTTGGTCCATGAACTCGGTGCGGATCTGAATTTCGATCGGCACGCCGTGTGGACCAATGAGCGAGGTATGCAGCGACTGGTAGCCGTTGATCTTCGGGATGGCGATGTAGTCCTTGAAGCCACTGGGCCGCGGCTTGTAGAGGTTGTGCATCTGGCCTAAGACGCGATAGCAGGTATCAACGTCATCTAAGATGATGCGAAAGGCGTACACGTCCATGATTTCACGGAAATGCAGCTCTTTTTTGACCATCTTCTTGTAGATGGAGTAGATCCGCTTCTCCCGGCCCAAGACGCGGCCGTGGATATTGACCTCTTTTAAGCGGCGATTGATCGACTCCAAGATGTTGTTGATGATTTCCTTGCGATTGTTGCGCGCCCGGGTCACGGCCGACTTGAGCACGCGATAGCGCATCGGATAGAGCGCAGCAATGCCCAGCTCTTCGAGCTCAACCTTGATGTCGGAGATGCCCAAGCGATTGGCAATCGGGGCGAAAATCTCCAAGGTCTCACGGGCAATGCGCTTGCGCTTGTCCGGGCGCAAGGAGCCTAACGTGCGCATATTGTGGGTGCGATCCGCCAGCTTAATTAAGATGACGCGGATATCGCGCGTCATCGCTAAGATCATCTTGCGGAAGTTCTCCGCCTGCGCCTCGCGATAGTCGTGGAAGCGCAGCTTATCGAGCTTGGTGACGCCTTGCACCAAGTCGCGCACAACCGGACCAAACTCGCGCGTAATGTCTTCCGGCGTGACCGAGGTGTCCTCGACTGTATCGTGCAGCAGGGCGGCAATAATGGACTCCTTGTCCAAATGCATCTGCGCAATGATGGTCGCTACCGCAATGGGGTGGATGATGTAGGGTTCGCCTGAGGCGCGCTTTTGCGGGGCGTGGGCTTGATCTGCTAGCACAAAGGCCCGGTCGATGTCGGGCATGCACTCCGGGGCAAGATAGGACGAGGCTAAGTCATGCAGCGGCAGGTAATAGTGAAAATTGGGCGAGGCTAAGGCCTCAGCACTTGGCTCAACCGGGGCGTTGCCGATGTAGTCTTGCTTTAACACAAAGGGCTCTTTGGGCGCCTCAAAGGGGCTAAACGGGCCATTATCGCGTGCATTGACGTTGATGCTATCGCTGTAGATGCCCTCATGTGCCGCGGTGCTCTCCGCGCGTTGCGCTCCAGCCTCAGAGGCTGATTCCTGGATCGTTACTTGGGCGGCGGCCGGGGCGGTCACGCCGGTATCCTCGTGGTAGTTGTCGTCGAACTTGCCTTGTGCGACGGCTTGCGCGGTCGAGGTCGCGGCAGCCAAGGCGGCATCGATATCTGCGGGGCTTGGAGCAGACTTATCAGATGGCAAATTTTGGTTGCTCTCCATAAAAATCTCCTAACCTTAACGCTAGCACCACAGATTAAGCGACGGCTTAACCCTCTAAATTCAAGTGTACAACAAAGTGCGCTTGCCCGGCAGTAGCCTTTGCACCAAAAAAGAGCACTGTCCGCGCGGGGCACGGGCTGGGCTCCCGCTGGCTCCAGCTGGGCTTCCGCGGGGCGCTTGGGGGCACCGGCGCACGTTTGAGCGCGGTCCTCGGCGCGGTCCTCGGCGCGGCCCTCAGCGCTGACTTACGACAACGCTGGCCGTGACTTCATTTTAGGCAATGATGCGTCTTGAGGCTAGCGCGCTTCAAGCAAGCTGTGACCCAACGAACGCCAAAAGTGCTTGCAAGATACGGGACTACGGCCGGCCCTAAAACGCAAAAGCGCGCTGCTCCGCATAGGAGCAACGCGCTTTTGCAGGAGCGCGGGGACGCTTAGTTCATATTGAACATCTCAGCGCCGTCGATTGGAGCAAACTCGCTGTCTGCTGGGAGGATGCTGGTATCGCGCATTAAATCCTTGCGATCTTGCTTATCGAGGAAGTCCTCGGAGATGAGGCCTGCCTCAATCTCACGCAGAGCGATGACAGTTGGCTTGTCCTTTTCCTCGTCGACTAAAGGCTTACTGCCATTCATCGAGATTTGACGAGCACGACGAGCTGCGATGAGGACTAAGTCAAAGCGGTTGCCAACTTTAGCCACAGCGTCTTCAACTGTAACTCTAGCCATTATCAATTTACCTCAAATGATTAGGAACACCGGCGTTACGCCCCGTGGGGTCCCCAAGAACAAAATCCGGAATTGCTGCATCTCAAGCCCAGAGCGCGTCCGCTCAGGCGCTCACAGCGCGCGGCCAAACTGCAGTTTGTGATATGAAGGCGCGGTGCCTAACAGGAAGGGGGCAAACCAGTAAGGTTCGAGCAAGCAAGCAAGCGAGCACAGCTCACCCCACCTTGGGTTTGCGCAATAGCGACAAATTTGCTAAAGCTACTTATTGTAGCAAAATTTTGGCCGCCTGACGCGCCCGCGCGGGCCTAAATAGGCCGCGCCCGCCGCCCGAGGCGGCGCTCCCCGCTTGGCGCCCTGCGGCGCGCGCCTAGGCGCGCTGCGCTAAGCCTGCGGCTGCTCGGTGCGGGCTTCAGCCGCCGAGGTGGCGTCAGCCTCAGAGGTAGTCTCTGCCTCAGGGGTGGCGTCAGCTGGCGTTTCGGCTTGCTCGTGTGCCGCCGCTTGGGCCTCTTCCTTGGCCTTGGCGGCGGCTAAGGCCGCCGATAAGGCGCTGGCGCACGGGAGCCAGGCTGCCTCATAGTCGTGGGCTTGCTGCTCCATGGCTTGGAGCAAGTCGGCGTGATGCTCCTTGATGGAGGCAAGGCGCACGCGCTCGCTTAAGATGATGCTGCGCAGCTTGATTAAGCTGTCATCGAAGTTGTCATTGATGATGACGTAGTCGTACTCATCGTAGTGCGAGATCTCGGACATGGCCTGAGCCATGCGCTTGGAGATCACCTCGCGGCTGTCTTGGCCGCGCTTGATTAAGCGCTGCTCGAGCTCGCTCAGCGAAGGCGGCAGAATAAAGATCTTGATGGCTGCGGGCATCTGCTCTTTAATCAGGCGGGCGCCCTGCCAGTCGATGTCAAAGAGCACGTCCTTGCCTTGGCTCAGCCACTCTTCAACGATTTCGCGCGAGGTGCCGTAGTAATTGTCGAAGACTTGGGCGTACTCAAAGAAGGCATTGCGGGCAATCAGCGCTTCAAATTCTTCCTTGCTGACAAAGTGATAGCTCTCATGGTCGACCTCGCCCGGGCGCGGGGCGCGCGTGGTATGGGAGATCGAAAGTCTCAAGCTGTCATCTAAGTTAAAGCGGCGCAGCAGGGCATTGATTAAAGACGACTTGCCCGCACCGCTGGGCGCAGAAACGATATAAAGCTTGCCTTGTGCCATGAAAATTCCTCGCTGTGCTATGGCTGTGCTAGTGCTGCGGGCCTTGCCCGTAAGGATTGAACTTGGTGCCCACCACGATGCCGCTTGAGCTCGTCTCGTAGGCGTCGCCGTCAGCGCGGGCGTCATCGAAGTCGTCAGCAAAAGCGTCATCTGCTGCGCCTGTAGCGTCCGCAGCCGGGGCGTTATCCTCAGCGCCATGGAACATGGTGAACCAATTGGTCAGGGTTTGGCGCACCTCGTCGATACCGATTTTATTCCATGCCGAAAAGGCGAGCACGCGAAAGTCCCCACCAAATTCGCTTAACTGGTATTTGACCTCACCCACCGCTTCGCGGCGCTTGGTTACGCCTAGCTTGTCGGCCTTGGTTAGGAGAATTAAGGCCGGGAGGTTGGCCGCGAGCGACCAATCGATGATCAAGCGGTCATGATCCTTTAACGGGGTGCGGATGTCCATGGTGACCACAATGCCGCGTAAGGCCTTACGCTTTTGTAAGTACTCGGACATCGACTTTTGCCATTGGCGCTTCATGGTCTCTGGGACCGCGGCATAGCCGTAGCCAGGTAAGTCGACTAAGGAGCAACCGGGCTTGACCTCAAAGAGATTGATCAGGCGCGTACGTCCCGGGGTCCGTGAGGTCTTAGCTAAATGCTTTTGGTCGCAAATGGCGTTGAGGGCCGAGGATTTGCCGGAGTTGGAGCGCCCGGCAAAGGCGATTTCGGCGCCTAAATCATTGGGGAGGCGCTTGAGATCGGGCGAGCTGGTGATAAAGCGCGTCTTACGATAGTCAATGACAACTTGGTCCATAAGCCCTCCTGTAATCCGTGCGGTGCTAGGTTCAAAACGCGCTATTATAAGCGCTTTTGGCGCTAAGTGCGTGCTCATGGCCCCAATTTGTTGGGGCCCAACTCCAGTGCGTGGGGCCGCCGCAGTTGGGCAGACGGTGCCTGCTTAATGGGGCCCAAAAACAACGACGCCACCTGACCTCGGTCAGATGGCGTGGCGCGGTGAGCTCTGAGTAATCTAACTAAACTAGACCGGCCTCGGCCATGATTTCCTCTGGGGTGCGCGGACGCTCGGCTGGGGTTAAATCACGGGCTAACTTGAACTCGGTGTGGTCCATCGCCAGCTCCAGATAGAACACATTGCCCTCGGAGGTAAAG
>DXIF01000155.1 GCA_019113025.1 Candidatus Anaerobiospirillum stercoravium | reverse complement strand
GGCTTGGGGCTTAGGGGCGCGGTGGTTAATTTTCTCAAGAGCGTGCGCTCTGACGCTTTGCCGCATATCATGGGCTCTACTGCGCGCGGCGTTGAGGCGGCGTGCGGGTACGTGAGGAGAGTGAGATGCCAGAATTGCCCGAGGTTGAGGTTACTAAGCGCGGGATTGAGCACGTGCTCATGGGCCGTACCGTGGTCGATGTCTTTATCGGAGAAAAGAAGCTGCGCCAGCCCTTAAGCCCCAAGCTTAAAGAGCTCGTGGGCGCTCAAGTGACGCGCCTTACGCGCCGCGGTAAGTACATCGTGGTCTTCACCACTAAGGGCTCATTGATTTTGCATTTGGGCATGACCGGGCATCTGAGCATAGTGCCCACCGGCACTGAGCGCGTCTTGCATGACCACTTTGAGTTGATGCTCGATAGCGGAACGAGCGTGCGCTATCATGATGCGCGCCGCTTTGGCTTGGTGGTCTATTTAGAGCCCGGGGCGGATCCCTACCAGTATCCAGCCTTGGCCGCGCTCGGGCCTGAGCCTTTGACCTCTCAGTTTACGGGCGAGGTCTTGTATGCCGCGTTGCAACGACGCAATAGCTCGATTAAGCAGGCGCTGATGAACTCAGCAGTCGTGGTGGGAGTGGGCAATATCTACGCCTGCGAGTCGCTCTTTTTGAGTAAGATCAATCCCGAGCGCAGCTGCCGTTCGCTCACGCTGGAGGAAGTCACCACCTTGGTGGGCAATATCAAGGACTTGCTCACCGCTTCGATTGCCAGCGGCGGTACCACTATCCGTGACTTTGAGGGCGCCGATGGCAAACTCGGCTACTTTGTCCAAAACTTAAAGGTCTACGGCCATGCCGGAGAGCCGTGCTCGGTGTGCGGCACTCCCATTAAGCGCATTGTCCAAGGCAATCGCTCGACCTTCTATTGCCCAAAATGCCAGCACTAACTGGGTCTGAGACCATGCTGGGGCTGAGCCCCAGCATGGGCTGATACCCCTCTGGGGTGGGTATTGTTGGGGGGCGGCGCGTGAGCGCCGCCTTGTGTTTGGGGCGCCGCCTGCTGTTTTTTAGGGGGCGCTGGCCCGGTGCGGAACGCTGGCCCGGTGCGGAGCACTAACCCGCTGCGGGACGCTTGCCCGCTGCGGGGTGCTGGTTTGGGGCGCCGCGTGCGTGTGGTTAGCGAATTTCGCTGAACTTGACCTGCGGGGTGTGCTGAGCCTTCTCCATGATGGCCTTGGCGACGTTGTGGGGCACAAAGTGGCTGATGTCGCCGCCGTGGACGATGAGCTCGCGCACAAAGGACGAGGAGATGAAGGCGAGGTTGCCGTTGGTCGGCAGCATTACCACCTCAAGCTGGGGCACAGCCACGCGGTACATGCCGGTTAATTGCATCTCGTAGTCGTAGTCGGCAACGGTGCGGATGCCGCGAATTAAGATGTTGGCTTCATGGGCCTTGATGAAGTCGGCAATGAGGCCAGTAAAGCCGATGACTTCGACGTTGCTTAAGCTTTTGCAGCAGCTCTTCATCAGCTCAACGCGCTCCTCTAAGCTAAACAGAGGCTGCTTGGTCGGGCTAAAGGCTACGCCCACAATCAGGCGGTCAAAAAGCTTGCTGCTGCGCTGGATGATATCAAAGTGGCCTAGGGTGGCGGGGTCAAAGGTGCCCGGGAAAACCGCAATGTTCATAGTGCCCTCCAAAGGCGCTGATTGGATGTTGGTTGAGTGGCCACTTTTCTTTGGGCCGTCGCTCATCTTACCTGAAAATAAGAGCGGGGGCCCTTGCCTCAGTCACATTCTTGGTGGGGCTGTGCCGGGACGGCCGCGGGGTTGTTTTAGCTGCTTGCTGCTGCTTTAGCTGCTTTGCTGCTTTAGCTGGTTGCGGTCGGTTGGGTGCGGCGGGCGGCGCGCTTAGATGCGGTAGCGCTCTAAGGCGCGCTCAAAGGTCGCAAGCACCATGTCCGGCGTAATGTGCTCCATGGCATTATCTTGCTTGACCCGGTAGCGCCACGGGATGGGCTTGCCCTTGCGCTCGCTTTGAGCCAGCTTGTGGTAGACCGAGACGTTTAAGTCCATGAAGTTCCACGGGCCCACTCGGTTCTCATCGTGGCGGGCAAAGAGGCCAATGACCGGGGTGCCCAGGGCGGAGGCGAGGTGCATGCTCGCCGAATCGGGGGCCACCACGATTTTGCTGATGGCAAGTAAGGCTGCAAGCTCGCGCAAATTGGTGTGGCCGCACAGATTGATGCTGCCGGGGAGGGCGGCGGCGATGCTCGAGCAGGTGCTCAGCTCAAGCTCGCTGTGACTGCCTAAGAGCACGACCTGCAAGTGGTGACTTTGGGCGTAGCGACCCACTTCGATGTAGCCCTCAACCGTCCAGTTCTTACTTGGTTGGGCTGAGCACGGGGCAATGGCACAGAGCTTCTTTTCGTGGGAGACGAGGCAGTGGGCGCGGTCGATGAGATAGGGGTCAAGCTTAAAGTCCCAGTAGGGCTCGGGGACGGGGTAACCGGCGGCCTCTGCCATGGCCATGAAGCCTGCAAGTACGTGCGGGTTGTCCGGGCTTTTGACCGGGTCAGTGATAAAGAATTGGTGCCCCTCGCGCGCGCGCTCCTGGTCATAGCCGTATTTGTGGTCGGCGCTGATGACGGTTGAGGTCAGCGAGGCTTTAAGCGAGGTCTGCAAGTTTAACAGCGCCTCATAGTGCTGGCCTGTAAGCTCTTTTCTCAGGCCTAAGATGGCCTTTAAGCCTTGCTCTTTGAAGTTGAGCGGGTGCAGCGTGATGAGATCATGGCCCTGCTCGTCGCAAAAGAGCGGCGCAAAACGCGCGTCGATGATCCAACTGAGCTCAAGCTCGGGGTAGGTACGCTTTAAGGCTCCTAATAAGCCAAAGGCATTGATGCAGTCGCCCAGCGCGGTCAGGCGCAGCACGCACAGGCTGTGAGGGGCTTGAGGGGCGGCGGCTTGAGTGGCGGGAGCGCTAGGCTGGGGCGTGGTCAGTTGGGGCTTAGTTGGTTGCGAGCTTGGGTCAGTACTCATCGGGCATTCTCCTTATCGGTTCTGACTTAGTGATTGTATCGTACTGGGGCCGACCGGGGCGGCTGCAATGCCTGTGCTAAAATTTAGCCCTAGTTGCCCGGATGGGGTTAAATCAGCCTCACGCTCGGCCTAATAGGCTCGGTCGTATCAGCTCGGCGCGGCTAAGTTGCGTGCGCTTTGGCAAAGTTACATGCGCCGTGGCGCAGTTGCGTGCCGCTCTGCTTGCTTGGTGCGGTTGGTGCGAGGGCGCTTTAGGTGGCACATTGATCCTGACGGGAGGAGGGGAACTGGTCATGATGCTGCGTTTGGTGGGATGGTTAAGCCTGCTTCAGTTGCCCTTGGCCCTGTATTTGGCGCAAAACTACGCGCCGACTGAGCCTAATGTGCCGTGGTTTGTCCCCAGCACCTTTTATCTTGCGGCGGTGGGCCACTTCTTTGTGGTCAATGCCTTAGTCGCCTTGGTTTTGATCGCGCCTATCACGTGGTGGCGGAAGCTGTCGAAGACGCGCTTTATCTACGCCGTAGTGATCTTATTGGTGCTCAATGGCCTCTTGGCTTTGGATGCCCACGTTTATGCCTTAAACCGCTTCCACTTTACCCCGGCAGTGTTTGAGCTCTTTGTCCATCGCGGCGAGCCGGTGACCGCCATCAGCCTTGAGATTTGGCTCAGTATCTTATGGCGCGCTGCCTTTTTGCTGGGCTATAGCGTGGTGGTGCTGCTGTTGGCCTGGTATTTGGCCCAGCGCGGGTTACGCTGTCGCTTGTTAGCGGTTTTGTGCCTGGTGATGTCCGTGATGGCCAATTTGATTCATGCCTATGCCGACGTCAAGCAAATTGTGCCCTTGGTCGACATCGAAAAGCGCCTGCCGTGGTACTACCCTTTAACCATGAATACCTTCTTGCAAGAGCATGGCTTAATGGAGGTGCGCCCCGAGCAAGTGACCAGTGCGCAGTTAAGTCAGAGTTTGCAGCGGCCTTTGAATTATCCGCGCCAAGCGCTGACCTATTTTTCGCATGTGCGTGAGCCCTACAACATCGTGCTGATTACGGTGCCGTCGTTGCGCGCGGATATGCTGGCCCCAGCCACCATGCCCCACACCTATGAGTGGAGCCGCAGTGCCCGAGTCTATGCCCGCAATTTCGCCGCCTCGAACAGTACCCGGGGCACTTACTTTAGCCTGCTCTATGGCCTCGCGCCGTCCTATTGGCCCAATGTGCTGGCCGCACGCCAAGAACCGGCGTTATTGACGGCGCTGAAGGCTAAGGATTATCAGCTACGCTTCTTTATGGCCTTTGATCCGCACAGTCTGGGCTTTAGCGATACCATCTTTGCCGGGCAAAACGCCTCCTATCGCGAGGCCATTTATCCGGTGGACTATAGCGCTGAGGTGCGCGCACGTGATGATGCCGCCATTGCCGGTTTCACCGAATTTGTGAATGAGCAGACTGAGGCCACGCCCAAGTTCTTTGCTTGGGTTGCCTTAGATGGCCTGCGCACCTATGCCACCTCCGAGGCGGTAACTAAGCCCTTTGCTCCGGCCAATCAGAGCTTAAACAAGCTGGAGCTGGGGCCTAAGACTGACCCTCTGCCGGTATTTAACCTCTATCGCAATGCGGTGTACTACGCTGACACCAAGATTGCAAAGGTGTTAGAGGCGCTGACGGTGGCCGGTCTTGCTGACAACACCATTGTGATCTTTACTTCCGATCACGGCGAGGAGTTTAACGACAATGGCGCCAACTATTGGGGCCACAACAGTAATTTCAGTCGGGTCCAAATGAAGGTGCCGCTCGTGATCAAGTGGCCGCAAAAGCCCGCGGCGGTCATCACCGATGTCTCGGTGTCCTATGACCTCACCGCGACGCTTTTACCGCAGGTCTTAGGGGTGCAAAATCGCATTCGTGATTACAGCTTAGGGCGCAATTTGCTTGCGGCGCCGACAGAGCCGCGCAAATTCCTCTTAGTGGGCTCGTATTTAGAGCAAGCCCTGTTGGAGCCTGAGCGCATTGTCGTCATCGACGAGCAAGGCCGCATGAGCTTTAAGGATTGGAATTATCGCCCGCTGAGCGCGCCCGAGCCCGCGCGCAACCTTTTTGCCGCGATTCGCCAAATGACCGCTTTCCTAGAGGACGCGCCGCAAGCGGCGGCCCGGGAAACCAGTGTGCTAGTCCAATCAAGCTGGCGGGACGAAGCAAGCGCGGAGGCTGCGCCCACTTTGGGGGCGGAGCCTAATGCGGGGGATGAGCCCGGTGCGGCCCGGGGGCGGGAGCCGGTAGTGGAATTAAGTGCGCTCAGTGAGGGGGCGAAGTAAGATGCGCGATCGTTTATCTTTGACCCAAGGGCTGGGGCTCTTGCTCTTGATGGTAGTGGGCAGCGCCCTCACCATCGTTATGGGCTGGCAGCAGCACTTTACTTTAGTGCAAGTGCAGATGCTGCTGCGCGGGCTGTACGCGGCCTTTACCGGGCAGTACTTGCCCTTTGGCAATGAAAGTGGGCTCTTAGGCCACTCCCCAGGAATCCTCAGTTCGTGGCTCATGGGCTTTCCTTTTAAGCTCGTCTCCAGTGCATCCGCGCCGCTTTATGGGCAAGCTCTGCTTCATTTTCTGGCTTTGCTCTTGGTGGTCCGGGCCTTAGCTTCCTTATTTGCCCCGCGCGCGGTGGTCGTGGGTACGCTGTTTTTAACCTTGGGGCCGTGGCCGTTGGCGGTGGCAGGCTTAAATCCAGCGGGCTTTTTGTCGCTGGGCTCAGCTCTCGTGCTCTCAAGCCTCGTGGTGTTGCGTCGCGACCGCGACTTTAAGGTCTCAGGTCTGCGCCGCTTTATCAGCACCGTGTGCTTGCTCCTAGGACTGGGCTGGTGTCTACAAGTGCACAGCTCGTGGCCGGTGCTTTGGCTGGTGGTGCTGCTGTTGTGGCTGCGCCGCGACATTAGCTTAAGCTTGGTGGGCTTAGTGGTCGGCGTGCTCTTGGTGGGATTAACCCTGACCCCGTATTTGGCTCAGGTCGCGACCAATCCGGGCTTAACCCAGAGTGCCGATGATTCGGGCTATTGGGGCTATGGCTTGGTCCATGTTTACCCGCTGTTCCTGGGTCTATTAGACCTATTGCGCCTGGGGTCCGTGCTGGGGCCGCAGGAAGCGCAGCTGCCGCTCTTGACGGGGCAAGAGGGGCTCGTCGGCACGCTCCTAGGCTATGGCTATATGAGCCTGTATTGGCTCTTTGGCATCGTGACCATGGTAGTGACCGCCTCGGCCATGTACTTTGCCCTGTATCGCTTTAGCGGGGGGAGCTCTGGACGGTTGCGCTTGGTGCGGGCCCTCGTCATCTGTATGGTGCTCGCGACCCTGGTGGTGGCCGCGCTCTTGCCCTATGTCATTACCCCTAATGATTTGTACGTGCTGCTGCCCTTTGCCTTATTGCCGCTGTGCGCCTATTTCTCAGTGCGCAGTTCCGGCGTCAAAGCCTTTGGGGTGGTGAGCTTGCTCTTTATGGTGCTGACGCTGCCGGTGATGGGACTGTATGCGCCGCGCAATACCAGCACCGAGAGCTATCAAGCTCAGGTCTATCGCTCCTGCCTCATGGCCTTCCCCGAGCAAGATTGCGCCGTCTATGGCGCCGCGCTGCCTGATGACCAGCGCCTGAATATGGCCGGGAGCATCAGCATTGATGACAACTTGGTGGCGCGTGTGCTGCGCGGCACCGTGCAGCCGGGCCAAGCGCCCGCGGCGACGCCGTTAACTCCGGTGCCCGAGCTGCCGACGGCGGCTTCTGCGGCGACTGCGGCGACGGCGGCTGTGCCTGCGGCGGATTCGGGTGAGGTGCTGGGTTCTGGGGCAGCAAGCGGAGAGGTCACCCCGGTGGCGCCCGTGCTCCCGGCCCATGCCCCGATAGTGGATAGCACGCCGATGATGGGGGCCTCAGGCGAGCTTAAGCTCGAAGAGCTTCAGTCGGAGGCATCAGAGCCCGAGAGCGCCGGGGCCGTGGTCGATCAAGGCTCAGGGCAAAGTGGCGAGTTGGTAATTAACTAAGGTGGGGTTGAGATGACTGAGATCTATCGTCAGTTGAGCTTTATGCGCCTTGACGCAGGCGAGGTTAACTTTATCGTCGACCCTAAGAGCGGCTTTAATGACAGTACTCTGTATGAGACGCTCAATCACTATTGTGACCCCGCCTTCTTGCAAGAGCACGCCACCGACGTGCGCTTTTGTGGCGGACGCGGCCAAACTATGCTCTTTACCCTAGGCCCTAAGGACATCGGCGCCCTGTATGGCCCGGTACGCGATTTTGCCCTCGAGGCGGCTAAGGCCGAGAGCTCTCAGCACAAGTTGCAAACCAGCTTCCCGCTGTGCTTGCGTTTTTACCGGCGCGGGGGGCTGATAGGCAAGGTGCTCAAAACGGGCTTTGTGCGTTGGAGTCCGAGCGCGCGCCGGGCGCGCGCGGAGTTTGTGCTTACCGCAGGGCTCTATGCCGAGGGCTTTCCGGTGCCGCGGCCCTTGCTGGCTAAAGAGTGCATCTCCGGCTGCTTTATCACCAATGCGCTGGTGATGGAGCAGCTGCCGCACACCCAAAATCTCGCCGAGATTTTAGAGCAGCGCCGCGCGCTGACTCCGCATGAGGTAATCTTGGTGGCCAAGACCCTCGCACGCTTCTTTAAGGCTGGGGTTTACCACAGCGACCTCAATATCCGCAATATCCTGCTGGCCCCAGCCCCCGCGGCTGAGCCTGCGGCTGCAGCTGAGCCTGCGGCAAAGCCAGCGGCGGCAGGTGCGCACCCAGCAAGCTCGGGGGCGGACGAGCTTGGGGGTAAGTGCTACCTCATCGACTTTGATAAGTGCCGCCGCGGCAAGCTCACCCTAGCTCAGGTCGAGCAGATGCTCGCACGCCTCGAGCGCTCCTTTAATAAAGAAAAAGAGCTTAAGGAGTACGACGAGAGCTTGCTCAATGTTCCAGCGCTCATGACCATGATTCGTGCTCAGGTGAAAGCCGAGGTTAAGAATTTGCCCCAAGGCGGGCTCGCCGGCCTCAGCGCTCACTGCGCCGCGTGGGGCGCCGCTGTGCGGGCTCACGCCGTGACCTGCAAGATTAAGCTGTTTGCACGGCGCGGTCCGCGCGCCTTGGGCTACAAGCGCAAGAAGTAGGAGGGGCGGCGCCGGGTTTGGTGCGCGGCCGACCGTGGGGCGCGCCGGGGGCAGCGGCGGGTGGCCGCGGCGGGCCCTAATCTGGCGCACCCTTGTGCCAGATTGGCGCAATGGTCGGGAGCGCTTGGTGCCAGATCGCCTTATTGTGTTTTGCGTCAGACTATGAAAACCGCTAGAATGCCCAAATGCTGTAAAATTTGGTGTAAAGGACTCCCTGTGGGGGGAAGCTTTTAAGTGCTGGGCCTTGGCCCTTACGCTGAATTCAAGCACAAGCGTTACCGTGCGGCCGCTGGGCGGCGGTGAGCTCCTCGTTTTTTTGCTTGATGCACTCTAGCAAGGCTCTGGCGAAGAGTTCGATACGTAAGTATCAAAGAGCTCTTCGACAGAAAGCTGCTTTTTGGTCCAGGAGAATCCCCCGTCGTAAGACGGTGGGAGCTTCAAAACTCAAACAAGCGCACCTGCGCCCCGTGGTTTTATGAAAACATTAGTTATCGTCGATCATCCCTTCTATGATCAGTCTGTGGTCAACCGTCGCTGGTTAGATGAAGTTCGTAAGTACTCTGATGAGTTCTTGGTGCACAACCTCCAAAGCTCGTACCCGCGCAGCTCAATCGATCCGGCCTTAGAGCACTCGATTATCGATAACAATGGTTCTATCGTGTTCCAGTTCCCGCTGTTCTGGTTTAACACCCCACCTATGCTCAAGTCATGGGTCGATATCGTGTTAACTCCAGGCTGGGCTTATGCCGGGGGTAAGCACTTAGAGGGCCGTAAGATTGCCTTTGCGGTCACCTGCGGCGGTGACGCGGCTACTTACACCAAGGACGGCATCGGCTTTAGTGTCGAGGAGTTCTTAAACTCCTATATCTGTTCCTTTGAACGCTGTGGGGCGGAGTACGCCGGTTTATATACCTTCTATAACGCCAAGCCGGTCAAGGGTGAGCTCGACATGAGCTCGGTAGTTGAAAGCGCTAAGGGTTACGTTGAGTTCCTGCGCTCGATCAAGCAAGACGCCTAAGCGTCGGGCCTCAGGCCCCCGCGGCGGACCCAAAAAAGCCAAGCGCCCGCTTGGCTTTTTTGTGGCCGCGCCGCGGCGCGGCGGCGCTCTGGGCGCGCCTTGCGGCGCGCGCTAGAGCGTGGCCTCGAGCGCCTGCAAGGTCGCGGCAATCGCGCCGCGCCCGGCTTGCTGCACGTCAAAGGCACACATGCCGATGGCGGTGAGCTTGGCTTTGTCTTGCAGCAGCATCTCGCTGATGCTGTAGAGACTGTGGTGGTCGCTCGCGACATAGGCGCCGCCATGTTCAATTAAGTTCTCGTACTGCTCGTGGAAGTTGTAGTAATAACGTCCCGTGATGATAGGCAGCGAGAAGTAGGCGGGCTCAAGGGGATTGTGGCCACCGATGTCGACCAAGCTGCCGCCCATAAAGATGAGGTCGCACAGGCCTAAGTAGAACTCAATCTCGCCCATGGTGTTGCCCAGCAAGACATCTTGGGTAAAGCCGGTGAGATTGCGGTCAAACTCAGTCTTGAGGGCAAAGGAGCCCTTGATGTCTTGTAAGAAGACTTGGGCGCGGGTTACGCCTGATTGGTGGCGCGGCACTAAGATGAGCCGCAGATTAGGGTAGATCTGCTGGAGCGAGTAGTAGGTCTCCAAGATCATTTCCTCTTCGCCCTCATGGGTCGAAATGGCGCCGAGCACTTGGCACTCTTGGCCTTTGGCTTGTGCTTGCTCTTGCCAGAGGCGGTAGATGCTGCGCGCGTGCTGGAACAGCGCTTCGTTGGGGTGCAGATCGTACTTTAACGAGCCGGTGCGCTTGATTTTCTGAGCCGGTACGCCGATGCGCGCAAAGCGCCCTTGGTCGTCCTTGGTTTGGCAGAGCACGAGGTCAAGTGGGGCGGCGATGAGGTCGGTGCTCAAACGCAAGTGATCTTGGTATTTAAGACAGGTTTTCTCCGGCATGCGCGCATTGAACACCACGGTCGTAACCCCATGGTGATGGGCGCTATGCAAGAGGCACGGCCACAGCTCGGTCTCCATGATAAAGAGGTGGCTGGGCTTAAAGGTGCGGATAAAGGCATTGACCGCAAGCGGGCTATCAAGCGGTGCAAAGACGTGCTGCACGCCCTCGATTTTTTGGATCTCAGCAGCTCCCGTGGTGGTGGTCGTGGTGACAATTACCTTGCGCTCGGGGTGGCGGGTCACAAATTCTCGGATTAAGGGCCGAGCAGCAATGGCCTCGCCTACGCTTACGGTGTGAAACCAGATGGTGGGGGCAGTGGGCTTGAGCTGGCCGTGATAGCAGCCTAAGAGCTCGAACACGCGTCGGCCATAGGGCGGGTCGCGCCGCTTCTTATAGCACAAGAACAGCGCACCGAGCGGCGCGATGAGAAAGGTCGCGGTGCAATAGGCGGTTAAGATCGCGCGCGCTTTACAGCTCATGCGCTCAGCTGCGCTCTTGCGCTTAGATGCGCTCATGTGGTCAGCTGCGTCCTTGCGCTTGGGTGCACTCATGCCTTCCCCCCTTGTAGCAAGCCGAGTAAGGCGGTGGTGGCGCGCTCGGGCGTGAGCTCCTTTAAACACTGGTAGGTGCCGAGATTACAAGTGCGTTCAAAGCACGGATGGCACGGCTGAGTCGACTCAAGACAAATGGCGCGCTTGGAGAGCGGCGGGGTGTAGCCGGTGCTGGTTGAGCCAAAGAGGCACACCTGCGGCACACCGGCGGCGGCCACAGTATGCATCAGGCCCGAGTCATTGCAGATGGCGCCCGCGCAGCTGCCCACCAGGTCAAGCGCCTCGGTTAAATTGGTTTGGCCCGCAATATCGTAAAAGTATGGCATCAGCTCATCTGGGGCTGACTCCAGTTGGGTCAGGGCGGCTTTAATTTGCGCGACTGTGGCCTGATCCTTGGCTGAGCCTAGGGCTAGGATGCCATAGCCCTCACGGATTAAAGTGGCGCTTGCTTGCGCAAAGTACTCCACGGGCCAGAGCTTAGCGGGCCCGTAGTTGGCGCCACAGCCTAGGGCGATAAGGGGGCGGGAGCCGGTGAGCCCTAGGCGCGCGCGCAGCTCAGGACTTGGTTTGTAGGTGGTGAGCTTGGGGTATTCAAACTCAGGGAGACTTTGGGCGTCGGTGACCTTTGGGTCATCAACGTAGGCTAAGGCGACGTAGCGCTCGACCATGCGCGGAAACTTCTTTTTGTCGCGACGCATGCGGTTAATGAGCAGGTAGCGGCTCTCGCCTTTGAGGCCGATGCGCTCCTTGATCCCCGCAAAAAAGGGCACTAAGGCGGACTTTAAGGAATTAGGCAGGATGTAGGCGCAGTCAAAGCCTGGTGCGCCGGGCGTGCCTTGCTCGCCGGGCGCGCTCGGGGTGCCTGAGGCGCCGGGTGCGCCCAGCGTCTTGAGCTTGTGGCCCTCGGCATAGCGCTTTGTAAGCTGCAGCGCGCCATGCGCAAAGGGATTTTCAATGAAGGCATCGACCTCAGGCATGCGCGCAATGATGTCCTGCGCATACCTGGGGGCGTACATGATGATGGAGCAGCCCGGATCGCGCTGTTTTAAGGTTTTAAGCAGACTTTGCGACATGATGATGTCGCCCAGCCACGCAGGGGAGATAATCAAAATGCGCTGTGCCACAGAAGCCTCATTGCACTAAGAGCCAGCTCAGAGCGAGCCTACCAACAAGCCAGAGTTAGCATGAATGCTAGCTTGCCCTTAGTTTAGCAGCAATTGGGCAGCGTGCCTGACACTTGCGCTGCTTTTAGCTTACGCCGCGCCGTGGCCGCAGCGTGGCCGCGCGCCTGCAGGCCCGGGCCCGCTGGGCGCGGTATGGGGCTGGGCAGCTTGGTGCCATAAACTTAAGGGGAGAGGCGCAAGGCGTGCTATGCTGAGCATGGTGCGATGCGCACGGTGGGTGCACTGCCGCCTCATGGGTGGCCGGGCCGTGCGCTCAGCTTGCAAACTTCAGGAGATAAGGGATGATCATCGTTACTGGTGGCGCCGGTATGATCGGCAGCAATATCGTCAAGTTGTTAAATGAGCATGGCCGTCGCGATATCTTGGTGGTCGACAACTTGAAGGATGGCCATAAGTTCGTCAACTTGGTGGATCTCGACATTGCCGACTACATGGATAAGGAGGATTTCCACGCCCTCTTTACCGATGAAGTGGCGTTTGAGCGCAAGTACGGCTGCGCTCAGATTGACGGCATCTTCCACGAGGGGGCCTGTTCCTCGACCACCGAGTGGGATGGCAAGTACGTCATGAAGAATAATTACCAGTACACGGTTGACCTCTTCGAGTTTGCCACTGCCCACCGCATCCCGTTCTTATACGCGTCCTCGGCGGCAACCTATGGCGACAAGACCGTCTTTGTTGAGGAGCGCCCTAACGAAGGCCCACTCAACGTCTATGGTTACTCCAAGTTCTTATTTGACGAGTATGTCCGGGCCTGCTTACCTCAGTTAAAGTCACAGGTCGTGGGTTTTCGCTACTTTAATGTCTACGGTCCGCGCGAGGGCCATAAGGGCTCGATGGCCTCGGTGGCGTTCCACCTCAACAATCAAATGCTGCGCGGCGAGAACCCTAAGCTCTTTGAGGGCTGCGATGGTTACCCTGATGGCGGTCAGACCCGTGATTTCGTCTATGTCGGCGATGTGGCCAAGGTCAACCTCTGGTTCTTTGAGCATCAAGGCCCATCGGGCATCTACAACTGCGGTACCGGCCGGGCCGAGCCGTTCTTGAATGTGGCCAAGGCGGTGATTGCCTATCATGGCCGCGGTGAGGTCGAGTTCATCCCATTCCCAGACCACTTAAAGGGTCACTATCAGTGCTTTACTCAAGCTGATTTGACCAAGCTGCGCGCCGCAGGCTGCGATGTGCAGTTTAAGACCGTGGCTGAGGGCGTGGGCGAGTACATGCAATGGCTCAATTCAAAGAAATAGACGATTACAACTTCCCCTTTGAGATTGGCGTGATGCGCGACCGTGGGGCCGCGCTCAAGTTTGCCGACTACTTAAACTCGATCGGAATTAAGGCGACCGCCAAGCCCGGCTTTGGCGCCAACTACTCGATCTTTGTGGCCAATGAGTCAGACGTCTCCAAGGCCAAGCTCGAGCTGTTGCGCTTTGGCAACAATCCTTTTGCCAAGGCCTACAACCAGGCCGCGTGGTCGCAGGGCAAGACGCCTAAGCGCGAGCGCACCATCAGCGCGCGTTCCGGCTTACTGTCCTTTTCCATGGGCACCTACACCTGGAGCCTCGTGAGCGTCACCTCGATCTTAGAGGTGGCATGCCTCGTCATCTTTGTCTTGGGCTTAGTCCCCAGCATCGACCATGCGCTGCTGGCGGGACTATCGTGGTACAGCTTAGATCAGCTGACCTCAGGGCAGGTGTGGCGGGTGCTCACGCCGGTGCTGTTGCATTTTGGCATCCTGCACCTTTTGTTTAACCTCGTGATGTTCGAGGCCTTTGCCCGTCCGATTGAGCGGCACTTTGGCGCCTGGAAGTTAGGCTACATCATTGGGGCCATTGCCTTAGTCTCGAACATCTTGCAGTTTATGTTCTTGCAGTCAGACTTAGGCGCGGGCAACACCATCTTTGGTGGGTTAAGTGGTGTGGTCTACGGCGTGATTGGCTATATGGGCGTGCTCTCAAGACGCCAAGATCTGCCCTCAGACTTACGCTTACCGCCGGGCTTGCTCCTAGTCAGCGCCATCTTCATTGGCATTGGCTTCTTCTTAAGCGGCATTGCCAATATCTGCCACTTAGGCGGCCTGTTAATGGGCATGGCCTTAGCGGTGCTCGACTACAAGCGTCCGCTGCGCTAAAGCCCAGGCGCCCGCGCCTTGCGCGCCCAGCGCGCCCAGCACGCGGTGCGTCGGCCCGGCCCGGCGCCTCCATAAAAAACGGCACCTCACGGTGCCGTTTTTTATGGGCGGGGGCTGCCGCCTCTGCTTGCTCGCGCATTGCGGGGCGCCGCTTACGGGAGGCGGGCGCAATCAAGTTAGCTGCGCAGCAGGTCGTAGCTGAACTTGAGGGTGTTGAGGAAGTCTTGGCCCACCTCAAGGGTAATTTGGGTCGTAGGCAGCTCTTCGGCTGCTAAGGTCTTTTGAAAGTCGGTGTTGCCGCCGCTGTGGCGGCTATCGCGGTCAAGGTTTTGCAGCCAGCTTAAGCTGTGGCCATTGGCCGCATCGGCAATGAAAATCATAGAGGCCTCCCGGTCGGCGCAAAATGTGAGGGAGTCGTGCTCCTGTGTTGGTGCTATTGCCACGCTTGTGCCAGATGGTAGCCTAATGCGCGCCAAGGCCCACGGGGCGCGCTGTGGCGCCCCGTGGGCTTGGGTGTTGGTGAGAGGATGAGCGGACAAAAGCTGCCGCTGCCGCCATTAATTGCGGCCCGCTTAGGCCGGATCGGTGCTTGCGGTGGCTGCGGTGGGGGGCGTGGCCTCTGGGGCTACCTGCTCATCACGCAGCAGCTCATGGCTAGCGTTGAAGTTCGATAAGAACTTTTGGTCTTCCTCGTGATCGGGGTTTTGCAGGCGCTTGATCTGCGTCTCTAGGTCGAGCTTGCGCGCGGCGGCTTCATCGGCGGGGCTCTTAGCTTCATGGGAGTAAGCAGCGCTCACCTGCTCCTGACGGTACTCCTCGGCGCTGATGTTGGCGGCGCTGGAGGTTTGCTCCTTTTGGTCTTGCTGCGTTTGATAGCGCACCTCGTGCTGCGCACTGGTGGCGCTTTCGTCCTTAGGCTTGCCGGCGTTCTCACGAATCTCGGTCATGATTTGGGCAAACGGACCTTTGCCCATAGCCTGAGCCTGCATCTCATGCTGGCGCCCTTGGATGTCTTGGAGCGCGCCTAAGACGAGATTGCGTGAGGCGGCCGAAGGATTGTGGACAAAGGCAAAGATGCGCTGCGACAGGCTTTGTAAGTCACGTTGGGTCATCTTGCCCAGCGGCGTGTCAAAGACGTAATTGCTGTTTTCTTGCGCCAGTTTCTGCATGTCCGCCGACAGGCCATTGAGGCCAATAAAGCTGTCCGGACCTGAGATCAAGCGCTTGGCATCGCCGCTTAAGGGCACGCCGTAAATGAGGCTCTTGAGCACCGAGGTCGTGGCGCTCTTTTGCTCTTGTGGGCTCACCACTTGGGGTGAGGAGCTTGCTGGTGCGTCCTCATTGGGCAGGGTGTTGGTCGGTTGCGGGGAACTGGTTTTGAGGGCGCTGGTTTGGTTATAGCTGGCGGTTGCGTTGAGGGCTGAGGCGTGTTGGGCAAACCATTGGTTAGCGTAGGTGAGAAATTTGGAGGCCTCAGCGGTGGTGACTGGGGCGGGGGCGGCCGCTTGCTGTTGTTGGGCCGCTTGTGGTTGAGCGGCTTGCTGGTGCAGCGCCGCTTGGCTTTGGGCTTGCTGCTGAGCTTGCTGCTTATTGTCGGTGGCGCTCTTATCGACCGCAGCGGCGATTTGCGTTGGCGTCAGCTCCGGCGCGACACTGTCTGAGGTAAGCGCTTGGGGCGTTTCTCCGTTACGGGCATTAGGGGCAAGCGTTGCCAGTCGTCCGTAACTGGGGCTACTACTAATAGGGTCTGAGGTCACAATCATGGCTATCTCCTCTCCATGGGCCCGCAAGCTGGCTTAGGCTGAGCTCACGGTGGTACCTGCGCGTGAAAGGGGGGCATTTCTCATACCACTCAAGTTACCCGCGCCGTGATCTGGATTCAACAATATTGATCTCATAGATGTGCTAGATGCCATATTTATGCGGTTTTTGTTTTGAAAATTGATGATGTGTCACAAATTTTTGGGCTGAGTGCGCCCCGGCATCGGGGTTAGATTCTGTTAAGTTGTAGCTAAGGACTGGACTCTAGCTCCATCTGCTTTATTATGGTGCAGTGACT
>DXIF01000154.1 GCA_019113025.1 Candidatus Anaerobiospirillum stercoravium | reverse complement strand
TGCTGCTTACTCTTAGGCGGTGATATCAGCGGAGTGCCGCACTATCCATTTATCATCGCCATTATCGCTTCGCTGTGCGCGGGCGTCTTGGCAGGTATCTGGAACGGCACCTTGGTCGCTAAGTTCAAGATTCAAGCGATGGTCGCGACCTTAATCTTAATGACTTCCGGTCGTGGTATCGCTCAGCTCTTAACCGACGGTCAGATCATTACGGTTTACTATCGCCCATTTAGCTACATCGGTGGTGTTATCCCCGGCTTTATGCTGCCAACGGCGATGCTGATTGCCTTCTTGATGGTCGTCATCGTGCTGGTGTTAGACCGCAAGACCTCGCTGGGTCTTATGATTCAGTCAGTGGGTATTAACCCAACCGCTTCGCGCTATGCCGGTGTCAAGGTTACCGCGGTGCTCTTTGCCGTCTACATCTTCTCAGGCTTCTGCGCTGGTACCGCCGGCTTAATCGAGTCGTCCTTGATTCGTGCCGCGGATGCTAATAACGCGGGCCTTAATATGGAAATGGACGCCATCTTGGCGGTCACCTTAGGTGGCACCTTGATGGTCGGTGGTCGTTACTACATTGGTGGCACCATCATTGGCGCCATCACCATTCAGACCTTAACCACCACCATGTACGCAGTGGGTGTCCCTTCGGATATTCTGCCTGCAATCAAGGCCGTGGTTATCTTACTCATCATTACTATCCAGTCCGATACCTTCCGTCAGATGTACCGCAACTGGCGTTTAAAGAAGCTCGACGCAGCTTCCAGCAAGAAGGAGGTCGCAAATGGCTAAGTTCTTTAGTAATCTCATAGCCTCGCCACGCTTCTCGTTCTATGTGACGTCATTACTCTTTGTCATCCTGTTCGGCTTAGGTTCGATCTGGTTTGAGAACTTCTTTAGCTTACAGGTCTTCTTAAACCTGTTCATTGATAACGCGCACCTCATCATCATCACCGTGGGCATCACCTTCGCCATTTTATCTGGCGGTGGTGGTATCGATCTGTCGGTAGGCGCCGTGCTCTCCTTGACCTGCATGACCTTAGCCTATCTGATGCGTGATACCTCGATTCACCCAGTATTGTGCATGTTAATTGGCCTGTGCATTGGCGTGGTCATCGGTTTGATCAATGGCTTCTTCATCACCTTCTTTAAGTTACAGCCATTTATCGTGACCTTAGGCACCATGTTCTTATGCCGCGGCTTAACCGCTGCCATCTCCCGTGAGTCGGTTGCCATCAACAATGAGTGGTACGGTGAGCTCTCCTTCTGGTCCTTGGAGATCGGCGATTGCTTTATCTCAATTGGCGCTATCTTAGCCATCATCGTGGTTATCATCGCCACCTTCGTACTGCGCTACACCGCCTTTGGGCGCAGTGTCTACGCGGTCGGTGGTAATGAGCAGTCGGCTCGTCTCATGGGCTTAAAGGTCGACTTAATCCGCGTTAAGGTCTATGTCATCTCCGGCTTCTGCGCTTCCTTAGGTGGCATCGTCTTCTCGTGGATCATGCTCTCGGGCAATACCTTCCACGGTATGGGCATGGAGATGGACGCCATCGCCTCGTCGGTTATCGGTGGTACCCAGCTGATGGGTGGCGTCGGCTTCATTCCAGGCACCTTAATTGGTGTGATGATTCAAGGCACGATCTTAACCATCATCAACTTCCAAGGTACCTTGTCGGCTTGGTGGACCAAGATTGTGGTCGGCATTCTGCTCTGCCTGTTCATCATCATGCAGGCCTTAGTCAACGCTCACAAGGAGCGCTTGATGAGCTTAAGTGCTGAGTCCTTAAACAAGAAGAATAAGGAAAAGCAGGCCAAGTAAGGTCAGGCCTTATGGCCAGTCCGGTCGGTTCGGCCAACTTTAGGGCCGAACCGGCTGCGGCGCGTGGCTCTAACGCCTCGCGCCGCAGGCCCGCGAGCTTGCCTTGGCTCGCCCTTGTTTTCAACTACGCTCAGCCCACAGGCTGGGCGCTTGCTCCAGAATTGGGCGCAGAATCTTGGGGCAAGCTAGGTGGCATCACCTGTCTTGCCCCAGTGTTCTGTCGTAACGAGACAACCTCTGTTTTTAGGTTAGCCGCAAGTCATGGGCGAAGAGCTTTGTTTGCAGCTTAGCGTGCAGCTTGGCTTGTAGCTTGGAGTGCAGCTTAGCGTGCAGCTTTGCTTGTAGCTTGGCTTGCAGCTTGTGTTGGTGTGGGCCAGCCCCCGCGCGTAGCGTCGCTGTCTGAGGTCGGCGCTGGGCGCCTTGGTGCCCCATTAGTAGGTAAACAAGAATGTCGATTGATTTAGCTAAGTGTTCCTTGGGTATTGAATTTGGCTCGACCCGCATCAAGGCTGTGCTCATTGATGAGCACTTTGCGGTGGTTGCTACCGGCGCCCATGAGTGGGAGAACCGCTTAGAGAACGGTCTGTGGACTTACTCCCAAGACGACATTTGGAATGGTCTGCATGACTGCTATGCGGATTTACAGCGCGACGTTAAGGAAAAGTATGGCCAAGCCATCACCACCTTAAAGTCGATTGGCTTTTCGGCCATGATGCACGGCTATTTAGCCTTTGATCAGGCGGGCAAGCTCTTAGTCCCATTCCGCACGTGGCGCAATTCCAATACCCATGCTGCCTCGGAGAAGCTCACTGATTATCTTCAGTTCAACATCCCAGAGCGTTGGTCGATCTCCCACCTCTATCAGTGCATCTTAAATAAGGAGCCGCACGTCAAGGACGTCGCCTTTATCACCACTTTAGCCGGCTACATCCATACCTCCTTGACCGGGGAGAAGGTCTTAGGCGTTGGTGATGCTGCCGGTGTGTTCCCGATCGATTCCACCAAGATGGACTACGATCAGGCATTACTCGACAAGTTTGAGCAGCTGATCGCCCCTGAGGGCTATCCATGGAAGACCCGTGATCTGTTACCAAAGGTCTTGTTGGCAGGCCAAGCTGCCGGTACCTTAACCGCAGAAGGCGCTAAGCTCTTAGATCCAAGTGGCACCTTGCAAGCTGGGATCCCACTGTGCCCACCTGAGGGCGACGCCGGTACCGGTATGGTCGCGACCAATGCGGTAAAGGTGCGCACCGGTAACGTCTCGGCTGGTACCTCGATTTTCGGCATGATCGTGCTTGAGCAGGCCCTGTCTCAGCTCCATCGCGAGATCGACATGGTTACCACCCCAGATGGTATGCCGGTGGCCATGGTGCACGCCAATAACTGCACCTCAGACTTAAATGCTTGGGTTAACCTCTTTGGCGAGTTTGCCGAGCTCTCCGGCCACAAGCTCTCGGGCAATGACCTTTATGGCTTGCTCTACCGCCACGCTTTAGAGGGCGACGCTGACTGCGGTGGTCTCACCAGCTATGGCTATCTCTCCGGCGAGTTCATCACCGGTTTAGACGAAGGTCGCCCAATGTTTGTGCGCACCCCACACAGCAAGTTCACGCTGGCTAACTTCATGCGCACCCACTTATTTGCCTCCTTAGGTGCCTTGAAGATCGGCATGGATATCTTAGTCAAGGAAGAGAAGGTCAAGATTGATAGCCTCTTAGGCCACGGCGGCTTGTTCAAGACCGCTGGGGTCGGCCAGCAGTTCATGGCCGATGCTATCAACGTCCCAGTCTCGGTCATGGCAACCGCCGGTGAAGGTGGTCCATGGGGTCAGGCCGTATTAGCCGCCTACTTAACCGACAAGGCTGAAGGCGAGTCCTTATCGGACTTCTTATCAAATAAGGTCTTTGCTGGGGCCGAGAGCTCGACCTTAGCGCCAATCCCAGCTAATGTCGCAGGCTACGAGAAGTTCATCGAGCGCTACAAGGCTGGTTTAGCTGCCGAAAAGGCGGCGGTCGCCGCGATCGCCGACGAGGCCGAATAGTCCGAATAGGACGAGGCCCAATCGGGGCTGAGCTGACAGCCCACCGCTCGGCCTTAAGTCCTGACTAGGAGGGCGGGCGGATTGCGCCCGCATTGGCGCGGGCACAGCCATGGGGCCGAAAGCTCCATGGCTTAGCCCATGGCTTACCCCATGGCTGCCCTATGGCACGAAAAGTGCTCCGGTCGGGACTGATACCGTAAGCGTTTGCGGAATGAGCACAGTGTTAAAATTTCGCGCAAATATCAGCTTTCTAGCTGCAACTTTTTCTTAGCCAGATCGCATTTGCGGTTTGCTTTGTTGGGGGCTAGTGCTAGAATTGCGGCATCGGGCGCGCTTGAGCACGCCGTTGTTTTGCAAGTTGTTGTGTGAGGCCTTAGGCCTCAAAGAGTTGAGGTATTTTATGTCGCGTTTCTCCAAGCTCTTTACGGCAGTGGCCGCTGCCGCAACTTTAGCTTGTGCTACGGTAGCTCCAGCGCACGCTGCTGATTCTACTGATGCTAACAGCAACTCAATTAGTGTTTTCTACTACTCGCTCAACGATCTCTTCATCAATCAGCTGAGCGCCGCCCTGCAAGATCGCGCTTTAGCCAATGGCATAAAGCTGCGTCAATACGATGCTGACGACGATTTAATGCGTCAGGTTACCCAGATTCAATCGGCCTTAGTCATTAACAAGGACGGGGCTCCGATCATCGTCAACCCAGTTGACACCCAAAACGGCATTGCCGCCTTACGTGCTGCTCGTCAAAGCGACGTCCCGATTATCTTCTTCAACCGCATGCCATCGGAAGAGGCCTTAGCTTCCTACGAGGATGCCTGGTATGTTGGCAGCAACCCAGCTAATTCCGGTTACTATCAAGCCGAGATTGTCCAAAGCTACTTTGAGGCTCACCCTGAGGCCGATCGCAATAAGGATGGCGTCATCAGCTACGTCATGTTAAAGGGCGAGCCAAGCCATCAGGACAGCCGTATTCGCTCTAACACCTTTGTGCGCACCATGCTCGAGAACGGCATCAAGATCAAGCCTATTGCCTCGATCAGCGCCAACTGGTCGCAGACCCGCGCGCAAAACGAAATTTCAGCCCTGGCTGACCGCGATCAATTAAAGCAGGTCGAGCTCATTGTCTGCAATAACGACGCAATGGCGCTCGGTGCCATCAACGCCTTACAAGCTGAGGGCTACAACATCCCGAACACGCCAGCCGGGGATCACAGCAAGTACATCCCGGTCGTAGGCATTGACGCACTGCCACAAGCCTTAGATGCAGTAGAGCGTGGCACCATGATTGGTACCGTCTTAAATGACTACACGGCCGTAGCTGACGTCATGATGCGCATCACCGAGGCTTACTTAAACGGCGAGCAAATCACCGATGACTTAATCGGCTACCAGAGCCGCAACCACATCGTGGATGTGCCTTACGTCAAGGTCACCAACGAGAACATCTCCGAGGTGCGCTAACGTGGTGGCGTCCACGCAGCTTTAGCACACAAAAAGCAAGCACGTGGTGCTTGCCACAAAGGGGCGTCAGATGACGCCCTTTTGTTTTCCCTACGGGAAAACAAAAGGGGGAGCGGCCGCGCCGCGGCCGAGGGCGGCGCCATCAAGCGCCTTATGGCGCCGCCGTCAGCGTCGCTCTGGTGCGCGACCGGGGGCGTCATGGTGCGGGGAGCCTGAGTTCCCCAACAAAGTTTTCTGACGCGTTGTAGCTAGGATCTTGTGTGATCGTATTCAGATTGTGAGCGGTTCGCTTGCGTCTTGAGCTAGGATGGGGCAAACTTAAGATTAGGTGTGTACCGCAATGTGAACGCTTCCTATTGTTTGGCCATTTTGTGCCAAGCTGGATTAGTCCTAGTGGTAAGAACGGATTAAGAACAGAGAAAGGATAGCGGATACTGCGCTTAAGGGGTTCAAGGGCGCAGAAGGTGGCGCGGCGTGGCCCAAGACGGCACAGTCGGCGTTGCCCAAGGTTGCCGTGAGCTGCCGTGAGCTGTCAGGAGCTTGATATGCCGACTAAGTCGAAAAAAATCACGATGCATGATGTGGCCGAACGTGCGGGCGTGTCCTATCAGACCGTATCGCGCGTCTTAAATAACTCATGCAACGTCTCGCAGGCCACGCGCGAGAAAATCGAGCATGCCATTGCTGATTTAAAGTATGTTCCTAATCTGCTGGCGCAGCAGCTGAGCAAGCATGAGCGCATGCTCATCGGACTTATCAATGTCACCTATAACTTAAGTGCCCCGGGCGATGTGGTCAATCGGGTGCGCTTTTACGCCTTGCGCCACAACTATGAGTTGCTCATTACCTTAATCGAGGAAAACACCCTAGACCAGATGGAGCATGCCATCACCCGGTTAAAGGCACAGATGGTCGATAAGCTCCTCATCAATGTCCCTCTGTCTAACGACATTGCCTCCAAGCTGGTGCGCGACAATCCCGATTGCTCTCTCGTCTTCTTAGACGTCGACCCCTTCTGCCCGGTGCTCAACGTCTGCTTTAATCCCTATGATGGTACCATCGCCTCGATCATCCACCTCTCCGACCTGGGGCACCGCAAGATTGCCCTGATTCCGGGCCCGGAGAACATCGTGTCCTCGGAGTTGCGGCACAACTCGTGGCTGGATGGCTTAAAGAGCCACGGTATGACGGCGGTGGCCTGTGTCCACGGCGATTGGAGCTCCAAGAGCGGCTATGACGCCATGATGAAGATTCTTCATCAAACGCGTGAGTTTAGCGCGGTCTTGGTGGGTAACGACCAAATGGCGCTGGGCGCGATGAATGCGCTCAATGTCTGTGGCCTCAGGGTACCGCAGGATATCTCGGTGGTGGGCTATGACAACACTCGCGATAGCGCCTACTTCTGCCCGCCCCTCACCACCGTCGACCTCGATCGCGATCTGCAATGTCGCATTGCAGTCGAAAAGCTGGTCAATGGCCAAGGCGATAGCGTCTCCTCGGTCTTGCCCACCTCGCTGATCACGCGTCAATCGTGCGCCCGCGTCACGCACGACCAGTACAGCTTAAGCGACGTCGCGGCCTCGCTCCATGAAATCGCCCGCAAACTGGAGCACATTCCTAGTAACTAGCGCCGTGCACGTGCCCGCTGCGCAGTCAAGCCGCGCGGTGTTGGCACGCGCACGCTAAGGGCCTAGAGCGCGGCGCTAGTTACGGCAGGCTAGTTACGGCAGGCTAGTTGCGGCAGGGCTAGTTATGGCAGGGTCAGCTGCGGCAGAGCGCCGGGGCGCGCATGGGCGCCGCGGGCACGGGCCTTTTGGTGCCCAACGGGTACAAAAAAGGCCGTAGCGCTCAGGTTGGTTGGGCCTTGGGCACTGCGACCTTTAGAGAGTAGTACGGATGTGTAGCCTCAGCGCCATGGCCGCCTTGCTGGGGCTATGAGCGGTGTTGTTAGGCTGTTCTTGCTTGTGGATTAATCGTTGAAGACCTTGACCGAAGGTAAGAGCTGGCCGTTGTCGTCAAACAGGGCTTGGTTCTCGCGCGAGTTGCCCTCCTTCCAGTGGTCGTCGGTGTAGTCCATACCGGCCTTGGTCGACCAAGTGATGCCTGGGGCGCTCTTCCAAGCTGGCTCCCAGTAGAAGAGACCGGTGCCCCGGTCTACCTGCGAGATCGCTTCCATTAAGTCGCGTAAGTAGGCGGCCTGACCCTCTGGGGTGGCAGCGTAGCCTGAGACCTTCTCTTCGTTAGCGGTAAAGGTGTTCTCAACGCCGTCTAAGTTCTCTAAGGTGTAAGCGTAGGCGGCCTCAACGACGATGATATCCTTCTTATAGCGGTCGGCGCAGAATTGCATGCTCTCTTTGAGCTCAGGGATGGTGCCGTGCCACCAGGTGTACATCGACATACCGATGATGTCGTATGGCACCTCGCGCTTGGTGATCTCATCAAACCACCACTTGAAGGTATCCTTCTTTGGACCTTCGGCTAAGTGGAGCATGATCTTTACGTCGGTGCCACCACCGTCACGCACGCCTTGGATACCGGCCTTGAGCAGCTCGGCTAAGCGGTCAAATTCCTTGCCGTCTTGGCCCCAGCTCTTGCCATCAGGCCAGAGCATGCCACCGTTTAACTCGTTGCCAATTTGTACCATGTCAGGCATTAAGCCTGCGTCGCCAAAGGCCTTGATGGTGTCACGCGAGTACTCGTAGACCGCCTGCTTTAAGTCCTCAAAGTTCAAGTCGGCCCAAGCCTTAGGCTTGAATTGCTTGCCCGGATCCGTCCAGAAGTCGGAGTAGTGGAAGTCCAGTAAGAACTTCATGCCGTTGTCCTTGATCTTCTGGGCTAGATACAGGTCGGTCTTAAGATCGTTGGTGCCGCCGCCATAGGTGTTGCCATTGGCGTCATATGGGTCAACCCAGATGCGCAGACGAATGTAGTTGAAGCCTTGCTCATGTAATAAGGCCATGGCATCGCCCGGCTGACCGTCTAAGCCCTTGAACACATAACCTGCATCCTCCATCTCCTTTAAAGTAGAGACGTCAGCACCCTTGATAAAGCCTTCCTTAACTTGGGCTTTGACAAAGGGGTCGTTTAATGGGGTGGTGGCCTCTTGGGTGCTGGAGCAACCAGCGGTGAGACCGGCGCTGGCCATCAGCACGGCTAAAAACAGCTGCTTGTATCCTTTCATAATGTGCTCTCTGTGGTTACCAAAAAGGGTGCCCGAGGGCACCCTTTGGCAATATAGGTTACGTGATAGGTTACGTGTTGTTGAAAAGTGCTGGTACCGTCTCGTCTTAAGACGAAAGCGACGAGCTGGCGCTTAGCCCTTGGTACCGCCAGCGGTTAAGCCGGAAACAAAGAAGCGCTGTAACGAGAAGAAGAGGAGCGCAACTGGAACGGCAATTAAGACGGCGCCTGCGGCGTAGGTGGTGTAGCTGGCACCCATCTTTTGGGCCACCAGGTTGTACAAGCCAATTGGCAGGGTGTACTGGTCTGGGGTTCTTAAGATGGTCGACGATAAAATGAAGTCACCTAATGGGCCGGTGAAGGCAAACAAGGCGATTACCGCGATGATCGGCTTACTGAGCGGCATGATGATCTCGATGAAGATGCGGAAGTGACCTGCTCCATCCATACGCGCCGACTCATCTAAGTCGCGTGGGATGTTATCAAGATAGCCCTTCATCAGGTAGGTGTTCATTGGAATCATGCCACCAACGTAGATCAAGATCAGGGCTAAGTGGCTGTTAACCATGCCTAACATCTGGGCTAAGACGAAGATCGCGATTAAGGCCGAGAACTGTGGAATCATCTGGAGCAGTAAGAACAGCATTAAGCCATTTTTACGGCCGACGAATCTAAAGCGCGAGAACGAGTAGGCGGTAAAGGACACGAAGATTAAGGTTAAGACCATGGTGGCAACCGAGATCTTAATCGAGTTCCAGTACCAGGCGACGTAGTCGGTGGTGCCGTTGAACAGGTCTTCGTAGTGCTCTAAGGAGACGTTCTCAGGAATCATCGACGAGCTCATCAGGGAGTTACCTGGGTTGAGCGAAGCGCCGACGGTCCAAATCAGAGGGTAGATGATCAAGACGGTGACAATGCCGATCACCAAATAGCTCAAGCCTAAGCGGATGGCGCGCTGTTGCTTGATACTCTTTTTACGAGTTTGACTCATTTTTCAGTACCTGCTGCTAAATCAGTACCTTGAGCTGCGCAGGGGAGCTGAGGGCCGCTATCGACCATAACGGGGCGCCTCCTGCGAGCAGATGGCTAAAAGCTTAGGCGCTTAGGCCATCTCATCGTTCTTAAAGGACTTGGAGGAGCGGAATTGCCACAGGGCGATGCTGACCACGAAGATCGAGAGCAGAATGGTGATTGCCGATGCAATCGAGTACTGCGAGGCCGACATGGTGAGCTTATAAATCCACGATACCAAGATGTCAGTACCACCGGCGTTGGAGCCTGGTACCGCTGGGCCACCGTTGTTGAACAGGTAGATGATGTTGAAGTTATTAAAGTTGAAGGTGTATTGGGTGATGATGATTGGGGCAATCGAGGTTAAGACCAAAGGTAAGGTGATGGTCTTAAGCTTGGTAAAGGAGCTGGCACCATCCATGGTGGCGGCCTCATAGAGATCGTCTGGAATCGCCTGCAATACGCCCGTGGTCATAGCAAACACGAATGGGAAGCCGCACCAGATCTGAATCATGATGAGGGCGGTCTTGGTCCAGAATGGATCGGTGAGCCAAGCCTTAGGCTCGATGCCAAAGAATGGCAAAATCGTGTTGTTGATCACACCAAAGGTGTCATTGAACATGCCCGAGAAGACCAGGATGGTGACGAAACCTGGAACTGCCCACGGCAGAATGAAGATGGTGCGGACGATGGCCTTGCCGTAGAGATCCTTCTGGTTAACCAAGATCGCCAGCAAGACCCCGACGGTGCATTGCAAGGTGGTGGCAACCACGGTCCAAACTACGGTCCATTGCAAGACCTCCATGAAGGTATCACGCCACAGCTTGAGGCTGAAGATATTGGTGAAGGTCTTAAGGCCGACCCAATCAACTAAGCGGGCTGGCGGTGCGTTGTAGAGGTTGTAGTTGGTAAAGGCCAAGGAGAATCCGAAGATAATCGGGAAGATCACCACGAAGACTAGGATGATGAAGCCTGGAGTGATCATCAGGTATGGGAAACCGGCATCTAAGAGGTTGTGGTACTGCTTAACAATCGAGTTAACCTCTTGGCCACGGTCACGGCGGCAGCCGTTCTTGTAACCGTCACGGATGGCTACATACCATAAGGTGGCGGCAAAGGCGAGGATTAAGACGGTGATGATACCTTCTGCTAATAAGAAGACCGAGTTGTCCTTACGCACGGTCTCGCCTAAGGTTACTAAGCCCCATAAACTGTGGGTAATCATGTCCTTACCGCACAGGAAGAAGCTCAGTAAAACAACCGTGAAAATCAGGCCCTTTTGCCATTGGCCATTGTAGTATTGACCACCGCCGGGGAAGATACCCAAGACTAAGGCGGTCAAACCATGATGGGTTTGGGGCTTAGTAGCCGGAGTCGTTTCGCTCATCGGAAACCTCTAACACGCACAAAAACGCCTATCAGTAGAAAAAGAGTAAAGGAGGCAGCCTACTTTAGGCCCTCTCCCATCTGCTGGAGCGTGCTTTGGGGATAGCACAAGCCCACAAGCCCTGCCGGGCCTGTGAACTTGCACTTTTAGTGTTTTAGCATTGCGGCGCAGTTAGCAGCTAACTGTTGCCCTGCGCCCTTTGATCGGTAGGCTTAAGTCAGGTTAAGACTTATGAGCTCGGCCCTAAGATTAGAAGCCGGAGCGGAAGGCCTCGATCTGATTGTGGATCTGCTCGGTAGCGCCCTTTAAGGCCGAAGGGGCATCTTGCTTGCCCGAGACGACTAACTGTAAAGCCGAGTCAATTGGGGTCCAGACTTGGCTCATCTCAGGGATGGAAGGCATGGCCTCAGCACGGGTTGACTGGATCGCAACGGCCTTAGCAAACTCGTTGTCGGTGATGATTGGATCGTTCATAACCGCCTTGGAAGCTGGGATCTCGGTGGTGATCTCAAAGCGCTTCTTAGCCCACTCCGGCTTGTTGATGAACTGGATGAACTTCTCAGCCAGATCAGGATCCTTACTCCAGGTGGAAACGGCGTAGCCCTTAACACCTAATAAGGAGCTCATATCCTTGCCATTTGGTAACTTAGGCAGTGGGGTAACACCGAAGTTGATCCCGGTCTTGGTGTATGGCTCATAAGCCCATGGACCGTTAATAACGGCCGCCGCCTTCTTCTCGGTGAACAGGGAGTCGATCGCGTTCAAGCCGTTCTCACCTAAGATACCAGCTGGGAAGGTGCCATCCTCGTAGAAGGTACGCAGGTAGTTAGCAGCCTCGATTGCGCCCTCGTTGCTCAGGCCGACATCAGTTACGTCGAAGTTGCCCTTCTCGTCACGGGCGAAGATGTAGCCACCATATGGGGCAATCACGCTGTAAGCGTAGTAGATCTGGTCAAACTTGGCGATTAAGCCATAGTTGCCGGCATCAGCGGCATGACGCTCTTGCGAGAACTTCTTGTACTCGTCTAAGGTGTCAAATGGGGTTGGGAGCAGATCCTTGTTGTAGTACATGACTAAGGTCTCAACAACCTTAGGCAGACCATAGAGTTGGCCGTCGCTGGTGAAAGCATTTAAAGCCGACTCGGTGTAGTCTGTAAGCTGCTCTGGGGTGGCAGTTAATGGGGCAATTAAGCCTTGGACCACCGAGGCGCCTAATTGATCCGATGCGATTAACAGCACATCAGGACCAATGCCAGCAGGACCGTCTAAGCGTAACTTCTCGATCTGCTGGACGTATGGCATCTCTTGGATCGAGACCTTGCACTTGGTCTCTTGCTCGAAGGCAGCCACGGCGTCGGTGATACCCTTAGACTTTTGGATGTCTTCCCAAACTAAGAGCTCGCAGTCTGCGGCATAAGAAGCAGGAATAGCTGCCAGCGAAGCGGTGGCAACGGCAACAGCCATAGTTAGACGATTTAAAGCTTTCATCGCAACCTCTAATACAAAAGACAAAATCGGGCGCTTGCTCCGTGCCGCACTGCGTAAGCTGCACCGCAGCAGAAAAGGGGCAATAGTCTTTGATGGCGTACACCTTAATCAATGAAGCGTTATTGTGCAAAGGTGAGACGTTCAGGATATGATTTGCCTCACAAAAATGTGAACGTGTAACATGCTTTAAGCGGCGAAAAGTGCGATGATAGCGCATGGGGCTTATATATAAGGCTTAAATATTTCTTGTCTAATTTTGAACAAGGTCATACAAGACCGAGATCTGGCGGCAAACTGCCCTGATTGTGCCCAAAGTGCGTGGCAAAACAAGGTAGTGGGTGTGACGCAGGGCGTGTTTATCGCGCAAAAAGCGTGATCTGGTAGACAAAATTTGGCAATAGTTTTGTTAATTCTGGCGTCATTTTGTATAGTTTCGCTAAAACAAAACGCGTCTGCTGTGTTTAAACTCGTACATTGGTGATAAAAATCCTACAAAAAAGTAGGAGCTAAAAAGGCACAGCGCAGGCGTAAAAATGAGAGCTAGAGCTAAGACCCAAGCGGGCCAATGTGCCTGCGTTACCTAAAGTCCAAACCAGCTCCATTCCAAAGTTTTAGCCAAAGTTTTAGCGTACCCGGCGCTAGGCTCAAGCCTGAGCGCTGGTATCAGGTAGACCGAGCGCGGGGCGCCTGCAATCTGGCGTGAGCAAGCCGTGCGCGGCCTTGGGCGTGGTAACGCCGCATTTTATGTGCTAGTGGTCGGAGCATAGTGGGAGTCTTCCATGGCAAGCATTGAGTTCAAGAACGTCGTCAAGGCCTACGGAAAGGTGGTTACCCTTTCCAACATCAACCTGAGAATCGAGGATGGCCAGTTATGCGTCTTCGTCGGTCCATCGGGCTGCGGCAAGTCGACCATGCTGCGTATGATTGCAGGTCTTGAGAGCATCAGCGCCGGTGAACTTTTGATCGACGATGAAGTAGTAAACGACGTTTCGCCTGCTGATCGCGGTGTGGCGATGGTGTTCCAGTCCTATGCCCTGTACCCACACATGACCGTAGCCGAGAACATGGGCTATAGCTTAAAGATCAACAAGGTACCAAAGGACGAGATTCGCCGTCAGGTCACCGAGGTGGCCAAGGCCTTACAGCTTGACCACTTACTGGATCGCAAGCCAAAGCAGTTGTCCGGCGGTCAGCGTCAGCGTGTTGCCATCGGCCGTGCCATTGTGCGCAACCCTAAGGTCTTCACCTTCGACGAGCCATTGTCGAACTTGGACGCCGAGCTGCGTGTTGAGATGCGTCTGCACATTGCCCGCATGCACCAAGACATGGGTACCACCATGGTCTACGTTACCCACGATCAGGTTGAGGCCATGACCTTAGCCGACAAGATTGTGGTCATGAACTTCGGCAAGATTGAGCAGGTCGGTCAGCCGTTAGAGCTCTACTACAACCCATGCAACAAGTTCGTCGCCGGCTTTATTGGCTCGCCAAAGATGAACTTCCTGCCTACTGAGATTAAGGCTATTGGCGACAATGAGGTCACCGTGGACTTAGGGGGCAACCAAGAGGTCATCCCAGCTTTAACTCAGGGCCTCAAGGTCGGCGACAAGGTCACTGTCGGTATTCGTCCTGAGTACCTCTCGATCGGTGGCGCCCAAGCAGCCTTAGAGCGCTTTGGTGGCGACAAGACCGTAACCTTAAACTTCAAGTCGGACGTAGTTGAGCGTTTAGGCAACAACACCTACCTCTACGGCACTAGCTGCGGTCAGGACAACTTCAAGATCATCATCCCTGGCGACGTTCAGGTTCACACCGGCCGCGAGGTCGAGCTCAACTGCTTGGCCAAGAACTGCCTCTTATTCAACGAGGCCGGTGAGCGTATTTACGCGCGCGAAGAGGAAAAGCAGCCTTGGCCTGAGGCCAAGCCAAAGCGCAACGAGAGCGCGGCCTAAAACCGGCGTCGCCTGCCGCAGATAGCGGCAGGCGGAAAGCTGCACTACGCCGCGCGGCCGCGCCGCAACGGTCTGCCTGCTTTCACCGTTGATGCGATAGATGTTCGCACCAAGAGCATTCAGTACCGGCGCGCAATTTAGGTTTTATGATCGCGCGCAACATTTAGGAAAGATGATAGGGAGGTTATGGGGACGGTATCACATCCTCAAAAGACAAAGTCAGAATCTACTCTGCATCTAACCTACAATGCCGGGCCAAAGAACTGATCTGCTTTTGGAGCTCAGATGGTTTGGCCCAAGATTCAGTTTCCCCCAACATAAGTGAGGTTCTTATTTGACCGTCTGCTCGCTCTTAGGCTAAAGATGGCCCTGTGCGCTGGCGTACTTTTTCTTGTTTCTATCCCCTGAGCGCAAAGTAAGAGTAATCAAGCCGCAGGTTCATTGAAGTCAGAGTTTCAGACCGTAATAAGAGCTAAAAGTTCTATCCCAAGGTGGTTTGCTCCTCCTTACCTAGTACCAACTGGCATAGCGTCTGATGCGGGGAATTTGCGTTATGCCAAAGCTGATACTTCTTATCCCACGTAGCTTGAGCAAACTAAAAGTGTCTTTTGCAAGTCGTAATTAAGGTATTTTCATGAAAGGGGTATTTAAGTTTTCGACCCTTACCGCCGCAGTTTTAGCTGCCAGCATGACTTTATACAGCAGCAATGCTGCTGCCGCAGGTCAAGCTGACATCGATGCCGCATTAGCCGCTGCTCGTGAGGCCGTTGCTGCCGCTCAGCGTGCTGAGGCTGCTGCTGTTGAGGCCAAGCGTGCTGCTGAGGCTGCTCAGGCTAAGGCTGAGGCTGAGAGCGCCCGTGCTAAGGCTATCGTGGATGCTGCTGCTGCCAATGACGGTAAGGCTGCCTCGGTCGACGTAGGTTGGAAGCCATCCTTTGACTTCCACGGCTACTTCCGTGCCGGTGTTGGTAAGTCCAGCGAAGGCGCTCAAGTTGGTTGGAATCAAAACAAGGTTGGTCGTTTAGGTAACGAGGCCGACACCTACACCGAGCTCGAGTTCGGTACCGAAGTTTACAAGGTAAACGATGTAAGCTTCTATATCGATTCCTTAGTCCAATTTAACTCCGATGGCCACAAGGACGGCGAAGATCTCAACGATGATGACTTCAACGTTGGCTTACGTCAGTTCAATCTCCAAGTTAAGGGCTTAATCCCAGGTCAAAAGGATGCCGTAATTTGGGCTGGTAAGCGTTACTACCAACGTGCTGATATCCACATCATCGACTCCAAGTACCTCAACATCTCCGGTTCCGGTGCTGGTATCGAGAACTTAAAGGCAGGTCCAGGTGCCTTCTCCTTTGCTTGGTTCCGTATGGATTCCGAGGATATTGAGTACGCTCTGGATGAGTCCATTGGCTACGATCCACTAACTTGGGATAAATGGTTGAAGGGCGATCTCAATGTTAACTACTTAGATGCTCGTTATGCTGGTTGGGCTCCATGGGAAGGTGCTTGGACTCAGTTCACCGTAACTGTGGCAATTCCAGATGAGCCTGAGTTTGGTCCACATATTACTGACGCAGGTACACAAAACGAAGCTAGCCACGTTGTGGGCGATCCTCGCTGGGAGCAGAAGACCTCGTTCATGGGCACCATTGAGTTTAGCCAGAACTTTAGCGCTGGCTACAACAAGACCGTGTTCCAATATGCTAACAAGGCCTTAGCTCACAACGTTATCGATTTCGGTGGTGGCTGGTATGACAGCTGGAATAAGACCGAAGATGCCGATGGCTTCAGCATCATCAACACCGGTGAAATCAACGTAACCGATAACTTCTCGTTCACCCACGTCCTGCAATACGGTTATGCTTCTGACATGACCGCTTGGGAGGATAACCACTCCATTATTCGTGCTGTAGCTCGTGCTGGCTATCAGTTAACCACTTACACCCGTCTGTTAGCTGAAGTTGGCTCGTACTGGGAAGATGTCGAGTATAAGGATGGCACCGATGGCTCGATGGATGGTCAAAAGTACACCATCGCATACGCTATCGCTCCAGGCAAGGGCTTAATGAGCCGTCCAGAGCTGCGTGTCTACGCTTCCTACTTAGCTGCTAACGGCGACGAGGGCATGAATTACTACATCCCAGCAGCTTATGGCAACACCACCGATGATTCCGAGTGGAACTTCGGTGTCCAGGCTGAGGCTTGGTGGTAAGAGCGAGCGTTACGCGTCTACCCAATTCAGTTAGACGATCCGGCGGCTTAACTTAACAAGGAGGCCCCTAAGGCCAACTTGAAGCCGCCGCCCCAAGGTCTGCATTGAGCGCTGCGTGAGCAGTGTCCCGTGCAGGCCTTTTTGCATCTGCAAAAAATAAAGCCGCTGCCGCGCGCCCGCCTTGCGGACCGCCCCAGCGGCCGTGCGGACTGCTCCGACTGACCCCTGTTTGTGGCCGAGGTCAGTTACAGCCGCCCGTTTGTTAGCTTTTGATCAAGCGGCCTCAGGACTTTGGCCTTTAGGCTTAGGATGTTGCCCTGTTAGAAAATGCTGTTCTACTGCACCACGATGTCGGCTGAGCCGGGATCTACTTGGTGCTGGGACGCAGATAGTCGTAGCACTCGCGCCAGCCGGAGTTGCGGCTGTCGTAGAAGACCTTGCCCACATGTTTAAAGCCTAGCTTGAGGGCGAGGTTGTGCATGGTCTGATTGTCGGCGTGGGTGTCGATGCGCAGATAAGGGTACTGGGCTTGCAGCAGCTTGAAGATAAAGGTGCCCACCCCGCGGCCTTGGACCGTGGCCATGCGGTGGATGACTTTGTACGGCAGGTCTGCTTGCCAGGTGCCGTCTTGCAGCTGGTCATAGACCGGCTCGTAGTCGGAAAGCACAAAGGTGCCGACGACTTCGTTGCTGTGGTCTTCGTCCTCGACCACATAGAGCTCACCGGCCTCCAGCGCGGGCACCACGTCGCTTTGGCTGGGGAAACCATTCTTCCACTGGTTAACGTTGTTATGGGCGTACATGTATTGGCGCGCGCCCTCAAAGAGCTCGTCGATGCGATTAAGGTCCGCGGTGGTGGCCTTGCGGATATTGAGCAAGGCAGGCTTGTGCTTGCTCTCTGGGGCGACGTAATCAAAGCAAATGCGGTCGCCATAGCCCTCGTAGGAGACTACGCCGGTATAGGCAAAGCCCAGCTTGCCTAGGATGTGGCGCATGGTCTTATTGTCTTCATGGGTGTCGATGCGAATGTGGCTGTAGCGCGCCATCAGCCACGCAAAGATGAACTGCCCCGCGCCTTGCCCCGGCAGCGCCCCCATGCGGTGGACTACCACATAAGGCGCATTGCTGTGCCACGCACCGTCTCGTAGCCGGTCATACTCGGGCTCATATGTGCCTAAAGCAAAGCTGGCGACCACCTTGCCCTCATCATTGACGCAGACGTAGCCGGTGCCTTGCTTGATGTCCTCGGCTACTACCGCGCTGGTGGGGTACTTTTCATCCCACTGGGTCGGATTGCCCTCAGCGGCCATGTAGGCGCGGCACTGAGTAAAGATGTCATCGAGTAAAGGCAGATCTTCAGGAAGCGTTTTGCGAATCAGCACAATAAGACCTCATGTGAGCAGGAAGCGCGCGATACCCCCAAATCACGTGGTAGGGAGCGCGGCCAAACCAGAAACCATGCCCGGCATTGGGGCGGGCGCCTGTGAGCATAGGTCGCACCTGCGCCCCCGTCAAGATCGCTGGAATCAACGGAAGCGCTGGAATCAACGGAGACGTTGGGCGCCGTAAGCTGCGCATCATGCTTATTGTGGGCAGCCAGCGGTACTGCCTTGTACGCTCAGGTATGCGCAAAAACGCTCAGCCTTAACTCAGGTGCTGGCGCTCAGCTCGCGCTCAAGCCTTACCGCATCGCTGCTTATGCCTTAGGTTCAGTGCTGGATACTGGAGCGGGCGCTTGAGCGGGCACCGCAGTTGAGGAAGTTGCTTGCCCGGCCGTTTGCGCTTCAGCGGCGGGCTCATAAGCTTGGGCCTGAGCTGGTTGGTCGGCAGGAGCAGCTTGCGCTTGCTGCTCTTGCTGCGCGGCGGCGGCGCGGCGGGCGCGCACGATTGCGATACGGTTTTTGAGGCAGAGTAGGCAGAAGATTAAGCCTATGCCGTAGGAGATCGAGGAAATGGTGAGCGAGAGGTGAATTGAGCTACTCAGCTCTCTGATGTAGAGCGTGGTGCCAACTTCGGCGTTGATGGTGTAGTGCAGCAAGGCGGTGAGCACCGCCATGGAGCTTGCTTGCCCTACGGTGCGCGAGATCGATTGCACCGCGGAGGCCATGGCATAATGGCGTGGTTCGACCGAGCTCATAACGATGACGGTATTGGGCGCAGAGAATAAGCCAAAGCCCACACCTAAGAGCACTTGCGCCACAAAGATAATGGTGAGGCTGCTGCTTGGTTCTAGACCAAATAAGACGATGACACCAGCAAGGCACAATACCATGCCACTAATGGTCAGGTACTGCGGGCCTACGATATGGCTTAACTTGCCCGAGAGGCTTGAAAACACCACCATCAAAAACGGCTGTACCATCAGGATAAAGCCGGTGGTGGCCGCAGCGTAGCCTACAATGAGCTGCAGGTGCATCGCAATGAGCAAGGTGAAGACAAAGCTACCAAAGTAGTGGAAGGTCGAGGCAAAGAGCGCGTACTTGAGCACGTTGTTGCCCCAGATGAACTGAATCGGCAGCAGTTGCTCTTTGGCGCGGTATTCAACGATGAGGTAGATGACTAAGCCGATGAGACCTGCGATGAGTAGGTAGATGAAGTTGTGGTAGGAGGTGTAGCCCGAGAGCGCGAGCAAAATCGCACCGCCCACGGCAAAAGACGCAATCATGCGCCCCAGCGGCAGCTGTTGAGTGATGGGCTGATCCTTGGGTTCATGATAGGTCAGGAAGAATGAGGCCACCATGCCCACCGCGGTGATGTAGAACATGGTGCGCCAGCCAATGGTGTCGACAATCAGGCCCGAAAGCAGGGGCGAAAAGGTAAGTCCCGCATAGACCGAGGCGACATTGTAGGCAATGGCAAAGGCGCGATATTCGCGCTCAACGCGCTGGGAGATTAAGGCCATGCCGGTGCAGAAAATCAAGGACATGGTCATGCCTTGGATGGCACGCACGATTGAGCCTGAGAGCAGCTCGGGGGCTAAGGTTACGGCAAAGCTCATGACTCCTGAACTTAAGGCGCCAATGAGGAAGATCTTGAGGTAACCAAAGCGGTTGGCGAGGGCACTTGAGGCTAAGAGAAAGGCGGCAGTACTGGCGGTAAAGGCGTTAATCATCCAGGTCACGTTCTCCGGGGAGCAGTGATAATCCTGCGCGATGAACGGCATGGCAATGTTAAGCGACGAGCCCATGAAGGATGACAAAAACGAGGTCAGACAAAGGGCGAGCAGCAGTTTGAAGTGTGTGCGCATAAGGCCTCCAAATCAGCACTGGGCGTCACAGCATGGTACGACGTGGCTTGGCACTGTGGGGCGGCCCGGCCCAGTAGTCATACGCTTAAGGCAGGTCGCAGCGAGCCCAGTGGGCAATTGCTTGGTGTGAGGGGCAATTGCAGCTGTGCCGGATTTTAGCTCAGGGGACACAAGTCATGAAAGCGCGCCGCTCCGCGCTTGCGCACCGTTTGAGTGCAAGTGAAAAAGATTAGGACTTAATGCCACGCTGCGCCGCAGCTGTTTCGCCACGCCACGCGCACCACATCTGCGGCACCACGCCTTGCAGTGGCGCGCCTAGCTTCGCCGTGCCGTGCCGCGCCGCGCCCAGCAGCCCTGTGCCTGCTATGCCATACTCGCATCGCTCGCAGCGCTTCTCGTGCCTCGCCTTGACTGTACCGCGCCGCGCCGTTGCTGCCAAGTTCGCTGCCGCGCTGGGCTTAAAGCTTGGCCTGCGCCGGGGGGCTCCGTTTGGGGCGCGCTTGGCTCGGATTAGTTGGCTGGGGGAGACATCGGGAATGATAGTGTACGTG
>DXIF01000153.1 GCA_019113025.1 Candidatus Anaerobiospirillum stercoravium | reverse complement strand
AGCCTGAGAAGCCGGTGCGCCGCCGCCTCTCGCCTGCTGAGAAGAAGGCGCGCATGGAGCGCGTCAAGGCTGAGCGTAAGGCTGCTCAAGAGCGCCGCGCCCGCGAAAAGGAAGCGCGTAATAAGTTCTTGAGCTTCCTGGCCATTGCCTTCCCGAAGGCGATCTTCGTCGATCGCGACAAGCGTATCCCACTCAAGGTCGGTATCGCCCAAGACATCTTGGAGCGGCTGCGCCCGATGGAGGCTCAGTTCAAGTACTTTGACAAGGAGCGCTACAAGATCCTCCATAACTACTGCCACTCCTTGCAGTACCTGCAGCGCTTATCTGAGGGCGTCGACCGCGTCGACCTCGACGGTAACTTCGCAGGCCACGTCGAGGAGGAGCACAAGGCTAATGCCCTCGAGGAAATCGAGCGCATTAAGAAGGAGATCGCCGCTCACGTCGCCAAGCTCAAGGCCAAGGCCAAGAAGAAGATGGCGCCGAAGAAGCCGCAGCGTCGTCCGGGGGCCCCAAATCGTCCGCGTCCGGGTGTCCCGAACACGGCCGGGGGCTACCAGAACCGCTACCAGCAGGGTGGTGGCTACCAGCAGGGCGGCTACCAGCAGAACTCCTACCCTAGCTCGACCGGCGGTTACCAGAACCGCTATCAGCAGGGTGGTGGCTACCAAGGTGGCTACCAGAACCGCTACCAGCAGGGCGGTGGCTACCAAGGTGGTGGTTACCAAAACCGCTACCAGCCTCAGGGCGGCTACCAAGGTGGCAATAGCTACCAGGGCGGCGGTTACCAAAACCGCTATCAGCCGCAAGGCGGCTACCAGCAGGGTGGCTACCAGAACCGCTACCAGCCGCAAGGCGGGGGCTATCAGCCTCAGGGTGGCGCCGCCGGTGGCAGTTCCGCTGGTAATGGTCCTAAGGTCACGCACCGTCGTGTCTTCACCATCAAGAAGAATGAGCAGTAAGGGGTAGCCGCACGGCTTCCCTTACCACCGCCGTAAGGCCAAGGATTTTCGTCCAAGGCCTTGCACTGGGGCCGGTGGCCAACCACCGGCTGCTCATTAAAAAAGCAGCTCCAGTTTACTGGCGCTGCTTTTTTAATGGTAATTATTTGATTCTATTGTTTGTTGCTAGGTGGTGCCGCTTCGACGCGACCCCGGCTTCTGATTGTGCCGGGGCGGGCGGCACGCTGGAGCGGTGGCTGGGGCGGTTAGTTGGTTGCGCTGCCCAGCTGGCACCACTCTTCCCAGCTGGAGCACAGCTTACCGTCAGCATTAGGCTTGAGCTCAAAGCCTAAGAGCGCTAAGAGCTCCTTTTGCTCGTCACTGAGCTTGGTAATGGTCAGCTTGCTCCCGTCCCAGTGGCCCTCGATGGAGCGCAGGTGCCTTAAGAGCTCATCAGTATTGGTAAGCAGCTTTTGCTCCTCAGCGTTAGGGCGGCGGCCAAAGGCGCCGTGGCATGCTGCCTGCGCACGCGCTCTTAAGGCGAGGAACAAGCTTAAGGCGTAGAGCTGAACCATGAGCTTGCCGTTATGATCGACGCTCGGCGCCTCGTTGAACCAGTTATAGATCGGCGCAAATTCATGCGCGCTCAGAAAGTTGCGGCAAAGGTCGGCGTGAGCGAAGCTGTTCATGATGGCTTGGGCACTTATTGGTAAGGTCGAACCTTGCACCCAAGTGAGCTCGTTTTGGGTCACCTCATCACAGCGCGCCGGGTTGACAGCCCAGCACTTCTTGTCCTGATCGTAGATGACCAGACGATCGACTATGTGCGACTCGGTATAGCGCGCGCTGCCGCGGCGCAGCTTTTGCGCCGACTTTTGGACCTCAGCAAACAGATGATCGTAGTACTGATCGTATATGCTGAAATCGCCGTAGAGGTAAAAGGAGAGTTCATACGGCTTGCGCTTGCTATTGAGCACGCGCGGGCACAGATCAAGCGGCAGTTGCATGGTGCGCACGCGCTTTTCGCCCCAGGTGATCTCGCGGGCCGACGCTAGATTGTTCTGGTAGCCATACTCTAAATATGACTCAAAGCGCTTGTTTTGGCGCGATACCTTGATATTACAATTAAGGCCGAGCTTCAGCGCTTGTTTAATGCCGCTATCGGTCTTAGAGGTGTCGGCAAAGATAGCCACGAGGGCCCAAGGCAGCGGATCATCAGCGCCAATGGCTGAGCCTTGCGGCAGCTGGGCGAGCACCGTGCGGATGAAGTGCTCGAGCCGCTCCTTACACTGGGCGTAGTGCTCGGGCTTAATAGGCTCAATCTCGTTGTAGCCGCAGTAGTAGAGCTCACCTGAGTCAAAATCGCTTAAAAACAGCAGATTGGTGCTGTGATCTTGGCGCTGGCCCCAGAAGGCAAAAGGCCTAAAGTTGCCACTTGCAAGGTCGGCGCTTAATCTTACTTTGAGCAGCTCTTGGTAAAAGCGCTCGGATTGCTGCAGCGCTGCGGCGCGCTTGAACTGGGCGGTGATTTGATCGGTCGTGAGGTGCTGGGCTGTCGGGCCCCAAAAGGTGTCGCGCCCCAGCCATTTGAGTCGGGACAGATCGAGCTGCTTTGCTTGGCTTAAGAGGGTGGCAAGTTGCAAGAGCTCTTGGGCTTCTTGCGGCGAGCTTGCTTGCGCCAAGCTCTGCTCTAAGCCTGAGGTGTGCGCGATATTGGCTAAGAGCAAGGTTACGCCCACTTTTTTAGGCTGCAGTATTTTGTTGACTACTGTGAAGCGGTCGTGCTCGTCCAAAATGATGGATTTGGTTTTAAGTTGGGGGTACTGCTGCTCAAACTTCGGCTCAAACTCAGCCGGCGTGTCGATACAATCCATCGTACCGACCGTGTTCCCCGCAAGCTGGAACTTGATGCAGGGCTCATAGAAAGCATATTCGTCGTAGACCACGTCAAAGCGGGGCAAGCCAAAAGCCGCAAGCTGGCTTTGGTCGAAAAGATCATCGTCCTCAGCGCAGTTATCGGCGGCTTCATCTTGCGCCGCAGCGTCACTTGGCTCGAAGCAAAATCCTTGGTCCTCGTCTAAGAAGATCTCCTGATCCTCAAGCTGCGGGTATTGTTCCACAAAGTCCGGGCGAAAGGAGATGAGGCCAAACTCACCCTCAATATGACCTATCAGCTTGCCTTGGGCTAAGATATTGGTGCGATATGACCCGTCCTTACGCTGATAGCGCGACACCGACAGGCGCGGGAGCTCGAGCTCATAGAGCTGCGATTGGTCGTACATGGTAGCTTCCTCAGATTTACCTAAGATTTGCCTCAGATTTGCCTCAGATCTGGCTGCGCTTAGGGGCAGCTGTTAGCTTAACATACTGGTACTAAAGTATGGCCGCGCGTGAGCTCAAGTAACGGTGCCCACAAGCTAAGGCTCAAGCTAAGGCGCAAACGGGCTCCCCGCCGATAAGCTGCACTGAGCGCGCGTGAACTCAGTTCAGATGAGCTTGCCCTGATGCCCCTTGCCGGTTCAGCCCAAGAGAGTTACTAAGATCTGCTTGGGGGGCAGCGCCCGAGCGCTCCCTTGCCGTAGGCTCAAGTCCCGTGGCCCCGGTGCGCGCCGCATCAGCGCGGGCACGGCGCGCCAAGCCTTGCTAGGAGAGCGGCTCACGGGCGGGCTGGGGCCAAGCGCCCCAGGTCAGGAGCGCGCTGAGCCCAGCAAGCTTGGTTGGGGCGCACCGCGTCCCGCTCCCAGCAGCCTCTGCGCTGTGGGCTTCAGGGTAACCCCGGGCGCTAATTGAGCGCGCGGGTACGTGCCGCGGCGCCATCAAACGCAGGTAAGACGCAAAAAGCAGCAGCCGCGAAGCGGTTGCTGCTTTTGGGTAGGGCGCGCGGTATGCGCGCCCAGCGGGCGCCCAACGCGCCGCAAGGCGGCGCGGGGCGGCGGACTATTCGTAGCGCTTGACGAACTTGCGGGTTGGGTAGTTAGCGCGGTCTTCGTCGGTGACGTATGGCTTGCGTGGGGTGAAGTCCGGTGCTTTTAAGCTGCCATGGTCGTAGCCGACATGGCCATGCATGTGCACATGGTGATCCTCAGCGCAGTAGTCGGGAACATAGTCGAACAGACGCATGCAGTCCTCAAGGAAGGCGTTGATGTAGCACAGGTGGGCGTCGGCAAGGCGAATCGCCTCTTGCTCGTCCTTGGTCTGGTACAGCGCGCGGAAGAGCATGGCGAACATGCCGTAAATCGAGCCGTCGATGTACTTAGGCAGGTCGCGGTCGCGGGTCTTGTTATAGAGGTTAAAGACCTCGCAGATGCTCTGGAGTAAGGAGACGTACTCCAAGCGGGTGCGCGGGCGCTTCTCGCGGTTTAACATCACCATGATGCGGCCCAACAAGAGCTTGAAGCTGTGCTTGTCGACCAGTTGCTCATACTCCAGCTCACTGACCTGAGGGACAAAGGTCTTCTCATGATCCATGAAGTCGATGAAACCGTCACGGTCAAAGTCTGGCAGCTCGGTCCACCACTCCAGCTCTTCACTGTGCTTTGGCTCAGCTTCCTTGAGCTTGACGCCATCGGAGCAATTGAAGTAGCGAATGCCCTCTTTCTTGCCGCCACGCATGATGACGTCCATGTAGTTAGCCGAGAGCTTATAGAGGTAAGAGCTGGCCACGGTGCCGCCGAAGTTACCTTCTAAGGAGAACTTGAGCTCATTCACGCCGCCCTTAGCCTCACGGGTCTTGTAGAAGACGTTCTCATCTGGGTGGGTGCGGTTGTCGGCGCGCTTGGTACCGTTGTCGATACCAAAGAAGTAGATATTTCTAAACTTCAAAGCCGAGGAACCGACCACGCCTAAGTTGCCCACCAATGGGTTCATCAAGGAGACGCCAGTAATCTTGACGCCTTCGCGGAACAGGCGGCACACCAAGTGCCAATAGAAGGTCTCATCGGTCTTGCCGAAGATGGCATGGTGGTCAAAGAACTTGGTGACCGCCGGGTGAATCACGTCACCTGCCATCAGGATGCAGTCGCGCAAGTAGTCACTATCTGGGATGATCGACAAGTGCTCGGACACCACGCGCAGGCGCTCGGTGGCCGCATAGAAGGTCGGCTTAATACCGGCGTTGTACAAGGTCTCAACGGCCGAACCGCAGGCAATGATGATGACCTTATCTTGGACCTTGCGCAAGAACGGCAAGTCATGCGAGAGCGATGGGCCGTTAGCGACCACGCAGCATGGAGTGGAGCGCCACTTCTCTGGTAAGTCCGCGGTACGGGAGACAAAGTGGAGCTTGTCCTTGATATGGTTCATGCCGTGGGAGACGGCAAAGAGGTGGTCATCATAGAAGCCTAAGGTGGCGTAGGTACGATCGTAGTCCTCGCAGATACGGGCCACGATCTTGTCAATGATCGGCGAGCGATAGTGCACGATGTTCCACAAGAAACCTGCGAACATACGGCCATGGCGTTCGTAGAACGCGTTCATATCCTCGAACACCTCTTGCTCGGTTTGACCAATCATGAGGTAGATACCGCGATTGTTTTCCGAGATAAAGGTCAGGAGGTTGGCCCAGTCAAAGGTGTGCAGCGAGGCGTAGAACAGATCCGCGTTGGGCTCAATTAAGATCATATTGCCCACCTCAATGCGCTCATAGAGGTGACCAATGTGATAGCCTAGACCCACACCGACCACGATGCAGATCGGGCAGGAGTTAGCTAACAGCGGGGTCTGGTTATTGGCGACGTGCTGTTCTTGAAAGCGCACGATATCGTTTAAGTAGCGGTGGTGAATTTGACCTAAGGTCTCATAGTCAACGCTGTACTTAAGCTGCTTAAATGGGGCATGCTTGAGCACCAAGTCAACTTGGGCGTTGCACAGATCTACTGGGTTGTAGGTCTTGTAAAAGTACTCGTTGCGCTCGGGGAAGAAGAGGTTTGGTACGCCATTGGAGGTGCATATGAACTCTAAGGCTTCGCTGGGCTTATAGTCCTTAAAGCGCTCGTAGATATCCGGAAGATACTTCTGGAAGGCCTCCATATTGGCGGCAAAGCGCTCGAGCAGCATATCGGACATGATGGCCTGCAGCTCAATGAGCTTGGAGACATGTTCCGTTTCGACTGGGGTTTGGGGATCAACGTGCGAGGAGAGCTCGTCTAGGTTGGTCGGGTCAAAGCCCAAGTCATCTTTGAAGTCCTCTAAGACTTGGCGGCGGGTCTTGAAGGTGGCATCAAGGACAGAAAGCGGTTCGCTTGCACGGTCCGTACCTTCGGTGCTAGGGCGCTCAACTTCTGCTTGAGCCGGAGTAGGTTCGACTGACATGATGATTCCTTGATTCACCTAAAACATAGGCAGTCTGCAAACAGACGCCCTACGAATAAGAAGATGCTGTCTGAGCACAATCCTGAGACCAGGCCAGATACTTGGTAGCCTGAGACCAAGTGGCCTGAGACCAAGCGGGCGGCCTTATAACAGGCGACCTTACACAGGCGGCCTTAGGCCAAGCGGCTTTAAACTAGGCCGCCTTAGAACAGGCGACGGCGCCCATTGTATTTGCTGACTTGGTTGTAGACCTGCGAGCCTTTGGAGCCCCGCTTTAAGTTGCGCAGCTGCACCCGGGTTTTAGTCTGCTCATCATTGAGCACGGACAGCTGTTCGGCGGTGACCTCATAGAGCGACTTTAAGTACTCATTGAGATCTGGGCGCTCGTCGTCACTTACGTCCAAGGACAGCTCATACAGGCGCTTGAACAGCTCTTGCTTGGCCGTAGCAAGGTCAGCTGCCAGTTCCAAGTCATCTTGCTCCAAGGCCGCAGCGATAGCTTCTTCGTTATCGTCGATGGCCTTAGCTAAATCTAGCAGCTCTTGTTGCATAGATACGTCCTAAGCGGCTTGCAAGCCACATTAAGTTAAATGACGGCACCACAAGGGTACAGCTTTAGGGAGAGTTTGGGGCACCATCGTCCCAGTTACCAGAGCGCACTTAAGGCGCCGCCCCACAGGGGCCAAGCGGGGCGGGCGCTGCCGCGCGTTAGACCGCAGGTTAGCCCGCAAGTAGAGCGCAAGTTAGCCCGCAAGTTAAACCGCAAGTAGAGCGCAAGTTAGACCGCGCCGTCGATCAGCTTGTTGTCTGGGTCGTAGTTGTGCTGGAAGTGCTCGGAGTTTTGGCGCATCTTGCTCTGGGCTTCTTTGATGGCCGAGATCGGAATGGAGTCCCAAGCTTCCTTAATCGGCATAAAGGCGCGTAAGGCGTCGTCGATCGGCTGTGGGCTCATCTCGATGGTGGCCTCAGCCAGCTTATCTAACATAAAGTCGTAGATTAAGGCGAGGTTATGAGCAATCTCCGGGGCATGGGACGGATCTAAGGTGTCCTTTAAGTGCTGGATGATGGCTTGGGCTGAGGCAATGCGTTGAGCCTTCTCCGCCAAATCGCCGCGTGCAATCGCGCCCTTAGCTTGGCCCAAGCGCTCGAAGACACCTTGGAACAAAGCCTTGGTGATAGTGTAAGGGTCGGCAACGGCGAGCTCAGCGTTAACCGAGGCCTTGCGATACTCCTTCATCATATCTTGCGGTTTGGTAATGAACATGTTCAGCTCAACTCCTGCATATGCGTGGGTTTGAGGGATTAGCACATGCGGCCCGGTATCGCCTACCGGCACAGCCTAATGGTAGCAAGGCACAGCCTCAAACTGGGCACAAAAACTAGGTCAAACGGGGTCAGAACAAAGGGCCACCCCAGCGCACCTCACCCCAAAGAACCAGGCAAGCCCCGCCGCCACTTTAGGACAAAAAGTTGGGGCAGGGCGGCGCAAGGCTCAGGGCACAAAGCGTAAGGCACAAGGCACGGTGCGCAAGGTGCGGCGTGGTGGGGGGGCTCCTTAATCTGAGCGCCACGAAGGCAGCGTCCTAAGGGGCCGCAGGTCATCTCATCTCTCCTCGCTTGAGGCGGTAAGTCCTCTCAAGCAAGCGGCCCAGCCCCTCAAGCACGGTTTAGCACCTCAGGGGTCATAAGGCTTAGACGCTTAGCTGCACTTCGTGTTTAGTTACAGCGCCATGACTAGCACCGGCTAGTCAGTCCCATCGCTAAGCAATTTTTATGCACAGCATCAGGGCGCCCCGGCCCCGTGCGCCCGGGCTTAATTTAAGCCCGCACGTCCTAAGTTGGCAGCGGGGCCAAGCCCACTTTGCCGCTTGCTGCAAGCGCGCTGGGAGCACGCAGGGCGCAAGGAGGCGGCGCAAGGCAAGGGCCAAGAGCCATGCACAGCCAACAAGGACAACAAGGCAAACAAGGCAAAGCGCAAGCGTTAGCCCAATTGGGGAAGAGGTGGAATGAAGGTAGGGTAGGGTAAGGTAGGGTAAGGTGAAGGTAAGGCGGGAACCCAACCGCCCGCCTTGGTTTGCGGCGAGAGGTTTAGGGGTGAGCTCTCAAGCTCAGGATGATGGGGCTGCACTCTGGCTGGGGCCAGGTAGCTGGGAGGCAGGCACCAAGGCTTGCCGCATGGTAGCGTCCGCTTAGTCGTGATTCTCCATGAGGAAGAAGATATGACGACGCTTGTGCTGCATCTTATGGATGGCCTTTAATTGCTTACGGCGACGATGGATGCGGTGCACGGAAGTGGAGTGACGGGCTAAGTGGGAATTTCTTTTCATTACTAGGCTCCTTGGCGGTGTGGTGGCTCAAGTAGGCACTGAGAGGCCGATACGGCAAGCAAAGCTGCAGGGATGCAGCGCTGCACGGCAGGACGGCAGGTAGAGCAGGTTTTATCGCCGTAGGGCTGGGGGCAAGGCTCAGCTTAAGGGAGCGAGCTTATGATCTTGCCGGGCCCAGCGGGGCTGACCTGAGTTACTTGAGGTGACCGCGCCTTTGTTTTAGCACTAAATTTCTTACCACATCATAGTGGCGCTTTGTTAGGCCTAGGTCAAGCCCAGGTAAAGGTGAGCCTTAAGATAACCAACCAAGATCACGTGTTCGTGCCCTGTAGTGCCCCAGAAAACCGCGCCTGTGCGGCCCCAATTTCCCCGCAAACGCTTACGCAAGGTGCACGCAATACCCAAGGACCAAGGGCCCAGTCAGGTAAAGCCAACCCAGAGTCCCCACAAGCACCAGACCTCACAAACACAAGATCTCACAAACGCAAGACCCAACTACCTTGCGGCAGTTGGGCCTTGGTGCGGGCGCCGTAGCGCCTCAGCGTGGAATCTGCGTTTAACCCAGCATCGACAGCGCCAGCTGAGGGCGGGTGTTAGCCTGCATCAGCATTGAGGTGGCGGCTTGCTGGATGATGCTTTGCTGCGACAGGTTAGCGGACTCTTCGGCGAAGTCGGCATCGCGGATACGCGAGCGGGCGTCGGCGGAGTTGGCTGAGACGTTCGATTGGTTGCGAATCGAGGACTCTAAGCGGTTCTGGATCGCACCTAAGTCGGCACGTTGCGCGTCGACGATTGCGATAATGGAATCGATGTGCTTAATCGTATCGTTAGCTTCGGTTTGTCCGCCCACACAGAAGGTGGCTACGCCACTAGCATCTTTAGCGATTGCGGCGGTGGCATTGGCGGCGCTGACCAACTTAATGAAGTCGAAGTTGTAGACTTCCATGCTGATGACGTTGCCGGTATTGGCGCCTACGTGCAGCGTTAACGTTCCGAGCGATCCTTTAGCATTGCCACCAACTGTCGGGCCATCTTTTTTGCCGCTGTAAATCGACTTACCGGCCTCATAGCCGTTTAAGATGGTCTTGCCACCATAGGTGGTTTGAGTGGCAATACGGGTTATTTCCGCGGTTAAGGAGTCGGCCTCATTTTGAATCGCCTCACGGTCATCGTCGCCTAAAGTACCGTTAGCTGACTGGACGGCTAAGGTACGAATGCGCTGGAGCATGTTGGAGATTTCATCGAGGCCGCCCTCAATGGTCTGGGCCAGGGCGATGCCGTCGTTAGCATTGCGGTTGCCCTGATTTAAGCCATTGATCTGCGAGGTTAAGCGGTCGGCGATTTGTAAGCCCGCAGCGTCGTCCTTGGCCGAGTTGATGCGCAGGCCCGAGGAGAGGCGGGTATAGGTGGTGTTGAGGCTGTTCTGAACGTTGGTCAGGTAACGCTGGCCATTGAGCGAGCTGACGTTTGTATTGACGTAAACTGCCATAGTCGTGTCCCAATTTCACAATTGCATACTTGCGTTGCAAGGCAGCAACCCACCAGAATACCTTGCTGCGGCACCTCTTCAGCAACTGGGGTAGACGCTCGCAACGTCGTCTGCCTTGATTAAGGGCCCAACTAACATTTGGTTGATATTTGATCAAAATTGACTAGCAAAAGCTGTAAGATAGCGCACATAAGCCAGTCTGCATGAAATTTTGGCACGCAATTTGCCCTGCCTGCCTGCCTGCCTGCCT
>DXIF01000152.1 GCA_019113025.1 Candidatus Anaerobiospirillum stercoravium | reverse complement strand
CTGGGGCCGGGGCCTCCAGCGCCGAGTCGGTTCCGCCGCCCACGGTCGGGGCCGGAACGGAAGGGGCAAATAAGGACATCAGCCAGCCCCATAAGAGCGGCAAGAGCCACCACAATAAGCCCAGTAAGAGCAAGCCTAATAACAGGCCCAATAAGAGCGTCGGCCAAGCCAAGAGGCAGCCTTTTTTGCGGCCTTGGTCCTCTAAAGTAGGCTGCTGGGGCGCTGCTTGCGCGGAAGCTGCGCCTAAGCCGGCGCCCACGGCACCAGCCCCGAGCGCAGGACCGGTGCCGTGCAAGGCCGCAAAAGGACTTTGCTCCATGGGGGCGCCATTGGCGCTAAAGCCCCAGAACGTAATGACCGCGACCCCATCGACGATAAAGACATAATCTTGGCTGGGGAAGTGGATCGCCGGGAGCTGCTGCACCGAGTTTTGCCCGGTTAAATAGTGAGCAAAGAGCTGGCTCTGGCCTTCGGCGCCGCGGCGCTGGAGCTCTGAGCCCACGCGCTTTAACACTTGCTCCAGCTTGCGCAGCTGCTCGCGCGCCTGCTCTTGCTCTTGGGGCGTGGCCGCCTGCCAAGTCACAATGCGGTATTGGCCGTCCGGATGGCTCGGATTAAACGGGATATACCAATCAATGGTGTCGTTATCGGCGGCAATCTTAGGCTTGGCTAAGTGGCGGGTGTAATTGGGGCCCACTTGGGGATTAATATTCAAGGCCGCCACAAAGGCCTCGGCATTGCGATACACCGGCTGGCCGTCTTGACCAATCGGCACAAAAGCTGAGATTTTGCCGCTGTTTAAATGCGCGTTTTGCATCACTAGCTCTCCCTTGAGGCCCTTACTTTAGACACCTGACTAGACACCCTAAGCGCCACCGTCACTCACAAACATTGATGAGGCTCTGCGTTGCTTGCTTCAGCGAGCGCGTGACTTGCGCCGCGTTCTCAGGCCGATACACCTGACCCCCGGTAATCTGCGCCACGCAGCTGGCGTCCGGGGCGTCATCGCCGATGAGCACCACGTGAATCTTAAGCCGCGGCTTGGCCGCGTGAATCTCGCGCGCGAGACTGCACAAATTAGTGCCCTTGGTCGCGTTGCAGGTATCCACGCCATCGGAAATTAAGATGCCCACCGCATCGTTATTTTGACCTGCAACATTAGCCATGCCGCGCAGTGCGGAGACAAGCGGAGTGAGCACTTGCAGCGGGCGCGGACTTAAGATGGGATTGGTCATGGCAATGGCGCGCTTTAAGCCCGCGCGTTGGTTGCCGGAGAACACCCCATAATCACGCGCCAGCGGACAGCCCTGCATGCCAAAGAGGCGAATGGGCACATTGTGATCGACTGCATCAACCACAGCATTAGCCGCACGCATCGCCGCCTGAATGCGCAGCGCGCCATCGGGCATGCGCTCGAGCATCGAGCCGGAGCCATCGGTGGCCAAAATCAGCTGGGGCATGGTGCCCTCTTTAATAATGGTGGTGCACTGCGGCAGCTTCTTAGTGCCGCTGACGCCCCTTGCCCCGGACGCGGCGTTTAAGGCGCCTGCGGCCTTGTCCCCGGCGCTGCTTGAGGCGGGCTCAGTCGGCGCGCTCGGCTTTGCTGCCGGTTCTGGGGTCGGCTCTGGCGGCGGCGCCGCCGCCAGCTTCTCATCGACCTGATCTAACAGCTGGTAGATCGCAACTAAGTTGGTGCGGCGCTCCTCAAGCTCGCGGTAGCGGTCGGTGAGCTCCCGCTGGCGCTGATGATTCTCGGCGGTGGTGATGTTTTGGTTGATGCGCCCGAGCATGCGATTGAGGTCATGGAGCTGATATTGGCGCTCGGCAAGCTCTTGCTGCAACGCGGCGAGCTCATCGTGCCGGGCGGCGGCGGCTTGGCGCTCCTGCCACCAGGCCTGACCAAATAACAACCATGCTGCGGCTAAGGCCGCCAGCAGAGCGAGCGCCGCTCCGAGCCACGGCCACCAGCGCGCGCCCCCGGCGCTTGCCGCCGTGGCCGCGGCCGCGGGTGCAGCGGCGCTGGGGGCAGCCGCCGCTTGTTGCGCCTCAAAGGCTGCGTCCCAAAAGGGCAGGATGATCGGCTCTTTGTCCTCGAGCACCTGACAGTACTGCGGATGCTGCACCAGGGCCGCAAGGAGCAAGGCCGCGCGCTCGGGCGCGCTATAGTTTGGATTACGCCACGGGCAAGTCTCAGCTCCTTCTGGGCCGCGCGGTGCTGGTGGCACTTGCATCGGCAGCTGCGGCTGCAAGGCGGCAAGCCACTGCTGCTGGCGCTGGGTAAAGTTTAAGGCCGCAACCTCTTGGCCTTTAACAAAGACTGGAGCACCATGAGGGCAGGGCACGTCTTTTAAGGTACCACTAAGCTCGGTGCCAAAATTGAGATAGTCCCCATCGCGCTCCCAGCTTGCCACCAAGCTCTGCGCCTGGGGACTTAAGTGTAAGGAGGAGCGCACTTGCTCTAAGGCCGCCCCCAGCTCCGTCCAAGTGGGCGCGGCATCTGATGCAGCTAAACGCTTGAGGCGCAGCATGAATCCTCCCTATTGCTTGAGCGCGCGGCAGCGCTTAATCCAGCGGGTCTTGTTGGCCTCAAGATTGCGGCTGCCGTTTTGGTAGTCATGGACATCGACCACGAATTGCTTGATGTAGTCCCCAAGGCTCCCGGCATTTTGCCCCAGCGACTTCTGGGCATTGCGCTGCTGGGCCGAGACAAATTTGTAATCAAAGGTCTCGGTGGTATCGGTGATGTGGTCAGCATAATAGCTGACATAAAAGTCGAGCATGTACGCTGCAAGCGCGCGATTGTGCGCCAGCTTCTCATCTTGGGCCTTAGTCGCCGCTTGGCATTCAGCGCTGTCCTTATCGCTGCGGCAGGCCGGAAGCGGAATGGAGCGGATCACTTCCTCGCTCTTTAAGGTGCGCTCGTACGAAATCTGCTCGGAGGCAATCGACGAGCACAGATAGCCGCCTAAGCGCAGATTGGAGATGATGGCGCGATCGCGCATTTCATCGCGCTTGGCATTGGCCTCGACCATGCGCGCGCGCAAATCGGTGAGGTTATGGCGCAGCTCATCGTAGGCCTTGCTCCACTGCGCGCGGTCTTGCTGATAGCGCTCTTGGGCATCCTTTTGCTCTGCGATAATCTTATCTAGCTCCGCCACGGTATTGAGGTTGCCCCCGCCCTTGATATCGGCCGCATCGTTGTCTTGGCCCAGGGTCGCAACTTCCTCATTAAGCTGACGCACCTCCGCAATCGAAGTGGTAAAAGGCAGCGCTAAGACCAGACGCACGCCAAGGTCACGCCCCGAGGTTTCCTTTTGCTTGGTAAAGTACGGGCGCTCGGAGCGATAGGCAGTGATCATATCGCCTTGGCTATTGAGCACGCTGCCGCCGCGCACAATAAAACCGCCACTTTGGCCGTGCAAACGGCCGGTGCGGGTAGCATAGAACGGATCAAGCATGATCTCAGCGACATTGCCCAGCATGTCATATAAGCCCAACGGATTAGGCTCCTTTAAGCCAATCACGCGCACCTTGCCATCGGGGGCACTGCCTTGGCCCTTGTACCAAGCGTAATCGGCAATAGTTTTGCCCGAAGCAAAAGGAAAGGTCTCGGCGCTAAATTGCGAGGAGGTCACCGCGTTACCGCCGCGCGCGGCAAACTCCCACTCGCTATCGGTGGGCAGGCGCGCAAAGGCCACGCTCTGAGTATCGCTGTGGGGCAAGGTGAGCCGCCCGTTAGAGGCATCCACGGCTTGTTTGGCTTCAGGCGAGGCTAAGAAAGCCGAGAATTGGCGCGTCAATTCGACCGCGCTAAACCACGAGAGGTTGCCTTGGGCCATGCGATCCTTGACCGTGAGCTTCTTGGACGCCGGGCACTTGCCCTGCCCCAGGTCGTAGGCGTTAAGCAGCTGGTACTGATACGAGGTCAGCTCGTACTTGGCCAGCAAATAGTAATAACCGCCCCCATCGCTCCCCGCGGCGCCCTCATCATGAAACGCACCTTGAATATAGCGATGATTGGGCGCTTGCGCAATCAAGGCCTCACCTTGGGTACTACCGGCCATAAAGCCCTTATCTTGGAGTTTGGCATCGTGTGCGGTGTAAATCTTACGAAAGGCCATCTCCCCGCCGCACGGGAGCGGCACCAGCACATCATCGGCCGCGGGCTTAGGATTAAACGCTACCGCCTGATCCTCGGCCGCTGGTGCGCCCGCGCAAGGCGCGGCCGCGCCCCACCAGGCCGCCAGCATGAGCCCCAGGGCTGCGCTCATGCGGCTGAGGCGACGACCGCCATTGCCACCGCGGCTGAGGCCGCCTAGGCTGCTGCCTGGGCCGCTGCGACGGCCCACCATCCGGACATTGCTCATAAATTAGGCCTCTCTTAAGATATCGGCGATATGGGCCTTTAAGAAGACGAACTTGGCGCAGCTTAAGGAAATCACCATGACCAAGAGCACGGTTGCAGCAAAGAATAAGGCGATATGCCCAACCGTCAGCTGCGAAATCATCGAGCCGCCCAAGGTGGTGCCAAAGTAAGTGTTAAAGATCCCCGCCCCTAACGAATAGAGCACCAGCGACAAGATAAAGCCGAGCGCCGAGATAATCATACCCTCAACCAAGACTACACTGTAAATGCCCTTTTGCCCTTGGCCCATCAGGCGCAAGAGCACAAAATTACGCTTGCTCGCGCGCAGCGCCGATAGCACCAGACCGGTTAAGGCTAAGGCCCCGCCGATCAGCGACACCGAGGCAATCACGCCAAAGATAAAGTTTAAGACGTGAGCTAGCGCCTTGACGTTTTCAATCTCGCGCACCTTGGAGCTGACGTTTAAGTGCTGATCGACCAAGTAATAGTACAGCGGGATGACCTGCTCTAAATCCTTGGCATAGAGACGAAACTTGGCGTACAAGCGTGGGTGGGTGTTGACATTACTGCCATCGGACAACAAGACCGGGTTAAAGCCATTGCGATAGTCATCAATGGCGTTGACCATATCAAGGTTCAAGAGCAAGGAGTCATCGCCCACAAAACGCTCCGAGACAATGCCCTTAATCTTGAGCTGGGTGCGCACGCTCTCGCGCTTGCCATTTTGGATGCGCGACACCACCATGGTGACGCTATCGCCGGGGGAGAGCTCGCGTACTTGCGCTAAATCATAGGACACCAAGACCTCATCGTGAGCCAGCTCCTGCTCATAAGGGATACCTGAGCGCAACACCACCGGGTCACCGACCTTGGTAGGCAAGACCGAAACGCGCGCCACCGTCCCCGGGAATTTGAGGTCAATTAAGGCATTAAGCGCGGTGATCTGGGGCACCAAGAAGCCCACTTCTGGGCGCTGCTCTAATTGCTTAAAAAAGGTCGCATCCAAGCGATAGGACGTGTCCAAGGTCAAAGCTAACACCTTGGGGTCGTTTAAGAGTTGGTTTTGCAGCTCCTGCAAAATACCAAAGCGCAGCGAAAATAAGAGCAAGAGCGGCGCCATCAAACAAGCGAGCGCGGCAATCTGGCAAATGGTCATCATGCGCTCAAAGAGCAAATGCCGCACGGCTAACTTAAACAGCATGGTGCCCCTCCTTGCGCGCAACGCGCGCCCGGGTGTGCCGCCCGCTGGCGGCGGCCTCAGCGACGGCCGCAGCCGCCGCAGAGGCTGCAGCTGACGCCGCCGCGGCTAACTCCTCCTTGTTACGCTGTGCTTGCAGCCGATGCAGCTTGTCCGGCGCGGTGGTGTAATAACTAAAGCCAAAGGGCAAGAGCGACTGCGCCTGCTTTAGCGCCTGCAGCGCCGCTTGCTCCTCGACGCTCAAGCTATCCGCACTTACCCCAGTCCCAGCCCCGGCACCAACATCCGCACCGGCATCGGCACCAGCACTGCCATGGAGCCAAGTTAGAGCGCTGGTTCCCGCGGCCTTGCGCTGCGTGGTCTTAGTATAAGAGCTGTCCATGATGTGGCTGGCGGCCGGGACATCGACCAAGATCTCGCCTAAGGCCCCAAGCTCCCCCCAGCGGGTTAAGGCATGAGCCTGCGCCTTCAGCTGGGCCTCCGGCAGGCCTTGCAACTTTGGCGGCGGCACTAGGGGCGCAAGCTTCGATCCGAGCTCTAAACCGGCCCCGGCGCCTGGCTCTTGATCCGGCTGCAGCTGCGCTTGCGCCTGCGTCAGCGTCTCAGGCAACGAATCAGGCAGGGGCGTCCCGGTGGTGCTTGCTTGCACCAACGCATCTTGGGCGTGGGTAAAGACGCTCTTGGTCAAACGCCCCGAGGTGGGCAAGATCTGCGGCGCTAAATCGGCGCTTTCCACGGAGTCGACCGCAGGCTCGGGGATAAAGACCGAGTACTCGCTGTGCGATTGGGAGCGATCGTAGATATAGCGCCGATAGCGCTCTGAGGCCTTTAAATCGTGGGTCACCACTACGATGCTGATGCGCGAGACATGGGCGATATCATCGATGAGAGAAAAGAGCGCCTCGGCGTTATCGGGATCCAAGGCCGAGGTCGGCTCATCAATTAAGAGCAAACGCGGCTTATGGGCAATGGCGCGCAAGAAGAGCGCGCGCTGGCGCTGGCCAATGGAGAGCTCGTGCGGGAACTTGTCCAGTAAACCCTCCAGCTGCAATTTCTCCGAATAAGGCCGCAAGGCACTTAAATAGCTTTGCTCCATCTCCGGGGTGCACTCATTGAGCACGGTGACGTGCTTGGCTAGGCGCTCGACGTTTAAGCGATGCAATAAGTGCGATGGGAGCAAAGGATTGGGCGTAGCACCCAAGTAAATGCTGTGGCGCATCGCGCCCGGGCTATCACTGTTGTCATAGGGCAAGGTCAGATCGTTGACCTGGGTGACCCAGGAGGAGACCTTTTGCGCCATGGGATCGGTCTTGAGCTGGTCGTGCATGGTGGGACTTTGGGCACGAATCTGCTGCTTTAAGGCGAGCTTAATTTGCAGCTGCAAGTTCTCCAGCACCGTCAGATAGGGGATGAAGCCGCCCACTTGGGGCATGATGCCAATGGCACTGACGCGCAGCGCCTGCGCCTCATCTTGGGGCAGCTCATCGACCTCAATATTGTCTAAGACAAAGCGTTCCACCCCAAAGGCGGGAGTGAGCAAGCCCAAGGCCTCAAGCAAGGTAGACTTGCCTGAGCCGGAGACGCCACACAGCGCCACGCACTCGCCATCGTCGATGTAAAAGTCATTAAGCGTCACCTTAAAGCTGCCGCGTAAGACTTTAAGCCCTTTTACCACCAGCATGAGCGCATCTACCTACCACTAGACAACTAACCAACCAAACCTAGCTACAAAAAAAATCAACCCCATCCCATTGTAATGCAAGATGCGCCGCTTCCGCGGCTAAGTCCCCCGAAGGTGTTGGCTCAGGCCGTCCGGCCCGGGCCGCTGAAGCGGTGCTGCTACGGCAGCGCATCCAATGGGATCGGGTATACCTCATCGGAGGCATCGGCGTCGACATTGAGCTTGATAAAGCGATCGTTATCGGAGCTGCAATGTTGCAGATAGTTCAGCGAGTTCTCCAGACTGCGCACAATATTGTCTTGCTCTTGCGAGCCTAAGTTGTACCAGTCCTCAGGTGAGTACGAGGCAATGCGCGACTTGTACGGCAGATCGTCTAAGAGCTCGCCCATGATGCCCATCTGGGCAATCGTGCTGCTCTTACTGAGCTGGTTAGGGTCACGGCCCATTTGCGCGGCCAAGGCCTGCAATTGGGCAAACATGGCATCTGAGCTTAACTGCCCGGCAATGCCCGACTCCAGCACGCCCTTAACCAAGGTGTAGAGATCGCTTAACTGATTGCGATTGACCAAGACAATCGGCGTGCATACCACCTTATTGTGATCGACCACATCGCGCTCGGAGATCCAGCCTTGCAAGAAGTCAGGACTCTTGGTGCCCTGGACGCGGCCTAGGTAAGCAAGCTGCATCGCAAGGCCTAGGGCGTTGCTATCTACTACGAGCGACTCTTCCTGACTCTGAGGCGCCGTCGCGCTCAAACTTGAGCCCGCGGCCATTTGCCCGGAGCTTGCCAGCTGCACTTGGGCCGTCAGTGAGCGCGCTAGCGTATCGACCATCGAGCCAAAGGACTCAACCGAACCGGCGTTCACCGGGTAATACAGCGGCTTGCCCAGAATCGAGTTGTAGCTTAAGAGCTCATATTGCTCCCGGGCATGGTCATGATTGTTATGGCGCTTACCTGAGGCGGTAAGCAAGTGCAGGGTGTAAATGGCAGCCCCATAGTGCTCAGCCTCTAAGCGCAGGGCATTGGCATCAAGCCCGGTGGTGCTTTGGGCATCATTGCCGTCGATGGCCCCGGCATCGGTGATCAAGACGATATAGCGCCCGCCATACTCATTCCAATTGATGTCTTGCAGCGCCAGGTTAATACCGGCGTAAGCGTCCTCATCAAATTGGGCGCTGGAGACTGTGGCCTGCTCTAAGGCGGCGACCTTTTGGTTAAAGGTCTTAGCATCAGTCGCCTCGCCCGGGCGCAGATACATCTTGGCGGTGTACTCAAGACCGGGCACCTTACGCACGTTCGCGCGGAACGAGACAATGCCAAAGTTGACGCTGGAGCCTAAGTTCGACGCCTCAATTGACTTATAAATGGCATTGATCGCCTTCTTGGTGCGGTCGATGTAAGGCTGCATCGAAATGGACGAGTCAATCACGAATACCACCGCCGACTTAAAGCCGACCAAGGCGGGCTCAGCCCCAGCGGCGGCGCCCTTCCCCGCGGTCGCACCGTCCCCGGCCGCCGATGCAGGCTGAGCCGCAGGCGCAGCAGCGCCCGCGGCTGCGGCTTGATGCGTCTGCGCGGCACTGCTTTCGGCTTGCGCCGTGGTTACGTTTTGCGCATCGGGCGCGGTAATCGAGGCAATCTCATGCTTGTAGACATAGGAGCCGTCGGGGAACATGCTCTCAACGCTGTTTAAAATCGGCAGCAAGTAGAAGTTTTGCTGATAGTCGACGTATTCCTCCGGCTCAATGGAGATAACGTGCTCAGCTTGATTACCCGCCAGCACTTGGTCATAGAGGGTGCGATAACGCTCGGCCCCATCATCGTTATCGATGATGGCATCAAGCGCATTTTCCTCATCGAAGATGAGCGCACGATAGCGCTGGGCCGAGTTGGTAAACAAGAGCGCGAGCTGCTGCTTCCACGGCACGGTACACGCCGCGTCGAGCTTGCCCGTGATCTTGCCGGTAGCATCCGGGCCCACTGACAAAATCACCTGCCCGTTGCCCTGATCCTCCTCACGGTAGACGTAATACTGGGAAAAGGCCGGAACCGCGACCCCAGCTTGAGTGCCATAGGGCGCAGCCGGAGGATTTAACCGGCAGCTGGGGGTCGTGAGCACGCGCTGATAGAGCGTGGTCTTGCCGGCCATGAGCAAGGGCTCCAGCGCCAGGCTCGGCGTGGCCATAAGCGCGGCCATGGACGCAGCCAAACTCAGGCCCACCGCCCCCCGGAGCAACTTAAGTTTACTAACCATAACCCTCACTCCCTACTGCCCCGTGACGTTTGACGCAGCGCTGGGCGCCTGATACTTTTGCCCGGTAAGCTGCTCTAACAGCGCGATGCCGTCAGCCTGATTAAAGCCGTGGTCGTTTTTGACCCGGGTGCCCCAGTACTGAGCGTCGCTGGAGCGCTTAGCGATGCACTTATTGCTCATAGCGCTATTAGGGTCAGCAAAGGTGGCATAGACAAAGGCGTAGGCGGTGCCATCAGGGGCGCGGCCCAAGGTGCGCAAAATACGCTGGGCAATCTCGCAGCGCTCCAGGCGTAACGCCTCCGCCAGCATCCCGGTTAAGTCATCCTTAGAAGGCTTGGTCGCAAGGCACATCGAGAGCACATCGCGCTCATCCCCGGAGGTACCGTCTAAGCGGCAGGCGGCATTAGCACTCACTAAGCCATTATCAACCACCGGCTCAGGTTCCGCCGCAGGCTCAGGTTCAGGCTCAGGTTCCGGTGTGGGCTCTTCTTGCGCCGCGGGCTCCTCTGGTGCTGCGGGCGCCTCAGGCCCCGAGGCGGCGCCGCCCCCGAACATACCGAGCATACGCAAGAGGAAGAAGCCGCCTACGCCCAATAAAATCAGGAAGAAGATCAGCCCCAAGATCTTACCCAGACCCAAGCTCCCGGACTTGGCGGAAGCGGCGGTCGGCGCTCCCCCCGGGCCCAGCGGGGCGCCCGGGCCTTGGGGCGCGGCGCCCGGGGCGGCGGCAAAGCCTGCCGCCCCAGCGGCCCCTGAGCCTTGAGCTTGCGGCTTGGGGTCGACCCGGGCGAGGTTGGCCTCGAGGCCGCGCCCGTTTTTGCGCTGGACGTCGACGTTAAAGGAGCGGATGACCTCATCGGCGCCGCGCAGCTTGAGCATGAAGTTTTTGTTGGGGTCGTAAGCGAGAGCATCGACAATGGCGCCATCGATGCCAAAGATGAAGTCCATGCCCTTTTGCTGCGGAGCGATCGGCTTGATGCGCACAAAGCCCATGGGATCAGTGCCGTCGGTCGGCCAATCGCCCAAGCGCTCTTCGCTGCCGCGTTTGACAAACAACAGCTCAATTTCGTTGCGGTAGTTAGGGATGATCTTACCTGCCGCAAAGCTCATCAACGCAACCTCAGCGCGGCCGCGGCCTTGCGGGGTCAGACGAGCGGTTAAATTGTCCATGACCGCCATTTACTTCAGCTCCTCGAGTGCCGATAAGATCGCACACAATAAGAAGTTTTCATCACTGGAGAAGTGATACTTACTTTGCACCGCCACGTTAACTTGGCACATCATATAGCCCAAGGTCGCGGCAAAGTCGCTTAAAAACTTGAACTCATAGCCGGCACTAGTCGCATCAAGATGCGGCAACAGCCCGGTTTCATCAAGCGTACACGAGCGGCTAAAGACCGCACTGTCGCTGTGCTTAGGGTCATAGCTGACATAACCCGATTGCTTGCTAAAGCAATTTATCGGCCCCTCTGGGGTACCTAAAACCGACTCGCCGGGCAAGAGCTCGCGCCCTGCGCCTGCCGACAAGATCTCAGCACAGACGCCTAAAGGCGCGGTCGCGAGCGCCGCACTCATCATGGACGGCGCCGAGCTGGGCGCCCGGGCCGCTGGGGCCGACGCAGGAGCAGCAGGCGCAGAAACTGGGGCTGAGACCGGTGCGCCATAATCGTTTTCGTCGTCCAGTCCCGCCAAATCCGAGAAGTCGTCGAGATCGTCCTCGCCCCCTAAGGCCGAAAACGGCGTCGCCGCTGAGGCGGGCGCGCAAGCGGCCGCCGCGGTAGCGGTAAGCTGCGCGCCGGAGGTGGTAAGTTGGGCGGCAGCCTCAGCCTTGGCTTGGGCTAACGCCGCTTGCGTCACGCTATTGGGCAGCAAGTTGGCGCCTAAGTAGAGGTTAAACTCGCTTAAAATCTGGGCCATGAGCTCCACTTGTAAGCGCACGATGTCACCAAAACCCTCGGTGGTGTTTTCGCGCTCGAGCAAGACGCGCATCATATGGGCTTTGAGGCCGACCTGCGGCGAGCGAAAGGCCGTGGCGATTTCAGCGAAGATGCGGTTAAACAAGGTCACCACATCGTCCTTTAACTCCTCGGGGGTCTTAAAGCGCTGTTCGCTTATGTTATAGCACAGGCTAAAGCCGACCACGCTCTTAGGGTCGGCTTCGATGTTCTTGCGCAGGCGCTCAAAGCTGACACAGACCAAATCGGCAATCTGGTTTAAGGCGACGTGATCTTTGCCCTGCAGCGCGTTTAAGCGCTCCTCGTACTCGGCGCACACCTCGGTGACAAAGCGCGCGACGTTCGAGCCTGAAGAGAAGCCCTGCTGATAGATTTCCTCTAGGCGGCCCTCGTCGATTTCCACCAAACGGCGCAGTAAGTCAAAGCACGGGGCGAGCACATTGCACTGCAACAGTCCTAAGGCCAGCTCCTTACTCTTGCGCTGGTTTTCCTCCAAGCGCTGGGCGCCATCGCGGGTGGCAAACGGGCTTAAGTCCGCCACGCACTTGTGCACCTCAAATACCGCTTTCTTGGTGCGCGCCGACAGGCGGACAGCATCGCTTTGCGCGCCTTGCTGAATCAAGGTCGCAAGCGCGCTCACGCCGCCATCGTTCAAGGTTAAGAGCGCATTGAGGGCGGCCGGTAAGTCCGCAATGTGCTGGTTAAACTCGGGCACGGCGCACAGGGCCGCCTTGATCTGCTCGATGCCTTGAGCGGCACTCTCCTTAATCCCAAGCTCGCGCAAATTGGCGTCACACTCAAGCCATGGGTTTAAATCGCCTAAGTTAGGCTTACGGGCTAAGAGCACGCGGTTAAACGGCTTGCCCGGGGTCCACTCATTGAACCAATTGAGCTTTTGGATGCGGTTTAAGGCAATGTTGAGCTCTTGGTTCATGTCTAACGGCAGTCCCGAGCTTAAATTGCGCAGCTGCCGGTTAAAGACCTCATCGTAGCGGGTCAGGATGATGGTGAGCGGATTGTAGACGTTAGCGCGGCGCTCGGGCGTCTTGCCTACATTGCGCTCGACCCAATCTGAGAGGATGGTCAAAACCGAGGTGACGTCTTGCTGCGCGTTAACGCCAATGCAGAACAGCAGCTGGTCGATTTCATTGCGCCGGGCGTAGCGCTCAAACAAGTACGCCACCTTACCGCGGCGGTAGAACTCACTGCCGCGCATCTGGAAGTTCTCGGGCAAGGCCGCAAAGGCCATCCCAGGAGTAAAGGCCGCGCCATCGTCCTTGACGTCTTGGAGCAAGACCACATCGCGCGAGCGCGCGCCCGGTAGATCTAAGACATCAAAGCGGTCGAGCTCACCTGAGCTCTCCAAAAAGAAGCTCAGCTCAAGCGACAGTGCCGCTAGGCGCGAAGCATTCACCGTAACTGGGGTCACCGTCCCGGCATCAACCAAGGCGCAATTTAAGCTGGTCTTATCACTAAACATGGTGCTGAGCTTAGTGATGTGCATGATGGTACCAGCGGCGTTTTGCACTAAGGAGCCGTCCGGATTGGTGGTGACAAAGGCCTCCTTAGGGGCATAGAGCCATTGGTGGCCCTTAAGCTGCAACAGCTCCGTTGCCAGCACCCGATAGGTCTCAGAAAAAATCGGCAAGTCCTGCCAGAAGATGGACAGGGCCTTAATACGCCCCTCTAAGGTCATAAAGGGCAGCATGTGGCGCAGCTGCTGCCACAGGCGTGGCATTTCCTCAAAGGAGCCGAGCTTACCATTGGAGTTTTGCGCCACATAATCGGCCAGCTCTACTACCTGCTGCGGACTCAAATAATTGGTCTCAGTAACCCCGCCTACGCTGACCGTGCGCCCGGCAGAGCAAACAACGGGCGCCCCCGCGCCCCCAGAGAGCTCCTGTGCCTGGGCCGGGTCATAGCGCATAAAGGCGGCGCGCGCGGCCGTATCTACTAACGGCTCTAACGCGGCGAGTTTGCTCAGATAAGCGTCCTCGCTCGTAGGAACCTTAACATCGCTTTGGTTGATATCGTAGAAGAAGGCATTGATTAAGATCATGGCGAGCTCAAGCTCGTGCAAGACCTTAAGCTCGATGGGGAAGCCTTGGGGCGCCGTGCCCTGACGGTGGGTAAAGCGCGTGGCAAAACCGGTGGCCTCAGAGTTATTGCCCGACGGATTGACGTGGCGAATAAAGTCGACCGCGGCGCCATCCCAGTGGGTTGAGAGCGTCCCGCTAGAACCTGCGGCCAAGGTCGAAACTAAATAGCTCTTGCCGGCTTGCGAGGCGCCAAATAAGCCAATGGTGGGGCGGGCGGCGACATTGGTCGCGCTGTAATTGAGTAAGTTGGCGCTGCGCTCTAAGGCGACCGTGAGGTCGGCACACTTTTCCCCTAACTCAGGGGCAACGCTCTGATTGCGTTCCACCCAAGTGCTGCCCCATGCAGCGGCCTTGGTGGCATTAACTAATTGTGGGTGCATATCGTTGATCCTGATTGCTCACTAACTGCCCGGCAGCAGGGCCGCCGGCCCGCCTTAAGGCGGCGCTGCGGCGGCGCGGCGCCGTGCCGTCTAGCGGCCGGGACTGCGCCCGGCCAGGTTCTAGGGGAAAGGAAAACTAAAGGCGCAAACGCGGATTTAAGCCGCTTAAGTTGATGGTACCCGAGTCCATAAAGTACTTGATGTGCGCCCCCGAGATGGTCTTCAAGTACATCTTGAAGTATGGGGTGTAATCGCGGCCATCGTCGGCGACCACCGACTCGAGCTCAAAGCTCTCCACCTGCTTTAAGCGCGGCAAATTGCGCTTGATGAACGCGAGAGGATACGGCGAGTGGCGGTTGACCGTCTTCAAGGTCACGGCAAATTGCACCCGCTCAACATTGAGCTTGTGCAAGAGCTGCTCAAAGCCCGCGCGATAGCGCTTGCGCACCACATCGATATTGCGGCTTAAGGCGTCGCACAGATAGCTGTTGAGGCCATCTTCAAGCTCATTGCGCTTTTGCTCGGCCAACCTAGAATAAGCACTGAGCACCGCCTCGTTATAGCGCTCGGCATAGAGCGCCGAAATCTGGGCTTGGCGCTCAGCCTCCAGCTTGTCCTTATTGGCAAAGAAGCCCTTGAGCCCTGAAGGCGCCACCACCGCGGCGTTAACCTCGGCGGTAACTTGCGTGAGCAGCTGCTGCTCCAGTTCAGCCTTGCGCGGCGCCAGTACCGCCTCGAGGTTTTCTAGCTGCGTTAAATACTGCTCGGCTTGTTGCTTAACCTCGCCTTGGAGCTCAAAGTCCAAGGCCTCAACCAAGGCTTGGACTGAGGCGCGGTCAATATCGCGGAAAGTCAGAGCCAAGGCCTTACGCACCGGGTAAATCTCATCGATGTGATCCAGCGCCTCGATCTTAAATAGCGGCGTGGCTTCTACGGTCGGATCATCGAGCAGCCGATAGCCCAGTTCAACTGAGAGCTGGGTCTTAAAGGCCTCATCATCGCGCCCTACGGCGACAAAGTTAGAGTCCTCATCGTCCTCGGAGCTCTGGTTTTGGCGCGCGACCATGCGCGCCGACTCATAGCGATAGAGCACCGACTCGGGGCTGATGATATTGGAATTGTCGATAATGCCGACGTAGTGGGCGTTGTTGCTGACCTCCGCGGGGTACGAGTAGAAACGGAAGTTCGGGAACTTGTCGTGCGACAACCGCAGATAGCACAACAAAGCGCCCACCGCCGCAGTGGTCTTAGGGTCGCCGATGAACTCGCCGTCATGCTGGAACGGATACCACGACTCGCAGCGATAGCGATGCATCGGGATGATGCGCGAGCTAGGAATATTAAGGCGCTGCAAGAAGAAGGAGTAAATGCCCGGCAGCTTCGAGCAGCGGCCGGTGAGCAAGAGCAAATCGCACTGATAGACCGTGAGCACCTCGGCCATCTTGGTCAAGATGCGGCAGATATTAAAGCGTGAGCCCTCGACCAGCGCGCGGTTGATCTTGGCGATATCGAAGCTGAGCTTATAGTCCATAATCGAGAAGGCCGGTAAGTACGGCTTAATCAGATTATCGGCATAAGCGATGACCTCAGCGCTGGGCAGCTCATAAGGGCCCATGCGCTTGATCGTGGGCGCAAGCTGCGCATTGACCTCCCGATCCAGCAAGAAATCGGTGACCGTGCCTTTCACCACACAACTAGGCGCATACGGATCTAAGTGTTCCAAGTGGAACAAGATTTTGTAGGCTAGCTTCACCAGCACTTGCTGGGTAAACTGCGCGCGCAGCATCTCGGTGCGCACATTGCCGGTGGTGCCCTCGCCCACGAGCTGCTGCAAGATCGGCTTGAAGTTGATCTTATTGGCGGCCAAGGTGTAAGCCAGCCGGGTCACGATGCACTCGCGAATCAGGTCGTGCACCACATCGTCACCTGCGATCTTAAAGCCGTCCTTGTAGACCTCATTGGGGCGAATGTCGTCCTCAAAGGCGTTGACGTCGCGCCTAAAGGTGTAGTCCTTGATCACCAAATCGGTGGTGCCCCCGCCGATATCAACTGAGGCAATACGCGCGCTCAACAGCGCCATCCCCTCACCATCGACCAAGCGTTCGCCTAAACGCGGCCCCATGGCGCTACGGCGCAGGCCTGCGACAAAGGCCTTGCAATTACCTTGGAAGGTTTTTTGGCTCTCGTTGTACAGATAGACCACTTGCCCGGCCTCAGCCTCATTCCAATCGAGGTAGACCTCAGGAATCGGCACCGCCAGCAAGGAGTTATCACGCGAACCAAAGTTAAAAACATTGGCCGGACTTAAATCAAGGCCCAAGCTCTTCCACAAAATGCCCAGCGCCTCGTAGACACAGGCGCGATAAAGCTCGCGCTCTTCGGCGGGCATCGAGGGCGGCGTGGTTAAGATAATGGCCTTTAAGCGGCGCGGGGTGTTCTTGGAGGTGCACTGCTGACGCTGATTAAGAGAGTTCATCTGAACCATGGCCTGTAAGAAGATCTCAATTAACATAAAGGTCATGGTCGAGCGATTGGAGTAGCACGACTCCAGATTATCGTACACCGTGTCGTCGGCATCGAGCGCAAAGTAGGCCTTGCCCTCGGTATTGAAGTAGCTGCCCACACTGTTTAAATAAGCGCGGTCGCTCATGCCCTTCAAGGCCGCTTGCAGCTTGGGGCTCTTAATCTGGTAAGAGTAATTATTAAAGACCCAGCGATCGTTGGTCAAAGGCTGGATATTCCACAAATAGCGCTTGGGCGAGGTCAGCCCTGAGGTGCCCTCATTGCCATGGCGGTGCGCGGCAAGATTGTTAGCCTCGGTGCCCACGCGCACCATCGACGGCCAGCTAAAAGCGTCCGAGCGCCCGGAACGAGCGGAGCGATTGTCGTAATCAAAGTTGGGACGGGCAAACTCAATGCGGCTGACAAAGGCCTGCGAGTACACCTGCTCGGGCGCATTTAAATCGCGCAACACCAAGCCATAGGTATCGGAGAAATCATCGTCGCCCCGGGTGGCGTTGGGGTGATCTTCGACCATGATGCCGCACGAACGGGCATTGCCAATGTCCAAGATCAAGGAGACATTGACCATCTTGGCAAAGTTGGGGTCGGAGGCGGAGAACGCTGCGTCGGCCGCGGTGTGATTGGCGATAAAGTGCACCGGCTGCGGCTGCACCATAAAGCCTAAGAAGGCCAAGACGTTGAGATAATGCGCCTCATGGGCATGGTCATGGACGATGGCCTCTTGCAGCATCTCATCGAGCATGCGCGGCTCAATGCGCTCTTGGTACAAATCGCGGAACACCGCTTCGGCCCACTCGCGCACCCACGGCAAGGCCCCGGGGCGATTTTTCAAAAAGGATTGGCAGCGATCAGCGCTATAGGCGAGCTTAAAGCGCACGCCAGACTCGACATCGCGCGCGGTCGGCGCCAAATAGCCGTTGACATCATCAGCGCTCAGCGTCGGCTGGGTCTTGGTATCAAAAGCCAGCACCACGCGGTAATAGGCCTTAGAAGGCTTACGCCGGGTCGGCTGGGCCCCGGGCACCGCTGGGGGCACCAGCTCGCCTAAGCAATCGGCAATAATCTCATCAGCGTTTAGCCCGTGAGCCACGCAGTACTTGGTGATCGCTCCGACATCATCGACCTTGACGATGCGCGCCCGGGCCCAATTTAGTGGCCCGTACTGGTTTTGATTGATGTGATCGGGCAGATAAGGCAGCGGCAACCACACGCCATCATAGAGCTCCAACGACTGGCGTAGCGGGATGGCATAAGTGGCGCTGTCTTGATCCACCGCCCGGGAGTTGATGGGGTCGATATAGATAAGCTCGGAGGAAATTTTTGGCACAAGGCGCACTAAAGGCTCATCTTGGGCGGCGGCAAAGCGCACGAAGTAGCCCGTGGCGATGGCCTTCATTAGGCTTAAGTCATCCTTGCACTTGAAGTCCATTAAGACGTCGTAATCGATAAACTGGACGCCCGAGTTTTGCACCAACTCAATATTGCCGTCCAGCGGCACCACTTCAGGATACATGAGCCCTATTCTCCCTAAAGCACCAGCCCAAACAAATCCGACAGGGCCTCGACCACCGTGTCGCACCTGCGACGCGCCGTCAGACCCGCACCCTCTCATGGTAGCATTGAATTTGAGGCGTGTGCTGTGGGGATCATCTTGTTTTGCTCAGTCCAGCGCCGCGCGCCTGATTTGCCCCGTCCTCCGCCCTGTGCCCCAACACAGGGCACCGGCCCCAGGCGCGACCGCCCGCCACCCAGCGCCCGGCCCGAGCCCCGCCGCGACCTAGCGCGCCCAGCCTCTTAGCCCGCCTGTGGCACCGGTAAATGAGCCCAGGCGATAGGCTCGGTCAAAAAGGAGTGGCTGCAGGGCCGCCCGCCGCACTCAGGCTTAAGCAAAAAGGCCAGATACAGGCCCTGCGCTTCGAGCTCATAGCTGTACTCAGCTAACAGCTGCGCGCTGAGCTCGGGGCCCAAGATGGCGGTAATCCCAGCCTCGGTCACGGCGCCGTGAGCTTTGGAGGCGTCTTGAATTGCGGCAAACATCGGCTCAAACACCAAAATATCGGAAATCCGGCGGGAAAAGGCCAATTGCACTTGCGCTTTGGACTGAGCGCCGGTGGTAGCATGCACGGCCATAGCTATTTGCTCCCCCGCTCCAACCAACCCTTTTGCCCCGCGCGCAGCGGAGCGGTGTTATCCAAAAAGGTGCTGCGCGTTTCCCGGCCCCCAAACTCAGGTTTGAGCAAGAA